>JAITIC010000029.1 GCA_031279635.1 Treponema sp. | reverse complement strand
CTTGCCGCGGCTCAGATAAAGCACCGCTTACAGGAAATTGGTATTAAACCAGACGGTATAATAAACTTCCTATCGAACGAGCCTCCGATCGAACTAATGCAGCGCTTAAGATACCGCGGAGCTTGCTCCGCGGAGGCTCATTCGAAAGTCTGGTTTAATACCCTAAGGCAAGCTATGTTTGCCAGGCAAGCTGCGCTTGCCAAGCTTGCCGCGGCTCAAGCAGATTCCGCGTCCGGTTCTTCGCTGTGCATCCTCGTTTGCCCGGCGGGGTGAAAAAAGCAGTAGGCTATACCCGCAGGGATTTTGTGTATGACCGCGAACATGATTGCTATGAGTGCCCTGATAAAAATCAAATGCGGTATATGCGTAATCAAAAACACAGTGACGGCAAGGACTATCGAATATACGCTAATTATGCGGCGTGTGGCAAATGCCCGAAGAAAGATAAATGTACACAAGGCAAACACCGCCAGATACTCAGGCCGCTGTATCAGGATACACTTGACATTGTGGATGAGCGGACACGGAACAACAAAACGCTGTACCGAAAACGGCAAGAAATAGTGGAACATGTATTTGGCACGATCAAGGCGGTGTGGGGATACAAGCAACTGTTATGCCGTACCAAGCCTAAGATCTGTGCCGAGGTGTCGTTGGCTTATTTGGCCTATAATATGCGGCGTGTTTTCAACATTTATACAGGAAGCGGGGTAAAACTGGCGGCGGAATTGGCGTAAAAAGCACAACTGTCACCCAGTGTTATATTAAATGAGATGAGGCTGTTCCAAAACTAATTGACTATTTGAGCGTCCAAACCTTGTAATGGTTGTAAACCGCCTCCATTGCAAGATTAACCTGCAGGGAAAAGTCTTGAGAAATGCGGTCTATAAGGGAATTTTGCTCGTTTGAGGCATCTTCCGGCTTAAAAAGTTCCCAAACTTCAACGTTTAAGGCTTTTGCAAGACTGCAAAGGGTTCCAGTTTGGGGAAAGTTATTGCCTCGTTCAATATTTGACAGAAAAGTTATGGAAATATTGGCTTTTTCGGCGAGGTCGGCCTGTGAAAACTGCCTGCGAAGGCGGAAAAATTTGATTTTTTGTCCCAAAATGTCCTTGAGTTCCTGTTCTTCCATACAGCCTATTGCCCTTCCTTTCCATCCTCCTTTTATTAAGCCCGTATACTTGGCTTGTTGACAAACATCTTTGCATTCTATAGACTATAGAAGTATAAGTTCTATAGTTTCTGTAAAAACCACCAAAAGTTGGCAGGGCTTTACAGGAATATAGGCCATCCGGCCCTTGTGGGCGGGAAATTCAGGGCAGAGCCCCAGACAAGGAGTTTTATGCACCATAAAATCTGAAATTTATGGGGACGACGGCATTCATGCCGCCGTTACGGAACACCCGTACATAAAGGTTTTATGAAATCTAACGCATAATTTAAGCTTTGTTGTCGAAGTAGAGGAAAAAACAATGGAAAACAATGGAAAACAAAAAAAAATCGCGCTTATTTTTGCCGGAATGATCCTGATTGGATCAATCATCAGTGGATGTGTAACAAGCGCCCCATTAGAAAATACGGTTAAATTGGAGTTTGGCGGGACCCTCCCCCCAGAGGTTCTATCTTATTTTGACGCGGATCAACTTAAGGATATAGAAGCTAAATTTGTCGTGATCCAAGGCAGGGCGCAGGAAACTTCGGGCGGACTGGATGGACTTTTTGGTCCGACAGTTGTACAAGTCGCTGTTCTTGTTACGGTTGGCAAGGACTATAGAATAGTGCAGATGTCCAAGTATATTAAACCGTATACCGACAGTAGGACTCAACAGCATATTCCTGGAGAGCACCATAGGTTGGACAGGATAGATATTGTACCTAACATGGCAACAAAGTACAATACGCTACAGGAAGCGCAATTAGCATCCGAGATGGGCGCTTAAAATGAGTGCCTGTCACTTTTAAAAAAGTATTTTTTTCGGGGATAGTGGGGCGGCGTTGCCGTCTCTCTGTCCTTTTTTACAATGGAAATTTTAAACTGTTTTTTCATATATTCTTTTTCTAATGAGCCTCCGCGGAGCAAGCTCCGCGGTATCTTAAGCGCTGCATTGGTTCGATCGGAGGCTCGTTCGATAGGAAGTTTATAATACCCTCCCCCGCGCAAGCGGGTTCTTGGGTTTAACACCAAATTTTTGTAAGCGTTGCGTCATTTGAGCCGGAGCAGAGCTCCGGGGTATTAAACCAGACTTTCGAATAAATTTCCTGCGCCATGGACGGCGCGGTGCTACAGTAAACCTTGGGGAAAAAAACTTTACTGAATGTCTTTTGAATAACTTTTTATGGCTCTTCACAAGATATAGTTGAAAAAAGACAAAAAAGGGATAAAATCAGCCCATGGAAGAGCAAAACATCCTAACCTTTATGAAGGGATACTCGGCATACCGCAGGCTTGGAAGGTGGCAAAGAAGGTAGAAAAGGATCCGGTTATTCGGCCTTCCTGCGCGGTCCCTGTCCGTCTTGACGAAATATGCCGCGCCATTTACGATTAACCTGTCATTATGGGAAAAAAAATCTACGTTATCGGGCACCGTAACCCGGATACTGATTCGGTGGTTTCCGCCGCCGCCTATGCCCGCTTGGTGCGCCTGCGGGGAGCGGAAAACTGCGTCCCCGCCCGCGCGGGGAAGATAAGCCCCCAAACCGAATATATTTTTGAACGCTTCGGCGTACCCGTGCCGGAGTATCTGCCGGACCTGATCCCTAAAGCGGAGTATTATCTTTCCGGCCCTCCGGCCACGGTCAACGAGGACGCCAGCGTGTGGGAGGCCCTGGAACTGCTGCAAAAAGACGATTCCAAAGTGCTCCCCATTGTGGACAAAGACGGCGTGTACCGGAGCATGCTCCACTACAAGGGCTTTGCCCGCTACATCATCGCCAATATCAACCCGAGGAAAAAATCCGCCTTTCCCCTTTCGCTGGATCATCTGGCGGCGACCATCCACGCTCAGCCGCTAACCCTGTTCAACGCCGGCGAAATCCGCAAATCCCCGATTGTAGTGGCGGCCTCCTACACGGCCCAGTTCAAAAAATACATCCATGCGGAGGGCATTGAAAACGCCCTGGTCATTGTGGGGGACCGCTGGGATATTCAACAGTGCTGTATTGAGCTGGGCGTCAGGGCGCTGATACTTTCCAGCGGGAATACCCTTTCCAAAGAGCTGGTGGAGCTGGCGGAAAAAAACAAAGTGACGGTGCTCATCAGCCCCTTCGACACTTCCTCCACGGCGATGCTCATCATCTATTCAGTGGCGGTGGGCACGCTGGGCGACGCCGTCCTCCCAATCCGCCTGCACGATCCGGTGCGGACATTCAGGGAGGCCATCTCAAAAGCGCCTTCCCGCTGCCTGCCGGTAACTGACGATGAGGGCAAAGTGGTGGGGGTGATTTTCGAAGGGGACCTGATCAAAGAGCCGAATATCGAAGTGATCATGGTGGATCACAATGAGCCGAGCCAGGCTATCGAAGGAATCGAAAACTACAAGATACTTGAAGTAATCGATCATCACCGGCTGGGCAACCTTTCCACCCGTTACCCGATCACGTTTATCAACCGCGTGGTGGGGGCCGCTTGTACGATTATCACCAACCTGTACCGGGAACAGAAGGCCCCGCTGGAAAAGGGCGTCGCCTCAATCCTGCTCTGCGGCATTCTTACCGATACCCTGATACTGCAGTCGGCCACTACTACCGAGACGGACATTGAAGCCGCGGAATACCTCTCCTCGATTACCGGCCTGGACATAGCGAGACTGGGCCAGGAACTTCAGTTCGCGGCGAACCAGATCAATTCCCTGCCCGCCGGTGAGCTCATCAAGATGGACATGAAGGAATACCGCGAGCGGGGCATGACCTTTACCGTCAGCCAGATCGAAACCGACAACCCCAAGGCCCTGATGGAGCGCCGCGCCGAAATCGCCGCCGCTCTGGAAAAGGAGCGGGCTGCCGGGGACCATTTTTTCTCCGCCCTCCTCGTGACCGACGTGACGGTACTGGACTCCCTTCTCTTTGTAACCGGGAAAAAATCTTTCACCAGCCACATCAATTTCCCCGTCACCGGAGAGGGAATCTACATGCTGAAAGAAGTGGTCTCCCGCAAGAAGCAGCTTATACCGCTCCTCGCGGAACTGGTGGATAAGGCCGCGGTATGACTGAACGGCATAAGGCTCTGGGGGCGATTATTATCTGCGTCCTGTTTTGGGGTTTCTCTTTCATTTCGATCAAGGTTGCAGTTGCGGTTTTTCCGCCTATGTCCCTTGGGCTGTTGCGTTTTGTCATCGCCCTGGTGTTTCTGTATTTTATTAAACAAAAACTTGCCCCAAAGGAAAAACTTAACCCAAAAGACATCCCCTTGCTTTTTTGCGCCGGTTTTACCGGCGTTACGCTCTACTTCTTTTGCGAAAACAACGGCGTTTCCCTGGTGACCGCGTCCGAGGCTTCCATTGCCATCGGCGCCATTCCGGTACTTACCATGATCGCCGACCGGATCAGCGCTAAAATAGCGCGTAACAGCGGCAGCGTCCCGGCGCGGATAAGCGTCCGGCAATGGCTGGGCGCGTTCATCTCAATTGCCGGGGTGTGGCTTGTGGCGGGGGTTTCCCTTGCCCTTTCGGGCAGCTTCCTCGGTTATGTGTACATGGCCGGCGCGGCTTTGAGCTGGGTAAGTTACTCGCTTCTTACTCGTCCCCTCTTTGTCCGTTGCTCCAGAATCTACATCGTATTCTGGCAGTCGCTGGCGGGTTTTATTTGCTTCATACCTTTTTCAATTTTGGAACTGGACCGCTGGGGAAAGCCGGATATGCCTGTTATCCTTCACCTGATCTTTCTGGGCATTTGCTGTTCCGCCCTGGGTTATTGGTTTTACGCCCGTTCTCTTGAGGTACTGGGAATGTCGGTCAGCGCCATTTTCATCAACCTTATACCGATGGTTACGGTTATCGGCGGATTTTTTGTGCTGGGGGATCGTCTCGCCCCTTTGCAGTGGGTCGGCGCGGCGCTGGTAATTGCGGGGGTGTATCTGGCGATGTGGGAGAAGAAAGCCGGAGGAAGGCCCCGCTTGCGCAGCGGATAAAATTGTTGTATTTTTGGAATGGGAGGCAGTCCCAAAACCTTGCTCCCGGCTATGCCGGGAACGCGAGCGCACCGTCAATTAGTTTTGGGACAGGCTCATATGTTTATATCTTATGGAGAGAATGTATGGTTATTCAGCGGAGAGAAATGAAAATTGAAAGCAAGGAAAAAATGCGGGGCGGGGAAGGGATCACAAACTTCACCCACCTTGTGGACTGTGAAAATGAAAAGAATATTCGTATGCTGGCGGAATTAACGCTGCCGCCCGGAGCGTCTATCGGCAGGCACGCCCACGATTCCGAAACAGAATATTACATTATCCTCTCAGGCAGCGGAATGGTGAACGACAACGGAAAAGATGTTCCGGTAAAACCCGGCGACACGATGATCACCGGTAACGGCGCTTTCCACAGCATCGCCAATACCGGCTCTGTCCCTCTGGTGTTTCACGCGCTTATCGTCACCTATTAGACTGACAGCTCCAGGCCGTCCCAGGCCGGCCCTATGGTAATTCCTGTTAGTTCCCGTTCAAGGATGAAATTACGGCAGTACGCTTCTATCTCCCGATGGGTGTAGTCGTGGCAGATGTGGGTCAGAAAGACCTGCCTTAATCTCAGGCCGGCTGCCGTATGCAGGGCCTGCTCAAAATTGAAGTGGGTCTCGTGGGGCTGTTCCCGCAGGGCGCCGATAATGAGGATGTCCGCCCCGGCGATGAGGGGAAGGGAAGCGGGCGGGATGGCGCTGGCATCGGTGAGGTACACCGCGGTTTTGCCGGCCTCGTCTATGCGCCAGCCCAAAATATCAAGCGCGCCGTGTTTAACCGGAACGGGGGTAAAGCGGAGACCACCGGCGGCAAGCGGCGCGGAAACCGCGGCGGGAATGATCCGCGGTTTACCGCCGCCCCGCTGGGTGTTTTTGAAGATATACGAAAACCGTTTCCTGATTTCCCTGATGGTTGGCTTGTCGCCGTAAACGGGCAGCGGCGTTTTCACGCTCAGGGACCGCACATCGTCCAGGCCGTGGATGTGGTCGGCATGGGCGTGGGTAAAAAAGACCGCGTCCAGCCTGCGTATGTCCGCCCTCAGCGCCTGCAGGCGGAATTCCGGCCCCGTGTCGATCACCGCCGTCTCGCCGCCTTCGCCTTCAACGTAGAGCGAGGCCCTCATTCGCTTGTCGCGGGGATCTTCCGAGCGGCATACGGCGCAGAGGCAGCCCACCACGGGAATGCCGTGGGAAGTGCCGGAGCCAAGGACGGTAAGTTTCATGGGCTTATTATGAACGAAATAGTCCTCTTGTCCAATGCCGCTTTAACGGTTATGCTTTTGCAATGGCGGATACCGAACTGATACAGACACTGGATTATATTCTCAACCGCAGCGACGAGGCTTCCATAGAGGTGCTTGCCGAAGCGGTGACCAGGCGGCGGCGGGAGCTATTCCTGACCGGAGGAGCCTTCGAAATGCCCAGTCCTCAGCGCGTGGCAAAAGAGCTTTCGCTCAACATCAACGCCGGCATAGGGGCCGGCATTGAGGGCCTGAAAAAGTCGGTTCGGGACATGGCGGTCAGGATCATCAGGGAGGAAGCGCCGGAGCTGACCGACGCGCAAATCGAAGAACTCTGCCGGGCGTGGATTCCGGAAAACGCCGGTGAAAATACCGGGGATGAAGGAGTTAAGCCGTCCCGGGACATGCTGTCCGCAATGGTCGAGCAGTTTGTTGCGTTTTCCCGCGGCGCCATGAGCGAAGCGATGGACGAAAGCCTCCGCGCGGAACTGGGCGCCTGGCCCGCGCGCTACTGGAACGCCTTTCCTCCGGTTGTCCGCCTCATCATCACCGATTTTCTGAAAGACAAAATCACCGAAGAAGAATACAACTCAAGAATAGGGATTGCTTTGGAGATTAGCTGACTTTTTATGCCCGCTCACAGCGCGCCCCTACAAATACGGGCGCACGCTCTGATTGGCGAGAACCGCGTCCAGATCGGCTAAGACCTGATCGGTATAGGCCGACAGGGTGAAATGGGGCCTGCCGCGGTTGAGGCTGCTCAGAACCCGCCGTGAGGAGGCTTCGTGGAAGCTGACGGTATCTGCGGGCCTGCCGCGGTAATGATACACAATTTCAAGGAAGGGCGGCGGCAGAGCGGCGGCGGAAACCCCGCTGTATTCGTCGTAGCGGGCCGCTATCAGGGTTTGGTAATACGCGCGGAAATTCCCCGTGTCAATATCAATATCCCCGGCTTTAACCCGTAAATCATCCCCCCCGCCGGAGAGGGAAAAGGAAACGGCGCGCGAAGGGGTTTTTATCTCTATCAAAGAAATACTGTCAATAAAGGGAAGGATGATGAGCTTCTCCATCAGGTCAAACCAGGAAAGCTCAAGCCAGGGAAGGGAGGAAGCGGCGGCCTCGTACACAAGGGACGAACCTTCCCGCAGGATATGCACCATCCCTCTCTCGTCCGGCTTTGAAACCCGCAGGCTGAAGTTTCCGTTTCTGTCTTCGCCTGTTTCGGGATCAAACCGCGGGTTTGAGTAAACTTCCGCCGTAGACCAGGGTTCGGCAAGCCCGTAGCGGGCAAGCTCCCCATTGGCCGAAAGAAGGGCGGCGGCGCGGGCGGCTTTTAGCCCGAAAAGGGCCTCTAGCGGAGGCAGCCCCTTGTCCGTGCTGAGGGCGGCGTTCACCGGGCCGGTGATCCGGCAGCGGCTGCCAAAAAAAACGTTCCCGCTTCCGCCGCCGGGGCCGGCGTCTACTATAGTAATTTCTTCCCCCCGCCTGACCAGGCCGCCGAGCACTATTTTTGCAAAGGGCGGTTCCCCGGCCCGACTTGTTTCCGCCTGGGGGGTGATTTCGGTGTCGGTAAAATCAAGGGGGCTTTTCAGAAAAAGATCGACATCGTAAGAAGCGGCAAGATGTATCTGCGGGGAGGCGGTGAGTTTTACATACACATTGCCGCCGTCAGGGGCGTCGGAGCCGATGAGCAGCGCCGCCGCTTCCCCTTCGGCGGGCCGTATCAGCAGTTCCGCCCGCGGAGGCTCAAGGCCGAAAACGGCGAGGTCCGCCGCCTCATTCGTTACCAGTCCGCGGGAAACCAGGCGGACGGAGACATTGAGAATACGGCCAAGGCTGTACGTATCCATGGCGATATGCTCAAAGCCGCTTATCGCCGGATTGTCCCCGCCGGTCAGGGTAAATTCCCCAAAGCTGTTGCGGACCGTAACGGAGGCAATGGCGGCGTCCGAAACTTCAGCGGAATTGGCGATGTAGATATACTCCTCGCCTTCCTCCGCGCTTGAGGGCGAAACCTCCGGCGTCCGGCTGAGAAAAAACAGGGTAATCCCCATGCCGGTAAGCGCCGCGAACATTATCCCGATAAAACCAATCCGCCTGTTCACCAAAAACCTCTATTATTAAAGCAACCTTGAAATGCGCGGTTTTGCAAGGCTGAAAGCCTGAAAAACTGCAAGAACCTTTGGCTCAGGCTCTATAATGAGCCATTCCCAGGAGACGCCTTTTGTATATCGGTCATTTATGCCGCCGCCTGAGCCAGACCGCGATGCCCGCGCCCAAAACACCCAGGGGCAGCAGCACCGTAAATACCACGGCGATCACCATTATCTGCAATACATTGGCCCCCAACCCGGCAAAGTCCAGGGTTTTGTCCTGAATATAGATGACATCCTCCCTGCCGGTGAGCGTTCCCAAAAGGTCAAGAAAATAAGCCGAGTTGGCGATGTTGGGACTGCCCAGAATGCTGCCGTCCACCGCGAAGAGCGAACCGGAGACCAGGACGTGAGCCTCAACCGGCTGCCCGGCGGCGTTGTTGCGGAACTGGCTGCTCAGCATCAAAACCGGCACGTTTCCCCTGATTTGCAGCGGGCCGGGAGACCAGTCGTTGGGCGCGTCAGGCGGCCTGATGCCGGAGGCGGGCGAAAATGTAAGCAGGGGCGTCACATTCCGGTAGCGGGCCTGATCAAAAACCGCCCTGAGCGGCCGGGATTCGGGGATCACCGCAAGCAATTCCCTGCGGACCATGTTTTGCGAGTATTCTTCATCTCCGGCGTAATCCACAACGGCGATATAGGGTGAAACCGAGATGAGGCGGCTGTTGTCGGTTTCAAAAACCACCCCCTGGTCCACCGCTATGCCCCATTCGCCCAGGTACCCGGCCAGGTTGGGCAAATCCGGCTGGGCCGGCGAGGCAAGGTAAAACAAAAGCCGCTTGTCGCCACCCTCAAGAAAAGCGTCGATTTTCCGCAATTCCGCCGCGGAAAAATCCCGCGCCGGAGACGCGAGAATCAACACCGAAGCGTCGTCCGGCACGTCACCGGTAAAGAGGTTGACATCCGCCGTTTCATAACTGTTCAGCCTGAGCAGTTCCGTAAAGGCCCCAATCTCCCCCTCTCCGTGGCCGCCTGTCACCGCCGCGAGGGACTTCTTATCACTGGTAATATTCATTAAGGCCGAGGTCATGGCCTGTTCCGCTTTGGAAGCGGCCACGTAGTTTCCGTAATAAGAGCTGCGGATATTAAACAGGTCCGAAGATGCGAGAACCCGGTACCTGCCGCCGCAGGTAACCAGTATGTCATTTACATTGAGATTTTCATCAGGGCAGCGAGAGCTGAAATCAGGACTGCGGATCAAGTCCACATATTCAAGACGTATCCGCGAAGAGTACTGGGCGTACTTGTGAATTACCTCATTGGCCTGGGTAAAATATTCCGCGGGGCTTGAGCCTGTAAAACGGGCCTCGGTATTCATCACATAGATCGCCACATCCTGTTTCAACGAGGCGAGAAACTCCTCAGTGTCCCGCGAAATCGTAAAGGCCCGGTTTTCGGTAAGGTCGATATTAAGCGGATATTTTTTGAAGAGAAAAGTAAGCAGGGCGTTCAGGAGTACGATAAACACAATTACCGTAACGGTAATAATCATCGAGACGGCGCCGTATCTGAAGTTCCTGCTGTCGAATGGATTTTTTATGCCGTACATTCAGCTCCACCTTCTTTTTTCCAGAACCCTGGCGGTCAAAAACAAAAAAATACCGCAGACGCTGATAAAGAAAAACAGATTGGACAGGGAAAGTATTCCGTTGCTTATCGGGGTGTAGCGCTTGATAAATGAAAGCTCCCCGATAATCGCCGCAAGGCGTAGGTTGGGGATGATTGCGGGAATGGCGTCTAACAGCAGAATTACGAGCATCACCGCGAAAGCGCCGATGGCGGCAATGGCCTGGTTTTCCGTGAGCGAAGAAATAAACTGCCCGATGGAAATAAAAGAAAAGCCCAAAAGGAGCAGGGCGATATAATTGCCCCAGACAATCGGCCAGTTCATGGGGGCGAAGAAACTCAGGGTAAGGGCGTGGGCAAGCGTAACCGAAATGCCGGCGGCGTACACAATCGCCGCGGCGAGGAATTTTCCCGCCACTATGCTCCCAAGACTGACGGGCGCGGTCAGCAGGGCCTGGTCGGTGCGGTAACGCCGATCCTCAGTCATCAGGCGCATGGTCAGAACCGGCGTCAGAAACATAACGGCCAGCAGAAGCGCCGAAAACACGAGCCGTATATCGGCGCTGTTGGCAAGCAGGGGGCCGGTGAGCAAAAAGAAACCTGACAGAAAATAAACCGCCCCCAGATACACAAAGCCGATGGGGGACGTAAAATACGCGGACAGTTCCCGCCGGATAATCGCCTTCATTGCGCGCCGTCTCCTTCACTCTCACTTGCGCCGGTTTTGCCGCTTTTGAAAAGGGCGAACAGCCCCGACGAATCCCCCGCGGTAAGCCGCAGGAACGCATCCTCCAGGGACATTCCGCTCTTCCGCAGGGAAAGCACAGGCCAGCCCTTTCCGGCAAGCAGCCTGAACAGGTCACGGCGGACATCCCGCCCCGCCTCGCTTTCCAGCAGAAACTCAAAGACCCCGCTTTCAGGACTCCCCGCCTGTTCCGCGGATTTTAGCCCCGGAAGCGCCCTCAGTGCCTCCAGCACTTCCTCCGGCGGCCCCTCCACGCCGAGCAGCAGCGTGTGTTCCCCGGCAAGGGCGGAAAGCCTTTCCGGCGTATCGTCGGCGATGAGCGCGCCGTTATTGATGATGATGATCCGCCCGCATACCGTCTGAATCTCCTGCAAAATGTGGGAAGAAAAAATCACCGCGCGGCGCTTCCCCAACTCGCGGATAAGGTTCCGCACCTCAAGGATCTGTTTAGGATCAAGGCCCACCGTCGGCTCGTCCAGAATGAGCAGCCCCGGATCCCCAAGCATGGCCTGGGCCAGCCCCACCCGCTGCTGGTAGCCCTTAGAGAGATTTTTTATGATCCGTTCGCGCGCGTCAACGATACCCACCGAAGCACAGATTTCAGCAATATGGTCTTTTTTGGGCAGCCTGACCTTTTTCAGATCAAACATAAAGGACAAATAGGCCCCGACCGTCATGTCGGGATACAGGGGAGGCCGCTCAGGAAGATAGCCGATCTGCCGCTTGCAGCCGATGGGGTCCTCAAGAATCTCGCGCCCGTTTACTTTTACCGTGCCCGCGGTGGAGGAAGTATAGCCCGCGATAATTTGCATGGTGGTGGATTTTCCCGCGCCGTTGGGACCGAGAAAACCGAGCACCTCGTGATCGCCCAGCGAAAAGCTGATGTTGTCCACCGCTTTCCGCGAACCGTACACCTTGGTAACGCCCCGCAATTCAAGCATGGCAGCATGGTATCAAAAAAAGGGCGTTTTTTCAAGAATACGCCTGCCTCTGTGCTTTCGTGAGTGTACGTCAATATCCAAACGGCCTGCCGCATTTTTTTACTGTGATAGTTGAGGCTGTTCCAAAACTTCAATTTTGGAACAGCCTCAGAGGAAATTTACATTGAGATGAGTGAACATCACTTTTTGATAATTTTTCCCATTCAAAACCACAAAATGAAATTACTCCGCAATTTTCAGGACAGAAAAATTCGTCCATTAATCAGACATATTTATCCTTCGATTCTTTCTTTTATTTGTTCCTCAAGGCTTCTGCCGCCTTTCTTAATCGTGGCAAGCAAGAACAGGGCTTTGCCTTTTGAAAGTTTTACCCATATTTCACCGATGTTGGTTTTTTCCCTGGTATCGTCATTTGTTGCCCTGTCTTCACCTTTGTACTCTACTACCAGTACCCGTCCATCGGTAAGCATTGCTATAAAGTCGGGGTAGAAAAAATCCGTGGATGTAGGGAGCCTGAATGATGCGGGATGCCGTGAAACATTGCGGAGCCAAAACCGTACCGCCGGTTCTGAGTCTATAGCCCTGGCGCATTGTAACTCTTCCCCTCCCTCGCCGCCGTCCATGAGGGGGATTTTATTACTGCCTAAATAGTGTTTGGTAAACCGGTAACCGCCCTGGTAGTATAATTGGCCTTCGTACATATTTTCCGAAAACGTAAAAGGCGTTTTAAAGTCAAGGGTTTTGTGGGTCTCATTCTGAAAAAACTCAAACGCTTTTGTTTTCACATTCTGCCGGGCTGCGGTTATTTTTGCCAGAAGCTTATTCATCAGGGCGTATTTGGCGATCATCAGATTGGCAAGGGTGATTTTCCGCGTCTCCGTAAGGTATTCGATATTCCGGCGCAGCCATTCCAGCATTTGGGGCTGCGGTATATCGGTCTGCCGGAGTTTGCGGTCAAGCCAGTAAACAAGGTTAGCGGAAGTCTATACGTCTGTATCGGCAAGGCGGGGCAGAAACGGATCGTTTCCGGCATAACGGTACTTGAGGCGGTTGCCGTCTATGTCAATATAAAAGCCCTTTCCGGTCTCCCCAATGTTGAATTCGCACTTCTCAAGCCGGGGCGCGGCATAGTCCGCGATGTTCCAGTCAAAGTTTTCAAAGATGATTTCGGGGGTGGCAAACAATAGTTCGCCCTGGGATTCAAACATGAGGCGGGGTGCGGTAAAGGAAACGCCTTTTGAGGAAGGGGACGGCTCTTTGCCGGTTTTTTTGTAGGCCGTGAATTTCCATATCAAATCGGCGGCTTCGGAGGAGGAAATTTTAGCGCACATTTTTTCTATATCTTCCCCGGTCGTGTCCGGGGTAAAAAATAACGTATCGTTATCAAACCCTATTGACGGCGGTATATCCGAGGGCTTTAAAGGTTCGCCTGTCTTGAACTGATTATAAGGAATATTCCAATTCGGGTTCAGATCGGGAACTTTGGGAGGCTCCTGCCGGATTGCCGCCCGCGCTTCCCCGCTGTCAAAACCCTTGTTGACCAGTTTTTCGGCAAGCGCGGCGGCGGCTTCGCCAAAATGCGGGGAAACCACATAGGCGTAAGCCTTGTTGAGCAGCGGGGATTTTCGCCCTCTTGCGTAGGGCATGCGCATGACCCGGCCCAACAACTGCTCCACCGACGTATCGCTTTTGACGTTGGCAAGGGAACAGAGAATATAGGCAAAACTGCAATCCCAG
>JAITIC010000003.1 GCA_031279635.1 Treponema sp. | reverse complement strand
AGTCGGTTACTTTGCGGACAGACCTTGCATTTGCTCCCGTTTTGTACCAAAACGGTGCGCAAAATGCCTGTTTTAAGGTAGTCTGTCCATAATGTGTCTACATTATGGACAGACTCTAGCTAAAGGGAAACTATTATATATAGCTTCACTCCTACATATATTATATCAGGGTGTTTTAGTTTTTCAATGGTTTTTCGTTCTTTTTGTGGAATTTTTCTTGGGGAACGCATATCCGCCCGCCGCCGAAAAATCTCCCGAATTTGTCCAAAACAGCCGGATTTTCGGGAAAACGGCGCATTTGGCTGGATTTAACGCAGCGGCTAAAGGAAACGCAATGCCAGTCGAGGCTGTTCCAAAACTAATTGACTGTGCGCAAATGTTCCCGGCATACGCAGGGGCACGGTTTTTGAACAGCCTCGATTATCTCTCCTTTTTAGTGTAACATCACCTGCCCGCCGGTAACGGGGATGGCCTGGCCGGTTTCATATTCCTGTTCCACGAGGTAGTAGATCGCCCGGACCAGGTCTTTGCCGGTACAGCCCCGTTTCATGGGGACTTTGGATTCGTAGAAGGCCCGCACCTCGGCTGTGTTTTTTGCGCCGGGGACTTTCCCGGTTTTGAGGTATTGAACAAAAAGGCCCTTCTCCGGATCAGACCAGAGCGGGCCGTCCAGGAAATTTCCCGGACAGACGGCGTTTACTTTGATGTTGTATTCCACCAGTTCCAGGGCGAAGCTCGCCACAAGGCCGATCCCGCCGAATTTGCCGCCCGCATACGCGCCGTTTTTGTTTGAGCCTTCCAGCCCCGATTTGGAATTGATCTGTATGATGTCGGTTTTCCAGCGGGGGGCGGTCCGGCTCTGGGCCTTTAAGAGCCTGCCGGCAAATTTGGTGATGATAAAAAAGCCGGTATAGTTGATGTCGGTAACAAACTTAAAGTCCGCCAGCCCCTGTTCAAGAACGCTGCCCGCCTTGAGTACCCCGGCATTACTGACGCAGAGGTCCAGGCCCCCGGCGCTCTCCGAGGCGGCATTGCACATCGCCTCCACCGAGTCTTCGTCCGACACGTTCACCTGGAGGGCCAGGGCCGCAGTCCGCTTTTCCTCGGCGTTGACCGCTTCCGCGAGTTTGCGCGCGCCCTCAAGGTTGAGGTCCGCGATAAGCACCAGCGCTCCCGCGGCGGCGAGGTTCCGCACTATTTCTTCACCGATGCCCTGAGCGCCGCCGGTGACCAGGGCCACGCGGTTTTTCACCACGCTGGCCCGCGCCGCCGCGTCGATGAGCCTGCCGTCCGCGGCAGGCGGCGCCGTCACAGGGGAATCGTTACGCTCCGCGAGCCGCTTCCGCGCGGAATCAAGATCATCGTCTATCCAGTACAGGGCTTCGGGTTTTCCGTCAGAGGTCAATGATACGCAGGAAGGGATCAAAACCCCGCCGGCGGACGGAGCCGCATGGAGCGGGGCCGTTTTCCACGCGGCATACGCTTTTTGAATAATCCCCGCAATGGTTTCTTCGGTATCCCCGCCGGCGATCTCCACGCTCATGGCGCGCGCGGGAGCCTTTCCCTCTTTCGCCGGTTCGCACACGGCGATTTGAGGTTTTCCCGCAAGGTCAATGCAGAGTCCCCGGATCATGGGGGCGATAGAAATATAATTCATCTTATCCTTCCTTTCTCAATTTCATGTGCTATGCCGGCGGCGGAATCTTCCGGATCTGACAGATCCAGCCGTTTCCCGAAAGCGGCGTAAGAAGCGAGCCGCCCGGCGAGGCTAAGTCCCGCCAGCGGATTTTCCGGTGAGAACAGGCCGCAACGCTTGTCTATCGAAGCGATTCTTTCGTGGGCGATAAGCGCCCAAGTGGTGTCAATAAGATGCCTGAATTCGTCCCGCAAGACCTCGGGGCAATTAAAAGACTGGCGGGAACTGTTAATATCCACGCCTGAAATTTCCATAAAGCCCCATTCCGCGGAAAGACGGCGCAGCTTGGCGAGCTGTTCCGGGGTATTCCGCGGGGGCATGTAGGTAACGGCCTTATAGCCCAAACGGGACAGTTCCGCAAAAAACTCGCCGATAAAATCGTCCTCGAATTTTTCCGCCCGCTTGTCCCCGGTGGGGGATTCTTTGACATCGCCCAGGTAGGCGTAGGCCGGAATAGCGGCTATGGATTGGGCGAAGGCCGTTACGCGCTCCGCCGGAATACATTCTTTTTCATCGGGCTGGATAAAAATCTTCGGCAAAAACTCGGACTTGAGCAGGCCAAGGATATCATACAAATAGTGAGGATTGGCGGCGTCGGCGAGCAGCGCGGCGATCTTGGGTGAAACGGCAATACCCAGCTTCGCCTTGAGCGCTTCGGCCAGTTCCGGCCCTTTCCCGTATTTTAGAATACATTTTTCGGCCAGCGCCGCGAGGAGGTGCCGCTCGGTGATCTCCCCCCCCTCCGCGTATTTTGACTTGCCGCAAATGTCCTTTTCAAAATCAATTTCAGCCAGGCCCGCTTCCCAAAGCGCCGCGTTAGCCGCAAACGCCATCTCCCTGGTACGTTTAAGCCGCTCTTCCCTGACGGGCTTGAGGAAATCCGCTGCCGCCTGAATCGCCGGCCGGGGTATTCCCTGAACGGTCATGTACGCAAAGCCTGCCGAATCGGGGTTGTTGATTTTTTTCCCGGCAAAAGGACCGGGCCTGCCGTCCGCGCCCGTTTTGAAGCTGACCCGCACTTCAAAGCCCGTGCAGCCGCCTATCCCCAGGGTGGCGCAGGCTTCGATCATCTCCTCCGCGGCGGCGATGGAATCGTGGTCCACCGAACCCGCCGCGGCAAGACCGGCATCCCGCGCCAGCAGGGCCGCCATGGCGGGGGTATAGGGGCTGAAACTGTAAATTGTGTGGATGTGGTTGTTAATTTCACCGGAAGAGCGCCCACCGGAAAAGGCGGCGCTTTTTCGCGTCCCGGCCTCCCATGAACGCAGGGCGGCAAGACGGCCGACTCTGTCCGCGCCGGGATCATTGATCGCCTTTGGATAGTCCTTCACTGTTCTCATTATTTCCCGATTATATTCAAATTCCAATAATTTTCGCAATACCATTGGAAAAGTATTGTCAAAGTTTTAGAAGCCATTGTACAATGGCGCACCCCTGCCCGATACCGCGCAATAACGGCGTGCGCAGCGAAACGCGGCTATTCATTTCTTTTAAAATCTGCTATCATACCGCCATATTATGGAATTCAGAGAATTAAACCTGCATCCTGACCTTCAGCGGGGCATTGCCGAAGCCGGATATGTGAGCTGTATGCCGGTTCAGGAGCAGGTCTTGAGTCATGCTTTTGGCGGACAGGACCTTTACGTGCAGTCCCAGACGGGAACCGGAAAAACCGCGGCCTTTCTTATTGTCATTTTTCAGCGGCTCCTTGCCGAGGAGCTTCTGACGGGGAAAAAGGCCATCATTATGGTGCCTACCAGGGAATTGGCCGTTCAGGTTGAGGAAGAGGCAAAGGCGCTGGGCAAGTACCTGCCCTTCAAAATCGGCAGTTTTTACGGCGGCGTCGGCTATACCCAGCAGCAGCAGATCCTGAAAGACAACGCGCAGATCCTCGTAGGTACGCCGGGCCGGGTGCTGGACCTTAACAAGTCGGGCAAAATGAATCTGATGAACATCGCCTTTCTCGTGCTTGATGAGGCGGATCGGATGTTCGATATGGGGTTTTACCCTGACCTCCGAAAACTCATCAAAGTAGTGCCTCCGGCGGACCGCCGCCAGACCATGCTTTTTTCGGCGACGCTCAACGCCTGGGTCAAGAACCTCGCCTGGGAGTACACCAAGTCCCCCTTTGAAATCGAGATTGAGCCTGAAATTGTCACGGTGGAGGAAGTTGAACAGGTCCTCTACCATGTTCCCTCAGAGGAAAAAATGCGGCTCCTCCTGGGAATCCTTGAGCGGGAAAAGCCGGAAAGCGCCCTCATCTTCTGCAACACCAAGCGTTACACCGAGATCGTGGCTAAACGGCTGAGGATCAACGGTTATGACTGCGAATTCATTATCGGCGATTTGCCCCAGACCAAGCGGCTCAAGGTGATTGACGACATAAAAGCCGGCAGGATTAAATATCTCGTCGCCACGGATGTCGCGGCGCGGGGGCTGGACATTGACGGCCTTGCCATGGTGGTCAATTACGATCTGCCGGTTGAATCCGAAAACTACGTGCACCGCATCGGGCGCACGGCAAGGGCGGGAAAAACCGGCAAGGCGATAACCCTTGCCAGTGAACAGGACGTATACGAGCTGCCCGCTATTGAGCGCTACATCGGGAAAAAGATCCCCTCCGAAATAGCTATGTCCGATCTGCACACGGAGGATAAAAGCGCCGGTATGCGCATCCACACCGATGTCTACGGAGACCCCCGGGAGGAGCGTCATCCGCGCGGCAACGCCAGAGCCGCTGAAGGCAGAGGTGCGCGTCCTCATGGCGAGGGCCGCGCCGGAGCGGGCAGAGGGGAACGGCGCGGGGACAGGGCGCACGGTCGAGGCCGTGGCGGCGGAGGCGGCCGGCGGCGCGATGCCGCTTTTGGGGACGGCAATGCCTTCCGTGAAGGTAATGCCTCCCGCGAAGGGGCGGCCGGTAAGGGCCGCTCCCGGCCGGCCAGGGATTCCAGACCGGCAGAGGAGCGGGATCTTTCACAGCTTTCCTTTGAAGAGCGGATGGCCCTGTACAAAAAGAAATACGCCGCCGCTTCACGGAGCGGCGGCGAGGCCGCCTCCCGTGGGGGGCAAGCCCCCGTGGCCGCCGTTGACAGCAGAGGCAGCCGAGTCCCCGACGAGAGTGGCGGCAAACGCGGCGGCAAAAACCGCAAGCGGCGAAAAGCCCGGCCGGGCGAGGCCGCGGCAGGACGCGCTTCCGCCGGGGAAAAGGGCGGGCGCAGCGCCGAAACTCCGCGGACAGAAAAGGCCGCCGCGCCGGAGCAAGCCGCCCGCAAAAAGGGCATAATCTCCCGCCTGCTGGAAACCTTTAGAAAGAAATGATAATGACGCGGGCAGAAGTCAACTCAGGCGGAGGGGGAGCGTTGCGGGGGTATCTCCCGCAGAGGGGGTGCAACGTTCGGTAACGAAGTTGCCGCGTGCGCCGTGGCGGTTACGGCATACAGCGGCGGTTGAATGAAATATGTTAATGAGCCTCCGCGGGACAAGCTCCGCGGCATCTTAAGCGTTGCTTTATTTGAGCCGCGGCAAGCTTGGCAAGTGCAGCTTGCCTGGCAAGCATAGCTTGCCTTGGGGTATTAAACCAGACTTTCGAATAAATGATTATCGGCAAACAGTTCAAGACAGAGGCTTTCCCAAAACTTCAGTCTTGGGAAAGCCTCGATAATCGGATAATTTATTATAGGGTTGGAAGGACAAGTATAAATATAATATCTGTAATAGTATGGAAGAAGAAATATTAGATAAAAAAATAATAGGGTTGTTCGAAAACTTCAGTTTCCGAACAGATCTAATAATTAGAGTCTGTC
>JAITIC010000276.1 GCA_031279635.1 Treponema sp. | reverse complement strand
GTTTTGACTTTACCCTTGGCCTGACCCTGGAGATCGCCAAATTTGTGGATCTTACCCTTTCCACCACTTCGGAAAATCCCCTCGTGTTCTGGTATGTGAAGGACTGGCCCATCTTCGATCTTCCCGACGAACTGGCCAAAGGGGAAAGGCGGAATCTCTTCAAGGATCTGGCAGATTCCTTCAGGTTTGACAATGACGAACTGCGGCGGCAGTCCGGCTTCAAGCTCAAGGCCTTCAACCTGAACATCAACCACCATCTGGGGGACTGGAACGCCATCCTGGGCATGACCCTTTCTCCCTATCTGGACCGGACCGGGGCGGCGCCGGTATACAAATTCAACAACACCATTTCCTTTGTGGTCCAATGGGTACCGATCACGGAGATTAAGACCGACATCAACTATGACAAGGAAAAATGGACCTTCAAGTGAGGATGGAGGACAGCCGTTTGGTTTTGGCCCCTGTTAAAAAGCGGGACGGGGCAGTATAATGGATATGTGAGACAATCCTCATCAATGAGGCTGTTCCGATATTCGGGAGGTTTAATATGAAAAAATATGTCTGTGATATATGCGGCTATGTCTACGATCCCGCGGCGGGAGACCCCGACAGCGGCGTCGCGCCGGGTACCGCCTTTGAAGATATCCCCGCGGACTGGGTGTGTCCCATGTGCGGGGTAGGGAAAGATTCTTTTTCTCCCGCCGCCTGATATGCTGTCACGGGAAGACTTTATCTTCACCATCGGATACGATGGACCCGCCGCGGTGGTGGACAGGGAGGCAAAACGGCGTTACGGTTCCCTTTCCACCCGCGAACTGGCGGAAAAGGGCCTCTTCAGGGCCGCTTGTTCCTCGGCCCTCTACTCCCGGGACCCAGGGGAACTGGAAATTCTGGTGGAAGTCTACAACAGGATCGCCGGTACCTCCCTCACCGTCTCCTCAAACCTGGAACGGCTCTTCGGCGTCTTCCGGGTGGAGGTCAAACGGGCCATTGTGCTCTAGCAGCCTGCTGCACCCGCAGGTTTTTGCGTCACCTTGAGCCGCCATTTACGGGCTCCCTGCGAACCTTCGGTTCGATGCGGTTTACAATGTAAAAAACCGCCCGGTCCAATGACCGCGAAGCGGTCTACCCCGCGGTGGAATTTTTTCGGAATCATCGCGGATTTTAGTGGATTTTTAAGGTAGAAAAAGTAAATGCCGCTGCCCCGGGTACAGGCGTATTGCCCTTGACCCTGACTTTCCCCTTGTGCTAGGCTGTCAAAACAATCTGTTTTTTAAGGAAGTCCTATGAATGTAGCCTTTTTATCTCTCCTCATGGCGGGCCAGCAGACGGCCGAGGGCGGGGGAAGCCAGAATTTTCTGATGACCCTGCTTCCCTTCGCGGCGATCATCGCCATCTTCTATTTTCTCATTATCCGGCCCCAGAACAGGAAGCAGAAAGAAACCCAGAAGATGCTTTCCGCCCTCAAAAAAGGGGACAGGGTCGTTACCGTCGGGGGTATCCACGGAACCATTCAGAGCGTGAGGGAAAGCTCCGTTATTGTCAGGGTTGACGATAATACCAAAATTGAATTCAGCCGCAGCGCCATTTCCGGCGTTGAAGCTGCCGCCAGGGAAGACAAAACCGAAAAGATCGAAAGCAGGGAAGAAAAGAGTGATGATGACTCCGCGCCGGATGAAAGCGGTGAAAACGCGGAAAACAATCAAAAATAAATCCTTTGGAGCATAGCGATGAGTAAACGGTACCGGTTCATCATTATCCTGGTGATAATGGTGATATGTTTTGTGTTTCTCTGGCCGAGTATACGCTGGTATTTTTTGGTTCCCAAAGACCAGCAGGCCCTGGCGCTGGAATCCCGTGAACAGATCAAGATCTATGCCTCGCAGACCGCCCAGGCGGACCTGCAGCATCTGATCGACGGGGCACGATCGGGAGCTGATGTCCCCAGGGAACTTTCGTTCCTCGTTACCCAGGCGAAAAATATCTATAAAGACGCCGGGCAGACGCCTCCGGAAAAATGGGACGTCAGGGAGGTGCTTTCCGCTTTTAACAGCAGAAGGGAAGTGTTGGACGCCATTGAGACCAGGCGCCGGGAAAATATTTTCGCCCTCAAGGATTTGCAAAAAAACGCGGTCAAGCTGGGGCTGGATCTCTCAGGCGGTTTGAGCATTGTGCTGCAGGCCGATCTTGAGGCCCTCCAGGAACGGCTCGGCCGTTCCCTGACCGAAGAGGACAGGGTCGACGCGATGAACCGCGCCCTGGAAGTCCTCAACAGCCGTATCGACCAATTCGGTCTTACCGAGCCGGTAATCCGCCGGCAGGGAGCGGATCAGATCTATGTGGAGATTCCCGGTACCGCCGATCCCGAGCGGATCAACGATATCATTATGGGAAGGGGGAGCCTTGCCTTCCACATGGAGGACGCTGAGGCCACTGAAGCCTTTAACAACTACTACCGGACTCATCCTACCACCACTTTTAACAGCGAGGGCGGCCTGGTTGATCCTACCGTCGTGTCGGCGGACGTGAAGGTGTTGGGGGTATATGTCAAAGACCGTTACGGGCTTGACGAGCAGGCCAGAAACGCCGACGGCAGCCTCCGTTACGCGGCGGTTAAAAAGGAAGTGGGCCTTGACGGAAACCACATCCGCAGCGCCATTTCGGAACGGGGCGGCTGGGACAACCAGCCCCAGGTTACTTTTATGCTGGACAGCGAGGGCGGGGAGATATTTTACAAGCTCACCTCGGCAAATGTGGGAAAGCCCCTGACCCTGGTACTGGACGACCGGATAAAATCGGTGGCGACTATCCAGGAGCCGATCCGCGACGCGGTGCGCCTGACCGGTTTCAGCGCGGAAGAGGCGAACAACATCGCCCTGATTCTCAGGACCGCGGCTCTCCCGGTGCAGCTTGAGGTTGCCAACCAGCAGAGTATCGGCCCTTCCCTGGGCGGGGATACCATACGCCGGGGGCTGTACGCCCTGATCTGGGGCATTGTGATGGTGCTGGTCTTTATGCTGGTCTTTTACAAGATCGCGGGAATCAACGCCGTAATTGCCCAGCTTTTTAACTTCTACATCATGTTTAGCGTACTTTCGGCTTTTAACTTTACCCTGACCCTGCCGAGCATTGCGGGCTTTATCCTCACTATCGGCATGGCGGTAGACGCCAACGTGATCATCTTTGAGCGTATGAAAGAAGAACTGCGTCTGGGCAAGGGGCGTAAAGCCGTGGTTGAGGCGGGCTTTAACAAGGCTTTTTGGGCGATCATGGACTCCAATATCACGACCTTTATCGCGGCGCTGTTCCTCTCCCAGCTTGGCTCCGGCCCCATCAAGGGATTCGCGGTAAGCCTTGCCATCGGCGTATTTTCATCGGTGTTCACCGCCCTTTTTGTGTCCCGGCTCATATTTGACTTCGGCACGGATGTGCTGCACAGTAAAAATGTTTCGGTAAGCTGGTCACGCGGACCGGGCAAAGTTAAAGTCGCGGGGGAGGCGGAATAATGAAAAAGATCATTCATTTTTCCCGGTTTTTCCTTCCCGCCGCAGTTGTCTCCGTGATTATCGCCGTTACGGGAATTGCCGGTTACATTGCCATGGGCGGGTTCAACCTGGGGATTGATTTTAGGGCGGGCCTTATTCAGGAACTGCAATTTGCCCCCACCGCCTTCAGCCTTACCTGGTCCGGCATGGGCAACGCCGCCTTCTCTTTTGATCGGAACGGCCTGTACATCGTTATTTCCGGGGCCGGCGTTGAGGGAAAGACATATTCTTTCCCCTACACCGAATACCGGACCCTCGGCGACGTTGAGCGGGGTTTCAGCTCCCAGGTGGAGGGCCTGAGCGTCAATCTGAACGCCCGGCCCGAAGTTGATTCGCACTGGCTGGTGTTCAGCACCCAGGGCAACCCCAACCTGGGGAGTACCCCCTACGCGGTGCATTACCTTGACCCCCAAAGCGAACCGATCTCTGTCGCCTCGGTGCGGGTGGCGCTGACCAGCCTGGGGCAGACTGTTTCGGTGCAGAACATGGGGCAGCCCTCGGACCGGCATTTTATGATCCGCATTGAGGACAGGGGCGAAGAGGGCGTTCCGGTGGAACGGATCATCAGCGTCCTTGAGGGAGTTTTCGGCAGCGGCGAAGTAGTGCTGCTCCGTTCCGACTATGTCGGCTCACGCTTTTCCAAAGATCTGACCGATCAGGCGGGAATACTGCTGGCGCTGACTCTGCTGCTGATTCTGATTTACGCGTCTATCCGGTTTAAGCCCCAATACGCTTTCAGCGCGGTAATCGCCATTATCCATGACACCCTGGTCATCGTGGCCTTTATCGTCTGGACCAGGATGGAATTCAGCACAACCACTATTGCGGCGATTCTGACCATCCTTGGTTACTCGATCAACGACACCATCGTTGTCTTTGACCGGATCAGGGAAAACCGCCGGATCCACCCCGACGATGTTTTTATCGATGTACTCAACCGGTCCCTAACCGAGACTTTAAGCCGTACCGTCATTACCACCGTAACCACCATGCTGGCGGTAGTGTTCCTCTTTATCTTCTCATCGGGGGCCATGCGGGATTTTGCCCTGGCCCTGCTCGTGGGAATGGTTTCCGGTGTATTCTCGACCATATTTATCGCCTCCGGTTTTTTGAATTTTTGGGAAATTCAAAAAAGCAAGCGCGAAAAGCGGAAACTTATGGGATCTCCGGCGCGCGCCAAAGCCTGAGTGTTCTGTCCTAAACATTAGGGGGATAAATCACGGACAAACACGGACAAAGGAAAGAGAGCGGCATTGATACAAACTCAGCATAGTTTCAATATGCTTGCGGCTTTTCCCCTATTTTTCTGTGCGGTCAGCGCTTCGCGTTGCGAAGCGCAGTGGTCCGTGGTTTTATTCGCAAGTCTGGTTTAATACCCTAAGGCAAGCTCGCTTGCCAGGCTTGCCGCGCGGAGGCTCATCCATAGGCATATCCCCTTTACCGTGTTTTTTCAAAGGTCAAAACAGAGGATAGCGGATTCCCGCTGTCCTCTGTCTTTTAGCGATGCCGCCCATAGCAGGATGATTAGGCTAAAACTCAGGATACTTCCGAAGAAAAACAACCACGGAAATACACGGAGTTTTGCTTACAAATCCGCCTGTTTGTCCGTTCTGTCCGCATCGTCGGAGGTTAGTTTTTTATTTCTGTAATCACCCATATCAGTGTCTTTAGTCCAATCAACCTAATAGACACCCGCAAAGTCGTCCGGCTCATTCACCCGACAATACCCGTCTTCCCCCCGCAGGCGGCGCAGCGGTAAAACCGCTCTCCTCCGGCGGGAGAAGCAAGCCCCCCGGCGTCTACCCGGTAAGCCCTGCGCCGCACCAAAACCTCTCCGCAATGAGGACAAAGCGTGTCGTTTTTTTCAGCGGCGATATTGCCGGTGTAAACATAGCGCAGTTTTTTGCGTGCCCGCTCTGCCGTACGCAGCAGAAAAGCAGGATCGGTCTGCGGCGCGTTCCAGCGGTAATCGGGATGATATGCCGAAAGATGCCACGGCGTTTCAGGCAGACCCGCGATAAAATCGGCGCAACGTACAAGCTCCTCCTCCGTGTCATTAAGGTCCGGCACTATCAGAGTCGTTATCTCAACGTGGACGCCCGCTCTAAGGGCAAGGGCGATAAAATCAAGCACAGTTTGCAGATCGCCTCCCAGAACTTTGGAATAGGTTTCCGGCGAAAAACATTTCAGATCGATATTGGCCGCATCGCTAAGGGGGAGTATTTCCGAGGCGGCTTCGGCCCTGACGCAGCCGTTGGTTACCAGCACATTGGCGATGCCGTGCTTCCGGGCGAGGCTCATGCAGTCCAGCAGGTATTCGGCGTGGACCAGCGGCTCCGAATAGGTATAGGCAATGGAAGGGCTGTTTTCGCGTAACGCTGCGGAAACAGCCTCTTCCGGTTTCATGTATCTGCCCTGAGCAGCAGTATCCTGGGAGATGCGCCAGTTCTGGCAAAAGGGACAGCGGAGATTGCAGCCTGTAAAGCCCAGCGAAAGGACCGCCGAGCCGGGCCGGAAATGGTAGAGAGGTTTTTTCTCAATCGGATCCATAGCCAGGGCGCTTACGAAACCGTAAAAGGGAATAATTCCCCTGCCGCTTTTATTGCCCCTCACCCCGCAGCGGCCGAAATTACCGCTCTTTATGGAACATCCGTGGGGGCACAGGCCGCAACGGACGCCCCCGGCTTCTTCCGTGAAAAACCGGGGTGAATGAAGCGGCGCCCGATCCGGGCTGTTTTTCATGCGCTACAGGCTGGCCTGGAACCGGTGCTCCGTAAAGCGCTCCCGAATATCACGGACCTTGTTGGCGAACTGCACCTGATCGTTCACCTCAAAAGGTTCCAGGATCATCCCGTGGGCGCCCCGGCGGACCCAGAGTTTCACCAGCGGCACCCCTTCTCCGGTTTCGGTTACTGCCTGCAGCACGTCTTCGACAAACAGCACGTCCTCCAGTTTGAATTCCAGAATCGTGGGGTTAGACCCCAGGGGATCATACACGAGGATCAGCTTGTTTTTTTCGGAAGGGTGCTGCTGGGGATAACCGGCGAAGGGCAGGGCGTCCTTGGGCCGAACGCCTGAATATTTGGCTATGCCGCTCGTCGGCAGCATCTCAAGTAAAGTGGCACTATTCATGCTTGTCTCCTCTTTAACAATATACCCCAATGGGGAGGTGGTTTTCAACAATCCGGCATACGGGTATTATTAAGAGAATGGAGGGGGAAGTCTCCCCCTACGCTCCAGCCCTGCGGGCTTACGCTGCCCCCTCTGCGGGGGGACGCCCCCCGCAACGCCCCCCGATGGCCGGCGCGTATTATTTTTGCGGAGGTCCCTTTGAACAACGGCGCTTTTTTCTTTCAGGGAAATAACCTGCTTTTACCGGCGGATATTCCCGATACCCAAATGGACCGCGCGATTCCCCTTGATTTTGTCAAGGAATTTGACAAAATCGAATGTGAAAAGCCTGATATTTTTGAGATACCCGCCGTTGAAGGGGGGATTACCTGCGTTTCCCTTTCACCGGGGCCTCTTCCCGCGGGCTTGAGGGCCGTTCCGGTACGGCAGGGGCTCTCGCTGCTTGACGCCGGTCTTGCCGAAGGAGCGCCTTCGATCGCGTACACACAAAACCCCTCGACAGGGCGCCTGCTGCGGGCCTTCCACATTGCCCAGTGGCGGCGGGAGTCCCGTTTTTGCGGAAGCTGCGGCGCCCAAAATACCGATGCCCCCGGCGAGCCGGCCCGGCTTTGCCCCGTATGCGGGCGGCAGGAATTCCCCCGTATTTCCCCGGCTGTTATTACGATCATTATTAACGACGAGGACAAGGCGCTTCTTGCGCACAACAAAAAATTTATCCCCTGTGTGTACAGCCTTATCGCCGGATTCAACGAAGCCGGGGAAAGCCTGGAAGCGACGGTGGTACGGGAAATCCGCGAAGAGGTAAACATCAATGTTCGGGACGTCCGCTATATCGCCTCCCAGCCCTGGCCCTTTCCCAATTCCCTGATGCTGGGTTTTGCCGCCCGCTACGCCTCCGGAACGATCCGCGCTGACGGCGTTGAAATTGAGGACGCCCGGTGGTTCAGCAGAGACGCACTGCCCAAACTGCCCGGAACCGGCTCTGTTTCCCGCTGCCTCATCGGCCGCTGGATTGCGGGATCCTTGTAAAAGCGGGCGGCATGGAAATCTTCTATAAATTGTCCATTCTGTCCGCGCCGTCCGTGGTTAGTTTCTTATTTCTGTAATCACTCATATCAGTGTGTTTAGTCCAATCAACCCGGGAGCCGCCGCATGTCCCATAAAATCCTTTTTGCCTCAAACACTGCCAATTCCTCGAAATTCAATCGTCCCTTTACGGAACAATTAAACCCCCATGCAGGTTCCCACCGCTACGGCGGTGTCAATCATGTAATGATCGCGGGGTACGGTTTTTACTTTGCCTTCGGGGACGCTTAAATCCACCGAGCCGATTTCGTTACCGATGAGGGCTGCCATTCGGCCGTACTCGCCCCTGGCAAGGAGATCTGCGGCGGCGGTACCGAGGCTGGTGGCGAGGACGCGATCAGAGGCGCTGGGGATGCCGCCGCGCTGCACATAACCCAAGACGGTGGCGCGGGTTTCCATGCCGGTTTCCGCCTGTATTTGCCCGGCGACCCGGTAGGCGGCCGAAGGGCCGTTTTCGGTACGGTATTTTTTCCGCTCGCGTTTTTCCATCTTCGCCTCTTCGACCGACAGGGCGCCTTCGGCGACGACGACTATTGAAAAGGTCTTGCCCGACATTGCCCGCTCCTCAAGATGCCGGCCGATGGCTTTTATATCGTAGGGAATCTCCGGTACGAGGATGATATCGCCGCCGCCGGCAACCCCGGCGTACAGGGCCAGCCAGCCGGCCTTGCGGCCCATCAGCTCAATCACGATCACCCGGCTGTGGCTTTGGGCGGTGGTGTGCAGGCGGTCTATGGCTTCGGTTCCGATGGCCAGGGCGGAATGAAAACCGAAAGTCCGGTCAGTCCCGGCAATGTCGTTGTCAATGGTTTTGGGGAGGCCGATCACGTTGAGTCCTTCCCGTGCGAGTTTGCAGCCGGTTGTATTCGTGCCGTTTCCCCCCAGCACCACAAGGCAGTCAAGGCCGAGCCTGTGGTAGGTGTCTTTGATGGCGGCCACTTTTTCACCGACGATTTCACCCGCGTCTCCGGCCGTCGATTTGAAAGGTTTTTCCCTGCTCGCCCCCAGGATGGTTCCGCCCCGCGTGAGTATGCCGGAAAAATCAACGGGCCTCAACACCCTGGTATTTTCCTCAACGAGGCCCCGGAAACCGTTGGCAATGCCGATGATGTTCATGCCGTAACGGTCATGGGCCGCCCTGCAAACGCCCCGAATGGCGGCGTTCAGGCCGGGGCAGTCACCCCCGGCGGTTAAAATTCCGAAAGTTTTGGTAACACTGGCGCGCGTAGGTACCATAACGTGTTATACCATAAAAAAGCCTCTTCCACAAGCGGGGCCTTTTTATTACAAATAAGTATGAGCGTTTATGATCCGGTGGAAAAACCGGCGGGCACATTGAAAAAAGTATGGAGCCTGTTCTGTATCGTTTTTTTTATCTTCCTTTATGATCATGCCCATGCCGGATCATCAGCGGAAAGGCGGATCGGCCCTGTAGCGGAAAGCGCGGACCGCTTTCCGGAAGCGGCCCTTGAAACCGCCGGTGAAGCTGCAGCGGGGCCGGGCCGCGGTCTCCTTGTCGGCAGCGACACAGGACTTTTCAGCCTTGAACTGCGGGCGGGGCGGCCGGAAACAGCCCGGGCTCTGTGGTCCGGCGGCTCGGTGCGAAAAATTGTCCCCCTTGGCGGTATTGCTGATACCGCCGATACCGGCGCCTGGGCAATTCTCAGCGGTGAGGGAATCTTTGTCTCAAACGATCTGCAAAACTGGGAAAACCGCAGCCAGGGCCTGCCGGTAAAAACCATCAAAATTTTTCAGGATGGAAAAAAATCGTTCTTCCCGATGGTGCAGGAAATAAAAGATTTGGAAATAAATCCCTCGGATCCGAACATCATGGTTTGCGCAACCAAGGATCATGTCTATCTTTCCCGCGATCAGGGCCGCTCCTGGTCGGGCCTCGGCGCGCCGCCCTACCGGACCAACGGCATCAAAGCCGTGGCCGCGGCGTATATGCCCGCCCCCGATAACAATGCCGGCGGGGCAGGACTGTTGACGGTTTTTCTTTCCCACAGTACTTACGGGCTTTTCTATATTCAGCCGGAGCGGGCCGGCGCGCAGTGGACGGAAATCAGCCGGGGCCTGGAGAAACTGGAGACTACCGATAACGCCGATGAAGTTTCCGATATCGCCGTGATCCCCGGTGGTGAAAACGCCGCCGCCGAAATCTACGCGTCTCAAACATTCCGCCGCCGCGTGTACCGGCTGGACTGGAAGCTCAAAACGTTTGAGCTGTGCTGGTCGGACAATGCCCCGTTCGGTACAACGGATTCCCTTGACGCCGGGAAAACCGGCCTCCGCTTTTTGAAGGAAGGGATGGTTGCCGAAATTGATTATGCCGCGCTAAAGGGCGGGGCGGGGAGCGGGATGCAAATACGGGAACGGTCCGACATTTTGGAACTGGTCCGTGACATTCCGGCAAGCCTTAATGAAAAACCGAACTGCGTGGTAATACGGGAAGCCGCGAATTCGGAACGGATCATTTTAAGCGAAATCTGGCTCCTCGGCGAAAACGGGCCGGAGGGGAACCGCTCTGCCGGGGGGGTAATTCCTGCAACTCCGGCCAATACCGCCCCGCCGGACAGGGCCGCCTTGTCAGCTAACGCCGCCGGCAAAGAGGGTCTGTATCTGCCGGTAAACCACGCAATGGACAGCTACAGCCTTCGCCCCTACCTGGACGTGATAAACCAGCGCGGCCTTGACATGATCGTCATCGACATGAAGGACGATTACGGCCGTCTCCGTTTCACCCCGAACAATCCCGCCATAAGCGCCAAAGGCCGCGTGTTCCGGCCCCTGGACATCGACGCCTTCCTCAAGGACATGAAGGGCAGGGGCATTTACACCGTCGCCCGCATCGTCGTGTTCAAAGACCCCGTCCTGGCCGCGAAGGAAAACGGCAGGTACGCCGTATGGGACGGAAAGAGCGGCAAGCCCTGGGCGGGCTATTACGACGCGCGGCGGAAAAAATCGGATATAAGCGAAGAGGATCGTAAAAACGATCTTGTCGCCATACTTTCCGCCCCCGATCCGGACTACGAAATTGTCCGCACGTTTTATGATGAACGCTGGGTAGATCCCTATTCGGAAGAAGTCTGGGAATACACCGCGGCAATAGCGCTCGAACTTACCGGGCGGGGCTTTGACGAAATCCAGTTTGACTACATTCGCTTTCCCACCGACGGGGCGAACCTGGCCGACGCCCGCTACCGCTGGCAGGAAAACGGCATGGACATGGAAAGCGCCATTCTGTCATTCCTGCGCCACATCCGCCAGAGGGTAAGCGCCCCCATCTCCATTGATATTTACGGGGCCAACGGCTGGTACCGCACCGGTGCCCGTACCGGCCAGGAAGTGGAACTCCTCGCCCCCTGGGTCGACGTGATCTGCCCGATGTACTACCCCAGCCATTTTGAGCAGGACTTTCTCGCCCAGAACCCGCCCGAACTGCGACCCTACCGTATCTACTACCAGGGAACCCTCCGTACCGCCCGAATTGGCCGGGGCCGGATTATCGTCCGCCCCTATGTGCAGGCCTTTTATCTTAACGTATCCTACGACCGCAAATACTACGACCTTGAGTATGTCCGCCGCGAAGTGCAAGGCGTCCGCGATGCCGGCCGCCCCGGTCTCACCTACTGGAACAATTCGGGCAGGTACGATGATATTCCGGCCACAAGGATCGATGCGCTGAGGTGAACAGGCGAAGTATCCGAGGACACTCTTTCCAGCTCAGGAGCGGAAGCTCTTCCAGGGCTGAAGCGGACCCGCTTCTAACGCCGGGGGATAGTATAAACCACAGACCAGCCGGACAGACACGGACGAAGAAAAGAGACTTATCACTCTTCACTCACTGCTGTCGGCTGGGAAGGGGCGGATTGCTCCGC
>JAITIC010000254.1 GCA_031279635.1 Treponema sp. | reverse complement strand
ATGAGTTTTTTGCGGGGTTACGGATGATATTCAGCCGGTATCTGTTTCAAACGTGGGAGGACTTTATCGGCTTCGTGACCATGGAAGATGAGCCCGATGGCTAAATGTAAAACTGCTGGTGGCGCAACGCGCCCTCTTGACATTTTTTGCAAAAGTCGGTAACTTTACATAACAGTATATGCTTCAAAGTTAAAAAAGGGCTTCGGAAGGCCCTTTTTTTATTATTGAGGCAAAAGGGCGATTGCGTGCGTTACATCGCGAAATCAGGCGCGGCGGAGCTTGCCGGGGACGATTCTCTGCGAGGACCGCTGGAAACCATAGTCCGCGCTTTTGGGCTGGAATTGATTGAGCTTTCCGTTTCCCGGCATAAGGCCCGCAAAGGCTCGCCGGGGAGCGTGCAGGCCCGCTTGGTGGTGTATTCGGGCGGCGCACTGGGGGTTGACGAGTGTTCCAGGGTGCACCACGCGATCATGCCCCGGCTTGAACTGGCCTTTCCCGGCCGGAATCTCCATGTGGAGGTGTCCTCGCCGGGTATAGACCGCCTGATTAAGGACGGCGTCGAAGCGGCCCACTACCGGGGCAGAGGAGTGCGCTGCTACCGTACCGACATTTCAGACTGGTCGGCAGGTATTTTGGAAACCGCTGATGAAAAAGGACTAGTGCTCAAAGGAAAAGAGGGAACCGTACGTTTGGATTATGAAATTATCGCCAAGGCGAAGCTGGATCATTCGCAGGAATGACCGCACAGGAGGTATAAGTTGGCTACGGACATGTCAGAGACAATCCGACAGTTAAGCCAGGACCGGGGCATTTCCGAGGACCTGATACTGCGGACCATTGAAAATACCCTGATTGCCGCATATAAGCGCCGTTTTGGTACCGCGGAAAACGCCATAGTCAGGTTTAGTGAAAATAAAGAAGTTTCGATTTATGCCCGGAAAAAGATCGTAGAGCACGACGGCGTGTACGATCCGGTGGCGGAAATAGACCTGGACGAAGCCAGGGCGCTTAACCCCGACGCGGAAGAGGGGGACGAGATACTTATCGAAATCGACCCCAGGGAGGAATTCGAGCGCGTCGCCGTGCAGAGCGCCAAACAGACCGCCCGGCAGAGCATCAGGGAAATCCAAAAGGACAGCCTCTACTCGGAATTCAAGGACAAGGTGGGGGAGATCATCATCGGATACTACCAGCGGGAGCGGAACGGGGCCATTTATGTCGACCTTGGGAAGATGGAAGGCATCCTCCCCAAAAAGTTCCAGTCCCCGAGGGAAACCTACCATGTGAACGACCGGATTAAGGCCCTCATCGTGGAGGTCAACAAAACGCCCACCGGTTTGCAGATTGTGCTGTCCCGGACCCACACCGATTTTGTGCGGGCGATTTTCGAGCTTGAGGTTCCTGAAGTATATGACAAAACCGTGGAGATACACAAAATCGTCAGGGAGCCGGGCTACCGGACCAAGCTGGCGGTGTATTCCAACCGTGACGACGTTGATCCCGTGGGGGCATGCGTGGGCCTCAAGGGCGTGCGGATTCAGGCGGTGATCAAGGAGCTTGAAGGGGAAAAAATCGATATTCTCAAATACGATCCCGATCCCCAGCGCTTCATCAAGAACGCCCTTTCGCCCGCCGAGGTCCGGGACGTGATCATCCTTGATGAGGGCAAGCACCAGGCCCTGGCGGTGGTAAGCGATTCCCTCCTTTCGCTGGCCATCGGCAAGCAGGGACTCAACGTGCGTCTGGCCAACCGCCTGGTAGACTGGAACATCGACGTAAAAACCGACGCACAGTTCGCGGAAATGGATATTGCCGCGGAATCCCGCCGCGCGGTTTCGGAATTGTTCGGCGATTCCGACGGCGAGGAGATTTCCCGCATCTCTGAACTGCCCGGTGTGGACGAGCAGGCCGCCCAGTCCCTGCTGGACAACGGCATAGAGTTCATCGAGGACTTCCTCGCGTTAAGCGAAGAGGAACTGGCGGGCATGGAGCGTCTTTCCGCGGAACAGCTTGAGGATCTGCGCAAGCTGATCGAGGAATATGTGGAGATTGTCGAAGAGGAAGAGGAAGGCGAAGAGGCCGGGACGGCGATTGCCGAAGACGGGGCTTCAGGAGACGGCGAAGAAAGCGAAGAAGTCGAGGAATACGAGTGTCCCGAATGTGGCGCGAAGATCACTGTGGATATGACCAACTGCCCTAACTGCGGCATTGGGCTGAGTTTTGAATATGAAGAGGAATGATTTCCTGTCCCTGGCGGCAGGTAACGTTTACGGATGACAAAGGATTATTATGGCAGAGGAAACCGACAACACACAGAAACCTAAAGCTGAACTCATCAAACATTCTCAAAGCGGGCACGAAGAAGGAAAAAGCTCCGCGGAGCATGCTGAGCGCCGTAAAGTGATCGTCGTTAAAAAGAAGTCCCCCGCGCCTGCCGCTGTCCAGGGGACGGTAAGAAAGGTTCAGCCCAAAATTGTTGTCTCCGGTTCTCCGGCTTCCTCCGCCGGGGCAGCGGTCCAGGGCGATACCCATGCCGACGGGAAAGCGCCTCCACAGGACCTGCCGCAGGCGCAAAAAGACGAGCCGGCCGCCGCCGAAACTGCCGGAACGGTGAAAAAAGAACAGCGGCCAAGTTCTTTCCCCTTTACCGAGCGGCCGGCGGCCGTCGCCGGCAAGGTGGGGGGCAAGATGGTCGGACGCAAAAACGACAACGGTCCCCGGCCCTCCCAGCCGGGCCGCTTTACCCAGCGGCCCGCAGGTACCACCGGCAGGCCCGGCGGAAAGCCCGCCTATACGAATCAGGGCGGCAGAGGCCCGGACAACAGACAGGGTTCTGGCGGCGCTTCCCGGCCGGCCGGCTCTTCGGGAAGACCGGGCTTCGGTCCCAGACCCGGAGGCCCCGGAGGAAGACCGGGTTTCGGCCCCAGACCCGGAGGCCCGGGCAGACCCGGCGGGTTCGGGGGGCCTCCCCGTCCCGGCGCAGGCCGCGGTCCCGCCCAGACGCCTTCCGGGCCTCTGAGCGAAGCTAAGGGACCGGCAAAACGGAGCTTCAGGGCCAAAAAGCCGGTGTACAACCGCAAAGAAAAAGAACTTGAGATGGAGGAGAAACTCCTCAAGACCAAGAAAAAAATCACCCATGTGGCCAATCCGGTGCCCAAAACCATTGAAATCATGGAAGTTATTTCCGTATCGGAACTGGCCCGGAAAATGAACCTGAAAGCCTCGGACCTTATTCAGAAACTGATGAGCATGGGCCAAATGGTTACGATAAACCAGCAGATTGACGCGGACACCGCCTCCATTCTGGCGGGCGAATTCGGGGCCGATGTAAAGATCGTCAGCCTCTACGACGAGACGCTCATTGAGACCGGCTCCGACGAAGGCGCCGAAATGCTGCCCAGGTCGCCTGTAGTTACCGTTATGGGCCATGTTGACCACGGCAAGACAAAACTGCTGGACGCCATCCGCAGCGCCGACGTGGTTTCAGGTGAGTTCGGCGGCATTACCCAGCACATCGGCGCTTATATGGTGGATACCCCCCACGGCAGTATCACCTTCCTTGACACCCCCGGCCACGAAGCCTTTACCCGCATGAGGGCCAGAGGCGCCCAGGTTACGGATATCGTGGTACTGGTGGCGGCGGCCGACGACGGCGTTATGCCCCAGACAATCGAAGCCATCAACCACGCCAGGGAAGCGAACGTTCCCATCATCGTAGCAGTGAACAAGATTGACAAACCCGAGGCAAACCCCGACAGGGTAAAAAGCCAGCTTTCCGAACTGGGCCTGATGCCCGAAGACTGGGGCGGGCAGACCATGTTTGTGGAACTTTCGGCACTGCAAAAGGTCGGTATTGACAAGCTCATTGAGGCGATCCTCCTTGAGGCTGAAATACTGGACCTCAAGGCCAATTACCAGCGCAGCGCCGAGGGGAAGATTCTCGAATCGCGGATCGATCATGGCCGGGGCATTGTGGCTACCGTTATGGTGGAGAGGGGAACACTCACCATCGGCGACTCTTTTGTGGCGGGGATATGGCCCGGCAAGGTGCGGGCGATATTCAACGACAAGGGCGAAAAACTCACCAAGGCCACCCCCTCCATGCCCGTCGAGGTGCTGGGTTTTGAGGGCATACCCAACGCCGGCGACCCGCTGCAAGTGGTGGACGATGAAAAACTCGCCAGGGAATTCTCGTCCAAACGGCAGGAACTCAAACGTTTTGAGGACGCGAAGAACATCAAAAAGATCACTATGGATAATATCCACGACATGATAAGCGACGGCGCGATTCAGGCACTCAAGGTGATCATCAAAGCCGACGTACAGGGGTCTGCCGAAGCCCTGCGATCGAGTCTTGAAAAACTTTCCACGAGCGAAGTCAGGCTTCACGTTATTCAGGCCCTGCCCGGCCCGATCAACGAAGGCGACGTGGACCTTGCCGTCGCGTCTAACGCCATCATCATCGGCTTCAATGTCCGGCCCCTGCCCAAGGCAAAGATTCTCGCGGATCAGGAAAAAGTAGACATTCGCAAGTACAATATCATCTACAAGGCGGTGGAGGAAATAGAGCAGGCTATGGAAGGCATGCTCAAACCCGACACGAGGGAGGAGGTCATCGCCCAGGTAGAGGTGCGGGAAATCTTCAAAGTGCCCAAGGTGGGTACCATTGCCGGCTGTTATGTGCTAAGCGGCACGGTCAAACGCAGCGCCGGGGTAAACCTTATCCGGGATCAGATTGTTATTCACAGCGGCAAGATCGCCTCCCTCAGACGCTTCAAAGACGACGCGAGGGAAGTGACCGCCGGCTTTGAGTGCGGTATCGGTCTTGAGGATTTTGACGACATCCGGGTCGACGATCAGTTTGAGGTTGTCGAGACCGTGGAAGTGGTGCGCAAACTGAATAATTCTTAAGCGGAAGGGGCTTTCCCAAAACTTCGGTTTTGGGAAAGCAACCTTGAAATTCGCAGTTTTGCAAGGCTGAAAGCCTGAAAAACCGCACGGGCCTGTCCCAAAACCGCGCCCCCGGCTATGCCGGGAACGCGGGCGCACAGTCAATCAGTTTTGGGGCAGGCTTAAAATTGCCGGAATAATTATGGCCGAATATCGAACCGAGCGTCTGGGGCATTTGATACAGGAAAAAATCAGCGCCCTTGTTCTGGAAGGCAAAATCAGGGATCCGAGGGTTTCTCCTTTTTTGTCGATAACCAGGGTAGATGTTTCAAAGGACCTTTCCTTTGCCGACGTGTATGTTTCCAATATCCGCGCCGGCGCGGACATAGCGCGGGGAGCGGAGGGCCTGCAGAGCGCCGCCGGTTTTATACAGTCCCGGCTCGGCGAGGCCATGCGGATACGGAAGATACCCCGCCTGCGTTTTCACCCTGATCCGGGTGTCAGGGAAGGCTTTGATTTGGTGAAAAAGATCGAGCGCCTTGCCGGACAAGAGGGGGAGGCTGTACCGGAAGAAGGCGCCTCCGCGGAAAGCGGCGGGGATTCCCTTGCCTGACGGACGGGGCGCCGCGCCTTCCGGGTTATTGCTGCTGCGCAAACAGACGGGACTTACTTCCTTCGAGGCTCTGGGCGCGGTAAAGCGCGCCCTGGGTACCGGCAGGGCGGGGCATACCGGAACGCTGGACAAATTTGCCGGGGGACTCCTCCTGGTTCTCACCGGCAGGGCTTTGAAACTCAGCCCCTGGTTTTCCCATTGCGATAAACAGTACGAGGGCCTTATCCGTTTCGGCCTTGAGACCGACACCCTTGATCCGGAAGGAGAGACTGTCGCGGAGGCCGCCCTTCCTTCCAGGGAAGCCGTCGAAACAATTCTTCCCCAATTCAGCGGCGAAATTATGCAGGCCCCGCCTGTCTATTCGGCAATTCACATTGACGGCAAGCGGGCCTCCTCCCTTGTCCGTTCAGGTGAAACGCCGGAAATGAAAAAAAGGCCGGTACGCGTTTACCGGCTGGAACTCCTCTTGTGGGAACCGCCTTTCGCGCGGATTTTCGTCCATTGTTCAGGCGGAACTTACATCCGCTCCCTGGCCCGCGACATCGCCCTTGCCGCGGGGAGCCGCGCTTACCTTCACGCGCTCACCCGTACCAAAGTCGCAGGTTTCCGTCTTGAAGATGCCGTTAGCGGGGAATCGTTCACGCCCCGGCCCATTGACAAGGCGGTTTTTATTGCCCTGGGACTCCCCTGGTTTGAAATAGAGCCGCAAAACATCAAAAACATCATACAGGGCAAATCGCTTCCCCATATACTTGCCGGTAAAAGCCTTGTCTTTCCCCCCGCGCCCCCGCGCGAAACTTCTCCTGTCACGGCCGCCGGAATATTTTCAGGTGATTCCTTTATAGCCATGATTGGGAAGGACAACGGCAGATGGAAATACGGCTATGTGTATGCACAATCCTGATATCCCGTACAGGCCGGCGCGCTTCAAAGCCCCCGGTATTTCAGGAACAGCAGCAGGGGCAGGTGGTCGCTCAGGCCCGAACCGGTCCTGGGATTATAGGCGGCCGGATACCCGCTGTTGTTGGTGAAGGGCGGATAGTCGACCACGGCGCTGTTTTCGAATTCCCAGCCTGAATCGTTAAAAAGCTGTCCGGAAAGCAGAAAATGATCGATGGTTTCCCATTCGTTTTTATAATAATAGGAGCCGTTTTCAAGCTCCCCAAACCAGGGCGAATACAACGCCACGGTCTCCGGGGGAAAGTAACGGGACCGCGGCGGTTTATCTTTGCTGATAATGAAAAAATCCTTCTGTAATTCGCCCGTCTGCGCGGTTTCCTCCCCGCCGGATTCGTACAGGCCGGCAATGTCCGCGGAGCGGGGATCGTCTGGAAGCAGGGCGCTTATCGCCGCGCCGTTCTGCCGGTAGAATTCATCGTAGTTTTCGTTAAGGTCGCCCAGGACGATCACCGGCAGATCCGGTTCCTCTTCCGCCAGTTCCCGTATCCGGCGGAGGATGATCCGCGCCGAAGCGCGGCGGACGGCTTCGGTCGCCTCCTCACCGCCGAGCTTCGACTTCCAGTGGCAGACAAAGAGAACGATCTCCCCGCCCTCCGCGGAGACCCCGGCTTCCAGTACCGGCCGGGGAGCGGCAACGCCGTCCACGCTGATCGAATGTATCTTGACCGTGCCCAGCGGGAAACGGCTTAAAATACCCAGTCCCAGGGACATTCCGGAATTGCCCGCAAAATGGCTCCAGGCGTAACCGTATTTGGACAGAACGGCGGCCAAATCGTTCAGTACCTGGACGGATTCGATTTCCTGCACGGCGATAATATCCGGCGCCGATTCCATTTTGCCGACGGCTTCGGCGATACCGTTCAGCCGTCCTGAGTATTTTTCACTGGACCAGCCCGCCTCCTCCCGGTACTCGTCATATTCGCCGCCCGTTTCGGTTCCGTCAAAAAGGGCCTGCATGTTCCAGGTCATAATGCTGATGGAAGGATTTCCCCCGGATTCTTTCCGGTCCGTCCATGTCTCGCCGCCGCTTCCGGAAAAAGCGCAGGCCGAAGCTACGGCCAGCAGCGCTGAAAGCAGAACCGCGGCCCTCCACTGTACCTTGTGTCTTTTCATACCAATCTCCGCAATGACAAAATTTCGCGCCGTCCTGACGGCGCATCTATATATTGGCGCGGGGATGTAAGGCGCTTTAGCGGATGATGAAAAATTATGCGGAATTTAAATCAGGAGCGGCACTATTCCGTCCCGGACAGCGTTCAGGACGGGGTAATGCCTGGGTTCGCCGGAACTGACCGCTACTACCGCGTCCTGGCGGGGCAGCACGATGACAAACTGGCCGTCTTTTCCGTCTGCCCGGAAAGCGCCGCCGCGGCAGGGCCAGAAGCCGTAGCCGTAACCCAGATCGTAATCGGGGCGGCGGGATCCGGTGCTTACCTGGGGGCGGCCCGCCGCGTCGATCCAGCGCGGCGAAAGAAGCCGTTTTCCCCGCCATTCGCCTCCCTGCAGCAGGAAGAGGCCGAAACGGGCGAGGTCGGAGGTGGCAAGCATAAGGCCTGTGGCGCCGGGGCTGTGGCCGTCGGGGGTTTCGGTCCATTCGGGGTCGCCGATGCCCAGGGGGCGGAACAGGGCGTCAAGCAGGAAATCCCGCACGGTCATGCCCGCGGCGCGGGTAACCATGGCCGAGGCGAGCAGGGTAGAACCGTTGTCGTAGACAAAGCGCGCGCCGGGATCAAACTTGAGCTCCTGCGAGAGGGCCTCCGCAGCGCAGGCGGGGCGGGAAAACGCGGCGTGGCCCCTGGTCATGGTGAGAAGGTTTTCCAGGGTAAGGGAGGCAAGGCGCTCCGAGGGGGCGCTCATGCCGGGGAAAGCGTCAATGACCCTGTCCGCGAGTGAGAGCATTCCCCGTTCCGCCGCCATACCGACGGCGATGGAAGTAAAGCTCTTGCTCACCGAATGGCAGTTCCGGGGAGCTTCGGGTATCCAGCGGTGGCGGGCGATGATCTCGCCGTGCTGAAAAACCTCCACCCCCTCGCAGCGCAGGTTTTGTTTTTCGATTATGCTGACGAATGCCGTAATGTCCATATATCGCTTTAACAGTACCGCAAAAACGCGCGGAATGGAATACGGATGAATGCACAAAGAATGAAGATTGAAGATTGATGAATGAGCCATACACAAGCCTGATCCCGCCCGTGATCCAGGCCTGATCCAGGTCATGATCCAGGCCTGATCCCGGTCACGATCTAAGCCTGATCCTGGTCATGATCCAGGCCTGATCCCGGTCACGATCCAGGCCTGATCCCGCCCGTGATCTATGCTGGTTCATGAGGCTGCCGGACGCTACTGCCGGGCGGTCAGTTTGAAGTCCGATTTCATATCGCGGACTTCTTTGAGCATGGTGGCCGAACGTCTGGCGCTGCTCAT
>JAITIC010000253.1 GCA_031279635.1 Treponema sp. | reverse complement strand
GCCACCGCGTCCGTTATGAGTTTTTCCCGTTCTTTTGTGTCCATAGGTATCCCCTCCCGTGGGATACCTCAAGTATATCATACTTTCCCCTTTTGCCCCGAAAAAGAAATTGCACCCTTAAGGAAAAAGCTCTTTTGACAAAACAGGCGGTTTTTTATATAATCGGGGTAATTGTGGAGAAACCATGAACGCCTTTTTCAAGAACAAAAACCTGCTTGCCCACATCCTGTGGATCGTTTTGATCGTATACGCGGTCGCCTCGGTCTACCTTTTGATCACTTCGGTAAATTGGTACCGGCATTACCCCGGCGCTTACTTAAACCCTTTGACGCTCGTCGGCTTCGCGGTGATTTCGTTCCTGCTGGTGGTGCTTGTTTCAAGCTACCACCTAAGTTCCCTGATCCGCCGCAGGAAACGCCGCTCCGACAGGCAGCGGCTTTCCCGCGCGAAATTTGTCCGGGCAAAGCACCGCATACCCCCGCGGGGTTTCAGATAAGCCCCGTACTTGCTTGACACCCCGCTCATGTAAACATACACTCTTAGTATGCTGTTTGATTTCGGCTTCATATCCCTCCGCTGGATATGGGTTGCCCTTACCATTATTTTCACCCTTATTGAGGTGTTTACCCTGGGGCTTACCACGGTCTGGTTTGCCTTCTCCGCGCTCGTCATGGTGTTTCTCTCGTTTCTGAATATACCGCTTGCCGCACAGATTCTGATTTTTCTCGGCATTGCGGCGCTTCTGCTGGTTTTTACCCGGCCCCTGGCGATAAAAAAATTCAAAACGGGCACAGAAAAAACCAATGTAGACAGCCTCATCGGCAAACACGCTTTGGTTACCAAAGGAATAAGTGAATTTGAAAAAGGTGAGGTGAAATTGAACGGCCAAATCTGGTCCGCCCGCTCCGAAGATAACGTTGAAATACGGGAAGGAATCAAATGCGAAGTGATTAGGATTGAGGGCGTACAGGCAATCGTCCGTCCTCTTCCCGATACTATAATCGAAAATTAATTATTGGAGGTGCTATTATGACTTATGTGCTTATTGTGCTGGCCGCTTTTATACTGCTGCTGATTATCACCAATATCAGAATCGTCTCACAGTCAAACGCCTGCGTGCTTGAGCGTCTGGGCGCGTATTGCGCTACCTGGGGCGTGGGTATTCACGTGAAGGTGCCCTTTATCGACCGGATCTCCAACCGGGTATCCCTCAAGGAGCAGGTGGCCGACTTTGATCCCCAGCCGGTGATAACCAAAGACAATGTCACCATGATGATAGACACGGTGATCTATCTGCAAATTACCGATCCCAAGCTGTACACCTACGGCGTGATGTATCCCTTCAAAGCCATTGAGAACCTGGCCATTACCACGCTGCGGAACATCATCGGCGAGCTTGAACTGGACGAAACCCTCACGAGCCGGGACATGATCAACAACCGGATGCGGAGCGTCCTTGACGAGGCCACCGACCCCTGGGGTATCAAGGTGAACCGCGTGGAGGTGAAGAACATCACGCCGCCGAAGAGCATTCAGGAGGCCATGGAAAAGCAGATGCGGGCCGAACGGGAACGCCGGGAATCGATCCTCAGAGCGGAAGGCGAAAAGCAGTCTGCGATTCTGGTTGCTGAAGGGCAGAAGGCCTCGGCGATTCTCAAAGCCGAAGCGTCCAGGGAAGCGGCGATCCGCGAGGCCGAAGGCGAGGCTCAGGCTATTCTCAACATCCAGCGGGCGACCGCCGACGGCCTTGCCATGCTCAAAGCGGTCGCCGCCGACGACGCGCTGATCAGGCTCAAGAGCCTTGAGACCCTGCAAAAAGTCGCCGAGGGCCAGGCCACGAAGATAATCATCCCCTCAGATATCCAGAACCTCGCCGGACTGGTAACAGGCGTGACGGAACTGGTAAAGAAATAGCCTCCGCGGAACAAGCTCCGCGGTATCTTAAGCCTTGCATTAGCTCAATCGGAGGCTCGTTCGATAGGAAGTTTATTATACCCTCCCCCGCGCAAGCGGGTTCTTTGGCAAGCGCAGTTTGCCTTAGGGTATTAAACCAGACTTTCGAATAAAGCGGTTTTTTCTAGAGAAGAAATACCACGAGTACACAGAGAGGAAAATCTCCGTAAGTCCCGGTTTCCTCTTTTTCCCTGTGTGCTTTACGCTGCCGCGAAACGGCGCCTACAGTATCTCTGTGGTTTGTCCTTCGGTTTCCTACTTTGTAATCACAAAAAACAGAATCGAGAACACGCAGAGCAGAGCGGCGATTGAAAAAACATATACCCACAGGGGAAGGGGGCTGGCGGCGATTTTCTTTGCGCGTAAGGGCTTCTTGACGCCCGGAGACGGCTTTGAATAACCGCAGGCAGGGCAGCCGTTGGCAAAGAGCCGCTCCTCGCCTGAAAAGCCGCAGGCGGGACAGCGGACCGAAATGAAAAAGCGGCCGCAATGCGGGCAGGCTTTCGTCTCGCCGTCAACCTCGGCGCCGCAGTTGTCACAGAAAAAGCGGGGCTTTTTTTTCAAGGTTATGCCGTCTGGGCGGCCGGTTTGGCCTTCCCTTCCGGGCCTTTTTTCGGGGCGCTTTCTCCGCCGGAAGTACCGCCCTCAGGGGAAGATGCGGCGGGTGTTTTCTCCGGAGCGGACCCGCCGGCCGGCGCGGCGTCGGCGCTTGTGGGAGTTTTTGACGAAGCGCCGGCGGCGGCCTTGCTTTTGTCGGTAACATAGAAGCCGGAACCTTTGAAAATAACGCCGGTTCCGCCGTGGATCAGCCTGCGGACGCTCTTGCCGCATTCGGGACAGTTTTTGAGCGGCTCGTCACTCATGGCCTGGAAAACCTCAAAGACGTGGCCGCAGCTTTTGCATTCATATTCGTAAGTAGGCATGGTCGATTTTGATTTCCTTTAATTTTATTTATTTCCCTTCGAACCTGTCCCAAAACTAATTGAGCCTGGTCCAAAACCGTGCGCGTGAGTACAGTCAATTAGTTTTGGAACAGGCTCAATTGACTGTACACTAGCGTTCCCGGCATAGCCGGGGGCGCGGTTTTGGGAAAGCCTCTTTAGTCTGAATATACCGGGAAAAGGCTAAAAAGTAAAGCGATGTCACCCTGGGTTAGGGCAGCGGTTCTGATGTCAAGACTCTGCCCCTTTTGAACCGGCGGATTGGCAAAGAGCAGCGCCGCCACGGAGGCGGGACCGTCCGTTTCCTGAGTTACGGCAGAGACAAAGCCCCTGGCCAGGGTTAAAAGAGTGACCAAGGCCCTCGCCTGCGTCGCGCTTGCAACCTGAATCCTTATTAGGGCCTCATATTGAGGCCCTTCGGTTTCCCCGGCTGTTTTTCCGTCCGCTGCAGGCCGCTCCGCCGCGGGAAAGAGGCTGACAAATATCCGCTCCGCCGGGAGCTGCAGGGGGATTTGCATTTTTTCAAAGGCCGCTCTGACCATTGCGGCGGGCTGCTCAAGCCAGCAGGAAATGATCGCCCCCCGGCGGAATTCAGCGAAACCTTCGGGGGTCTCAACGCCGGGAGACGGGGAAAAAGGCTCAAGCGGAACATCGTTTATTGATGAGGAAACAAAGGCCTGCTTCGCGTTCAGGGCGACCGAGAGCCGCTCTTTGGCCGAATACCAGTAGGGAAGAGCGGCGGCGGAACGATGCTTTTTCCAGTTCCTGCTCATGCCGAAAGCCATGCCCGCCCGGAAACCGGGGTACGCGCCCCAGGCCGTCGCCTGGAAACGTCTGCCGCTTTCAGGCGGATACAGGGCCGCGGCCGCGTAACGGGTTTTGTCAAGCATTTGCTTTGCCCGCTTTTCGTTCAGCTCGCGGATTTGCGCAATGTCCAAAATGGGCCGCGCCTTCTGCACGTCGGCGAGCACATAGACCAGCGCCCCCGCTTCCAGGGGGATATGTTCGGATTCTTCGCTCATTTCGGCTGTGCCGGCCGTTTCTGGGAGGGTTCCGCAGGAAACGAGAAAAAGTAATACCAAAAAAACGCCCGCTAAAGTACGGAATATCCGCGTACTGATCATTGCGCTTTCTCGATCTTCACGTACCAGACGTCGCCGCCCGCCTCCACTTGGATCTGCCCGTCAACTTTGGCCCAGGCAGTTTCCACCGCCAGCGTTTCCGAGGCGGCGGAGCTTCCGAAGATCTTCCAGGCCTCTTTCATTTTTTCGGAACCGTAGACGGTAAGTTTGACGCGGTCGGTTACCAAAAGGCCCATGTCCTTACGGCCGGTCTGCACGCCGCGGACAAGGTCCCGAATGTCGCCTTCCATCGAAAGCTCCCTGGTGATTTTCGTATCAAGGCCCACCGTAAGGGTTCTCTCGTTAAGCACCCGCAGATTGGCTTTTTCGTTGCGCCTGACGTCGATTTTATCGGCGGTGATTACCACGCTTCTGGTTCCTCCGTCCGCGGAGGGAATGTCAATGGAAAGGGAAGCGCCTTCAATGACGCTTTGAATCTCCGCGTGACTGAGGGATTCTATTCCGGCGGCGGCGGCCTTCATGTCTTTTCCCAGTTCTTTTCCCAGGACGCGGAAATTGGCCTTCACCTCGTATTCAACGAGGTCCTCCTCGTTATCCTTAAAAATCACCTCTTTGACGTTGAGTTCTTCCCGAATGATCTCAACCATGTCGAGCAGCACTTTTTTTTCTTCCGGGTCGCGGGTAACCAGCTCGGCCATGCGCAGGGGCTGCCGTACTTTAATGTTGTACTGGGAACGCAGGGAGCGGCCCATGGAGACCGCGTGCTGAACGGCGGCCATACGGTATTCAAGCGGGCGGTCCCGGCGTTTTTCCCTGGGTTTGGGGAAATCGGCGAGGTGCACTGATTCAGGGTCGCTGTCCTTTCGTAAATTCTGCCATATCGCGTCGGTAGTAAAAGGCATAAATGGCGCGGCGGTGGTGATCAATGTTTTGAGCGCGTCGTACAGGGTGCCGTAGGCTTCAATTTTGTCGGCGTCATTTTCGCTGCGCCAGAAGCGGCGGCGGGAACGGCGGATGTACCAGTTGTTGAGCAGTTCAATGAATTCCAGAATGGGGTCCACCGCCCGTGTCAGATCGTAGGCGTCAAGGGCGCCGCCCACTTTTTCGGTGAGGTTCTCCGCCTCGGAGAGAATCCACCGGTCAAGCGGGTTGGCAGGACTTTCGCTCGCCCCTTCGGGGCTGACCTTGTCAATGTTGGCGTAGGTTACAAAAAAACTGTAGGCGTTCCACAGGGGGATGATGATGCTCTTCATTACCTCGCGTACGCCCTCGTCGCTGTAACGGAGGTCGTCGGCTTTTACCACCGCCGAATGTACCAAAAAAAGCCTGAGGGCATCGGCGCCGAAACTGTTGATCACCTCCACCGGATCGGTATAGTTGCGCAGGCTCTTGCTCATTTTTTTGCCGTCGGCAGCAAGAACCAGACCGCTCACCACGCAGTTTTTGAACGCCGGTTTTTTGAACAGCGCCGCGGAAAGAATGGTCAGGGTGTAAAACCAGCCCCGTGTCTGATCGAGGCCCTCGTTGATAAAGTCCGCGGGGAAATGACTGTCAAAAAACGTCTTGTTTTCAAAGGGATAGTGATTCTGTCCGTAGGGCATCGCCCCTGATTCAAACCAGCAGTCAAGGACTTCGGGAACGCGGCGCATGATCCCATTGCAGTCCTTTTCCCCGCCTGTTCCGGCGGTAACTTTGGAGCAGGGGATGGTGATGTCGTCAACGAAATGCTTGTGGAGATCTTCGGGGAACCGGCCTGAAAGCTCTTTGAGCTCGGCGCGGCTTCCCACGCAGATTATTTTACCGCAGTCGGGGCAGCGCCAGATCGGCAGGGGATTGCCCCAGTAGCGGTTGCGGCTGATTGCCCAGTCACGGGCGCCTTCCAGCCATTTACCGAAGCGGCCTTCCTTGATGTGTTCCGGTACCCAGTAAATCTGTTTGTTGGCGTCCAGCATGTCCTGTTTGATCTTTTCCACGTTGACAAACCATGAACCCACCGCCCGGTAAATAAGCGGGCTGGAACACCGCCAGCAATGAGGATAGGCGTGGAGTATCTGTTCGCGCTTTACCAGTTTCCCTTCGGCCTTGAGCCGATCCATGATTGCCTTGTCCGCGTCTTTGACAAAAAGCCCCGCGTAATCGCCGACCTCCCCGGTAAAGCGGCACTCGGCGTCCACCGGGCAAACTACCGGCACGCCGGTTCCCTTGAGCACCCTGGCGTCATCCTCGCCGAAACCGGGCGCGGTATGCACAATGCCCGTGCCGTCCCCGGTTGAGACATAATCACCGGGGTAGGTGCGGAAGGCGTTCTGCGCCGCGGCGTCTTTGAAGTAGGGAAAGAGCGGCTCGTATTCAATGCCCAAAAGGTCTGCGCCTTTGTAGCGGCCCACGATTTCGTACTCCGCCTCGCTTTTGCAGCAGGCCGAAAGCCGCGCCTCGGCGAGGATGTAGTGGTCGCCGCCGTCCTTTATCAGCGCATAGTCGATGTCCGGCCCCAGCACCAGGGCGAGGTTGGAAGGTAATGTCCAGGGGGTGGTGGTCCAGGCCAGCAAATACGTGTTTTGGGGAAAACGCGGGGTTTTAGGGGCAGCGCCCCTAGGAGAGGGGGGTGGCGGAGAAGCGCTAGCTTCGGAGCCAGGGGGGAGACTTCCCCCCTCTTTTACTTTGAAGCGCAGGGTGATTGCCGGATCATACACGTCTTTATAGCCGCCCAGGTTAAGTTCGTGATTGGAGAGGACCGTAGCGCAACGGGGACAGTAGGGAAGAATGTAGTGGCCCTCGTAGAGCAGGCCCTTCTCCCAGAGGAATTTCATTACCCACCAGATGGTCTCCATGTAGTCAATGTCCATGGTTTTGTAATCGTAGTCAAAATCGACCCAGCGGCCGAGGCGTGAAATGATTTCCCGCCATTCTTTTACATAACGGAGTACCGAAACGCGGCAGGCTTCGTTGAATTGCGCGATGCCGAATTGTTCGATGTCGGTTTTTGAATTGAGGCCCAGCTCTTTTTCGATAAGGTTTTCCAC
>JAITIC010000200.1 GCA_031279635.1 Treponema sp. | reverse complement strand
GCATCATTTTATTGATTTTTTTCGTCAATTCTTCATGCATAAGGAAACGCCCCTGTCGTTTCCTTCTAGCATGCACTATGTCATCTAAATAGTCAAGTTATTTGTCAACAGTTCCTAAGAACAAAACTCCCATAAGGGCAATGAGCAAAAAAGGCCCCGCATAACGCGGGACCTTTTTCAATTTCAGTTACGGTTATTGCCGCACAGAGTAAAACGCTTTTCTGCCGGCATACTCGGCAATTCCCTCAAGCTGATCCTCGATCCTCATCAACTGGTTGTACTTGCAGATACGATCGGTCCGACTCATGGAACCGGTCTTGATCTGGCCGGTCTCAAGGCCCACGACGAGGTCGGCGATAAAGCTGTCCTCGGTCTCGCCGGAACGATGGGACACAACGGCGGTGTAACCGGCTTTCTTGGCCATTTCCACGGCCTCGTAGGTTTCGGTCAGGGTACCGATCTGGTTCACCTTGATAAGGATGGAATTGCAGGCGCCCATCTTGATGCCCTTCTCAAGCCGCTTGGTATTGGTAACAAAGAAATCGTCGCCCACGATCTGTATCCTGGAACCGAGGCTTCTGGTGAGCTTCACATAACCGTCCCAGTCATCCTGATCCAGCGGGTCTTCGATGGAAATAATGGGATACTTGTCCACCCACTTGGTGTAAATATCGATCATTTCCCCGGCCGAAAAAAGTTTGTCCGGATTGGATTTCCAGAATTTATAGCCCTTCTTACCGCCTTCGCTGTAAAGCTCGGAGCTGGCGCAGTCCAGGGCAATGGCCATCTGCTCGCCGGGTTTGTACCCCGCCTTCTCAATAGCCTTCATAATGTAATCCAGCGCTTCCTCGTTGCCGATGTCAGGCGCGAACCCGCCCTCGTCGCCGACCGCGGTGTTTTTCCCCGCATCGTGGAGGAGTTTTTTCAGGTTGTGGAACACTTCGGCTGTCCAGCGGACCGCTTCCCGGATGGACTCGGCGCCCACAGGCATGACCATAAATTCCTGAAAGTCGATTTTGTTGTCCGAATGTTTGCCGCCGTTGATAATGTTTGCCATGGGAACTGGCAGAAGGTTCGCGTGGAAAGCGCCCAGATACTTGTAAAGCGGCATATCAAGGAAATTCGCCGCGGCTCTGGCCGTCGCCATGGACACGCCCAAAATCGCGTTCGCACCCAGGTTACCCTTGTTTTCGGTTCCGTCCAACTCAAGCATGGTCCGGTCAATGTCCACCTGTTCCAGCGCGTCCAGCCCCTGAATTTCCGGCGCGATAACATTGTTCACGTTATCCACCGCTTTCAGAACGCCTTTGCCCAGATAACGCGCCTTGTCATTATCCCGCAGTTCCACCGCCTCATAATCGCCGGTAGACGCCCCTGAAGGCACCGCAGCCCGCCCTAGGGAACCGTCCTCCAGCACCACATCAACCTCAATAGTAGGGTTTCCCCGCGAATCAAGAATCTCGCGGGCTTCCACATATTCAATAATACTCATACTGTCCTCCAATTTCGTTATGATACTTTCATTGTGCGGCTTTCGGGCAAGTAAGTCAAGATGATGATATAAATCCCCGCCGCAGGGACGTCAACACGGCTTGCGGCGGGGTTATGAATGCCTTTTCTATGTTAATCCTACTTGACTTTCCAGGTAAAGCGAATTCCCGTGGAGAAGCGGATACCGGCGGCGAAGTCGGCGACGAGGTTTGGTTTTGAGCCGTCGTTGAGGTAGGACTGCCACGCGAGTTCACCATAGGGGGCCAGTTCGCCGCCGCCTACTTTGAACGTAAAGGGTGCGACGGTAATGCCTATGGCGCCAAGGAAGCTGGTCCCGCCTGTGTAACGCCGAACGCCGTCGCTGGTCCTCAATTCGGCGTCGCCAAAGCTGATGACGGGGCCGGCAAAGACCCGGAAGCGGTCGTCAAAGCCCCAGGAAATGGTGAAGGGCAGCCGGAACACTCCCAGCGCGGCGTCATATTCGGGGCGGATCTCCGCGCCGAAAAGCGAAGTCTTGCCGAAGAAGGTGAAAGGCATCGCGCCGCGAAACTGGGAGCTAAAGCCCCGGAAAATGCTCCCGCCCTGCAACAGGCCGTCTTCAAGCAGGCCGCCCCAGGAGGGCGCGGCGGCGACTCCGAGCAGGAAGCGGCCGCTTTTTTCAACGGGGACGTTGCCGGATACGCCGCTGTCCGCGGCGGGCGCGCTGTCCGGACGCACGGGAACCCAGGCGTCATCGGCCGCGCTGCCGGGCGCCGGGCTGCTGCCACCCGTGCTAAGGGCAGCCGGTCTTGTGCTTGCGGTATTGGGAGCGCTGCCCCCCTGCGGCGGATTTACCCCGCCTGTGGCCGGGGTGCCCGCGACACTTGCACCGCTTGCCTTCCGGGTATTTGCCCTGTCGACGCCGGGCGCCGTAATTGAGGGAAGAGGAGTCCGTCTCTCGCCAATATCCGCGCTGGGCAGGGCCTTTCCCCCCCCGGCGTAATGGCTTGCCCAGTATTCTTCATCCAAGCTGGAATAGATTACTCCGGTTACCGGCCCCTGGGAAGAGGAATGGATAAACCGGCCTCCCCCGACAAAAATACCCACGTGGGATATTTTCCCCGAATTGTCGGTTTTGAAAAACAGCAGGTCGCCGGGCTGAAGTTCCGCGTTCGGTATTTTTTCCACCCAGGCATACAGGGCGGTGGTGGATCGAGGCGTGGCAACCCCCAGCGCGTCCTTGAAACTTAAGTATACCAGCCCCGAACAGTCCATCCCCCGTGCATCAACTCCCCCGTAGCGGTAGGGGGTGTTTTCGTATTTTCCCGCGGCGCTCAGTACCTTGGACCGGGCCTCCCGAAAAAACTCGGCCCTTTCCGCGGGCGAAGCGGACGCTTCCGGAGCGAAGGCATAACCCGCGTCAAGGGGCGCGGCAAAGAGTCCCGCAAACCCGCTGAAAATCAGTGCCGTCAGTAAAAGCAGTTTGCCCCTTGCGCCGGGGCAGGCACAAATATTTCGCTTCATTTATCCTTTATCGGCATATTTGTCATTATCTTGACTTTTTACCTTAAAACATTCATTCTCTTAGCATGCCCGAAAGTAATCAGCAAACCGAAAAACCTGACGCCGGCCAAAGGCTGGCGCTTATCCGTCATTCCGTCAGCCACGTCATGGCCCAGGCGGTGACCGGTCTTTTCCCCGGAACCAAAGTCGCCATCGGCCCCTCCATCGAAAACGGCTTTTACTACGACTTTCTCCTGCCCCGGCCTATAAGCGCCGAGGACCTGCCCGCCATTGAGGCGGAGATGAAGAAGATCATCGATTCGCGGCAGGATTTTGTGAAGGTGATCGTGAGCCGCGAGGAAGCCCTGAACCGCTTTGCCGTCGAGGAGTTCAAAACCGAGCTTATCAACGAACTGCCCGTTGGTGCGGAAATAACGATTTACGAGAACCGCGACGCAGGGGGCAATACCCTGTGGGCGGACCTTTGCCGGGGTCCCCACCTGGCCAATACCAGGGAGATCAACTCCGCGGCCTTCAGGCTGCAAAGCATAGCCGGGGCCTACTGGCGGGGTGATGAAAACCGGCCCATGCTTACCCGCATTTACGGCACGGCCTGGGAAAATCCCAAGGACCTCAAGGCCTACCTTGCCTTTCTTGACGAGGTTGAAAAGCGGGATCACCGCCGCCTGGGCAAGGAGCTTGACCTTTACTCAATCCACGAAGAGGCGGGCGCGGGCCTTATCTACTGGCACCCCAACGGCGGCCGCATGCGGGTCGCCATCGAGGATTTTTGGCGTCAGGAACATTACCGCAGCGGTTATGAGATTCTCTACACTCCCCACATCGGCAAAAGCTGGCTGTGGGAAACGTCCGGGCACCTGGGTTTCTACAAATCGAACATGTATTCGCCCATGGAAATCGACAAGCAGGACTACATCATCAAACCGATGAACTGCCCTTTCCACATCATGATCTACAAAAACAAGGGCCGCTCCTACCGTGACCTGCCCCTGCGCTGGGCGGAACTGGGTACCGTGTACCGCTACGAGCGCAGCGGCGTGCTGCACGGGCTTTTGCGGGTGCGGGGCTTTACCCAGGACGACGCCCACATCTTCTGCACGCCGGAGCAGATGGAAGGGGAGATACTTGAAGTGCTGCGTTTCAGCCTTCATTTATGGAAGGTGTTCGGCTTCAACGATATCAAGGCCTACCTTGCCACCAAGCCCGCCGAAAGTGTGGGCGAGAAAAGCCGCTGGGACGCCGCTCTGGAAAGCCTCCGCAAGGCGGTGGAGGCCGAGGGGCTTTCTTACGAAATTGACGAAGGCGGCGGAGCGTTCTACGGTCCCAAGATTGACCTTAAAATCAAGGACGCCCTGGGCCGCGAATGGCAGATGACCACCATCCAGTTTGACTTCAACGAGCCTGAGCGCTTCGACATGACCTTTGTGGACGCCGACGGTCAGCACAAGCGGCCTTACATGATACACCGCGCCCTTTTGGGCAGCCTGGAGCGTTTCTTCGGCGTGCTTATCGAACACTTCGGCGGCGCGTTCCCCGTGTGGATCGCCCCGGAACAGATCGCCGTAATTCCCGTGGCCGAAAGTTTCAACGATTACGCGAAGAAAGCCGCCGCGGAGCTAAAGGCCCTCGATCTGCGGGTTTCGGCGGAATTGGGCGACGGCAGACTCAACGCCAAAATCCGCGACTGCCAGAGCCGGAAAATTCCCTATATGCTGGTGGTAGGCCAGCGCGAGGCCGACGAGGGAACGGTGTCCATCCGCCTGAGGGACGGAGCGCAGAAGCCGACGATGAAAATCGCGGATTTCGCCGCTTATGTGACACAGAAAGTCCAATCCCGCGATTTGGAACTGTAGACTGAGAGGGAAAGAGTCTCCGTAAGTCCGGCCCTTCGACAGGCTCAGGGACCAGGCCGCCGTTTCCTGAGCGCTTGCCCTGAGTGTAGTTGAAATGTGTCGAAGGGTCGGTTAAAGGGAGAGGGGGAAATAATGAGCAAGGCTGAAACTGCGGTACAGATTTTTGACGGGGGCTGTAACTGCGCCCAGGCGGTGTTTGGCGCGTATGCCGGGGATTTCGGCGTGGAGAAAAACCAGGCGCTTTCGCTGGCGGTGGGCTTCGGCGGCGGGATGGGCAGGACCCAGGATGTCTGCGGAGCGGTGAGTGGGGCGATCATGGCGCTGGGTATGAGAACCGGTTTTAAGGAAGGGGAGGGCCGGGACAGGATCAACGCGGCCTACGCGCAGGTCCGTCACTTTATTGAGGAATTCACCAAACAGACCGGAACGATAAAGTGCCGGGAATTGCTATCCGGCTGCAGCCTTTCCAGCGACGAAGGGAAAAAGTTTTTTAAGGAGCACAAGCTCCGTGACAACTGCCGGGGATTTATCCGCCTTGCCTGTGAACTTTTAGGTGAGTAATGTACGTGGGCCCTTATTCCGCGGGGGAATGAGCCTCCGCGGAGCAAACTCCGCGGTATCTTAAGCGCTGCATTAGTTCGATCGGAGGCTCGTTCCATAGGAAGTTTATTATAACGTCTGGTTTAGCACCAAATTTTTGTAAGCGTTGCGTCATTTGAGCCGTTAGGGTATTAAACCAGACTTTCGAATAACCGGCAAGTGGAGCCGGGCGCGGCTGTGCAGCTTGACTATCTGCAGTGGCGTTTTTTTTATATCCGATAAGCCCCTAAATGCCCGCAGGAATATGTCTTTTGCCCGGAGCATCGTTGTTTTGAAAAGCAGCGCCCATTTTGGTTTGTGATAAGGCGGCAGTTCCATAATCATGCCGGTTCGTTCTTTTTCGCTGCCAGGGTTTCCCAAAAACTTTGGCGGTAATCATCGTGTGTATTACCATAACCACGAAAACCCCCAACATGACAAACAGGGTTCTAAAATATATCTCCATTATTTGTTTGCCGTTTTCATCACCCTCATGGCGTTAAGAACCGCGATAAGGGCCACGCCCACATCGCCGAACACCGCTTGCCACATGGTCGCCATACCCAAAGCACCCATGACGAGGATAACGCCCTTGACGGACAGGGCGAAGATGATGTTCTGCCAGACGATGTTCCGGGTCTTCCGGGCAATACGGATGGCGTTGACAATCTTTGAAGGCTCGTCGGTCATCAGCACCACATCGGCGGCTTCGATAGCCGCGTCGGAGCCAACGCCCCCCATAGCGATGCCCACATCGGCACGGGCCAGCACCGGCGCATCGTTAATGCCGTCCCCCACAAAAACCAGTTTACCGGAACCGGATTTGCCCTGTTCAAGGGTTTCAAGGTGCTCAACCTTTTGATGGGGCAGGAGTTCCGCATACACCGTATCAAGGCCGATCTGTTTCGCTATGCTTTCGCCTACGGCCCTGCTGTCTCCGGTGAGCATGGCGATCCGTTTTACCCCGATGGTTCGTAAGTCCTCTACCGCCTGCCTGCTGTCGGCCTTCAGCTCATCGGAGATTACCAGGTATCCGGCGTAGGCGCCGTTCACCGCAAGGTAAATAGCGGTCCCCGATGCTTCCACCGGAGGAACCGTAATTTTCGCGGTTTCAAGGAGTCTGGCGTTTCCCGCCAGGACCGTATCGTCCCCGACACGGACGGAAACCCCCTTCCCGGCGATCTCTTCATAGCCGCCTATCGTTCCGGCCTCAATATCCCTGCCCCAGGCTTGGGTAATTGACCGGGCTATGGGGTGGCTGGAATGTGCTTCGGCATGGGCGGCGTAGTACAGCAGTCTTTTTTCCGTGATGTTCCCCGCCGGGACGATCTTTGTTACGCTGAACACCCCCTTGGTCAGGGTTCCGGTCTTGTCAAAGACCATGGTGTCCACTTTGGTAAGGGCCTCAAGGTAGTTGCTCCCCTTGATGAGGATACCGTTCCGTGAAGCGCCGCCGATGCCGCCGAAAAAGCTCAAGGGTATGGAAATGACCAGGGCGCAGGGGCAGGAGACCACGAGGAACACCAGCGCCCGGTTTATCCATTCGGCGAAAGTTGCGCCGGGGATAAGCAGGGGAGGGAGAAAGGCCAGCGCAAGGGCGGAGAATACCACCACGGGGGTATAGTACCGGGCGAATTTGGTGATAAAGTTTTCGGTAACGGATTTTTTGCTCCCCGCGTTTTGTACCAGGGTGAGGATTTTGGAGACCGTGGATTCCCCAAAGACCTTGTTTACCTCGATGGTGAGGAGGCCGCTTTTATTGATTGAGCCTGATAAAACGGCGCTGCCCTTCTCCACATCCCGGGGAAGGGATTCCCCGGTGAGGGCAGACGTGTCCAGGGCGGAAAAGCCCTCCGCCACGATGCCGTCCAGGGGGATTTTCTCACCGGGTTTCACTACGATAAGATCCCCGATGCGTACCGTTTCCGGGGACACCCGCTCAAGGCCCGCGGCGGTCTTCAGGTTGGCGTAATCGGGCCTTAAGTCCATGAGGGCGGATATGGATTTGCGGGAACGCCCCACCGCGTAATTCTGAAAGGTTTCGCCGATTTGGTAGAAGATCATCACCGCCGCGCCCTCGGGGTATTCGCCGATGGCAAAAGCCCCGATGGTGGCAATGCCCATCAAAAAGTTTTCATCAAAAATTTCACCTTTGGTAATATTCCGGAATGCCCTGACAAGCACCTCGCCGCCCACCAGGAGATAACTCGCCAGAAAGACGGCAAGCCGCATAAGCGGGGGCAGGGTGACGGGCAACGTGCCGGACGGAACGTAGTCAAAGACCATGCCGAGGGCAAAGAGGACCATGCCCAGGATGAGGCATATCCGCCGGAACCGGTCTTTTACCGATACGGGACGATCCTGGTCTTTCGCCGTTTCCCGGTTCGGAAAAAGAACCGCATTGCGCAGTTCGATACCCGGTTCAAGCTGCTTGATGATCCCGCCGGTACGGGTTATGATGTCGTCCCATAACCCTGAATCTTTGGTTTCGATGGTGAGTTTTTGTATGGAAAAATCGACCAGCGCCCGGCTTACCCCTTCCAAAGCGCCGATATGTTTTTCAATCTTTGCCGCGCATTTAGGACAGCAGAGATTTTCCAGAATATATTCCCGTCTTAATACCGCTTCCATAGTTCCTCCTAACCGGCTTTAACGGTGATGTCCTCATCAACGCTCCGGGCAATGCCGGCGATGGTTTCAAGCAGGGCGTTCCCGTCTCCCTCGTATTCAAGGGTGAGCCGGGTACTCGGAAAATCCACCGATGCCTGCCGTACCCCCGGCACCTGCTTTACCTTTTCGTCAATTTGAACCGCACAGTTGGGGCAGCAAAGCCCATCCAGGCGGTAGGTCTTTCTTGTCATATCGAACACTCCTCAATCAAATACAAAGATGAACAGTTGACAATCCGTTCAACTGTTTGGAGAAAAAAATACCCCCTTCTTTACTCGCCGACATGGACCAGTCCCTGATCAAAAATGGTTCCCACGTGTTCGTCCTCCAGGGAATAGTAAACCACCTTCCCCTCCCGGCGGTACTTCACCAGCCGGGTCTGCCGGAGGGTCCTCAGCTGATGGGATATGGCGGACTTGCTCATGCCCAAAAGGGCCGCGATGTCGCAGACGCACATTTCGGCCCGCAGCAGGGCGCAGATTATCTTGACCCTGGTGGAATCGCCGAACACCTTAAACAAATCCGCCAGGTCCAGCAGCAACTCCTCATCGGGCATCTTTTTCCTGACCTCGGCTACCACATCCTCGTGGATTACGTTGCAGTCAAGGCTTTCAA
>JAITIC010000195.1 GCA_031279635.1 Treponema sp. | reverse complement strand
AAAGTTTGAAAAACTTATTCGGACAGCTTCTTTAGTGCGGCATTTGCGTACCGTTTCAACGAAACGGGAGCAAATGCGAGGGATGTCCATGAAGTAACAAACTTCCTGGACATCCCCAGGTTTTCTTAGCCGGTAATTTAACCTGACAAGGGGGGGCAGTGCTTCAAAAGGTTTACCGTATTTATTGCCGCATTGAAGAATTCATTGTGGGTGTCTGCCTTGTAACCATTATCGGCCTTACTTTTCTAAATGCGGTGCTGCGCTTCTTTGGCCGTCCCATCATTACGGCGGATGATATTTCACTTCTTCTTTTTGCCTGGGCTGCCCTGCTTGGCGCCGATGTCGGGCTGAGGTATTCACGCCTGGTCGGGATGAACATACTCGTGTCCAAATTTCCGCCAAAGCTGCAAAAATTTTTTCAAATTCTTGTTCACATTATTATAATAGCCGCAATGCTTTTGTTTATGCGCTCCGGTTTTGTGCTGGCGAACAAAAACTGGAAGCGCGCCTTCAACAGCCTTCCCATTTCCTACGGCTATGTGACTCTCAGTTTTCCTGTCTGTTGCTGCCTGATGATCTTCACTTCAATTTTGAAGATCCTCAAGGTTATCATTCATTTCAAGGATGACGGCTATAACATAAAAGAGGATAACCCGGATCGTGTCGGTGAGGAATTTACCGGCGCCGGCCCCCTTGATCTTGACCTGGAGACTTCCACCGCTGAAAAAGCGGCAAAGGCGGAAAAATCATGACTGTAATGATTATTGTTTTTCTGGTTCTTTTGCTCATCAATACGCCCATCGCCTTTGTGATTGGATTGGCAGGTACCGCATGGTTTTTTCAGCACAGCGAATATTCGATGAATATCGCCGTGCAGCGTGTTGTCGCCCAGACCCAGTCTATCGCTTTTCTCGCCGTGCCGTTTTTTATCTTCGCGGGGAATTTAATGAACCGGACGGGCATTACCAAACATCTTATCAGTTTTGCGCGGCTCCTGACCCGCCGCATGGCCGGCGGCATAGCCCAGGTTTCGGTGGTGCTGTCCACGATGATGGGCGGGGTTTCCGGTTCGGCGGTAGCGGATGCATCTATGGAGGCCCGTATCCTAGGACCGGAAATGATCAAGCGCGGCTACCCGCGGGGCTATGCCGGCGGGGTGATCTGCCTGACTTCGCTGATTACCGCGACGATCCCTCCGTCCTTGGGCCTTATCCTTTACGGCTTTATCGGAAATGTATCTATAGGCAAGCTCTTTGTGGCCGGCGTCGTACCAGGCATTATGATGATGATAATCCTGATGGCGACGGTATCCGTTACCGCAAAGATCGGTCGTTACGATATGCCGCCCAAGGATGCCAAGCCCCCTGCCGCCGCCGAAATCCTTACCGAACTGCGCACATCCGTTTGGGCCCTTATCTTTCCTTTAATCCTCATCGCAGGCATACGTTTCGGACTCTTTACGCCTACCGAGGCAGGTGCTTTTGCCGTGGTATATGCACTGATCATTGGAATCTTCGTTTACAAGGAACTGACCTTCAAGGGTTTCCTTGCGGCGCTGAAGGACTCGTTCATCGACAACGGCGGCATACTTCTGATCATCGCGTTGTCGGGGATCTTCGGTTTTGCGCTGACCGATGAGAACACACCCGCGATGCTGGGTTCACTGCTTTTCGGAATTAGCTCAAACCGGGAAATACTGATGATAATTATCGTGCTGTTCCTGGTAGTTGCCGGAATGTTTATCGACAGCAACGTCAACACCCTCCTGCTTACCCCGATTTTCCTGCCTGTGCTGACGGAGATGGGGGTAGACCCAGTGCATTTCGGCATCATTATGATGACGGTAGTCACCATGGGCTGCATGACGCCCCCGGTCGGGACAGCCCTCTACATAGTCTGCGAGATTCTGGACTGTCCCGTAGATATCTATTTCAGACAGACCATACCGCTCTATGCGGCGGTAGTCCTTCTGGACCTTATTCTGATTTTTATCCCCGATGTGGTGATGTGGCTGCCTAACCTGGTGTACGGTCATTAAAAATGAACCTTGCCCTTTACCTGGAAGATTTGGAACGGCGCATCAATACGGCCGACGAGGATAACCTTTCCGCGCAGTGGCTTTCCTTTGCGGACTGTAAACTGCAGGAAGGTTTTTTTGCGCCTTCCCGTCCCAAGTCTGCGCCCACCCTTGACTGGCCTGATGTCAACATCAACGACTGCATTGACGACATCGACATGATGATCTACCAGCAGCTCAAGGGAGTTTCCGACGTTCTCGCCGAAGGCGGCGGGGAGCTGCTTTCCCTGCGGCCGAACTACGGAACGGGGATCATTCCTTCAATGTACAGCGCGGAGATTTTTATCATGCCCCGCGAAACAAACACCCTGCCCGGCGCGCGGACCCTCCCCGGAGGCATGGCCGACATCAAGCGCATCTTGGACAGGCGGGAGACGGACTTTTCCAAAGCCCTGGGGGGCCGCGTTTTTTACTTTGCCGAACGCTGGGCGGAACTTTCCGCATCCTATGAATCCGTTAAACGCTACGCATACCTTTACAATCCCGATCTCCAGGGGCCTCTGCCTCTGGCGGAACTGCTTTGGGGCTCGGACCTTTACATAGACATCTTTGACGAACCGGAAACGGTGCACGCCGCCCTGGGTTTTTTTGCAGGGGTGATGATTGATTTTTTCAAAAAATTCCACGCCCTCTGTCCGCCCTTTGATTCGGAACACGGCGTGGAATGGGGGCTGCTGCACCGCGGCGCCGTGATAGTACGGAACGATGCGGCGATGAACATATCCGGCGATATGTATAAAGAATTTGTAAGGCCCGAGGATCAGAGGATCCTCGATGCCTTTGGAGGCGGCGTTCATTTCTGCGGGAAGGGCGATCACTACATAGAAGCCGTTTCGGAGATCCGCGGCTTGTCCGTGATTAATATGTCCCAGCCCGAATGCAACGATATGGAAATTATCTACCGGAATACGATTGACAAGGGGATTACGATCATCGGGCTGCCCAGCGCCGCGGTAAAACAGGCCCTTGCATCGGGACGGGACCTGCGCGGGCTGGTCCACAGCGGCGCTTCCCTTGCCGCCTGGGTGGATAAAGCGTCGAAATGAGCCGGGACGCCTCTGTGCGGGAATTGGCAGATCCGCCTGTTCTTGCGGTCAAGGGCCTGACGAAAATTTACGGCCGGAAAAAAGCCGTCTCCGGTCTCAGCTTCGCCGTGCGGCAGGCCGAGCTGATAGGTCTCCTGGGCCCCAATGGCGCGGGAAAGTCCAGCACCCTGCGGATGATTGCGGGCTGCCTTGCGCCGACTGCGGGGAGCGTGCGCGTAACGGGCATTGATGCCGTGGAACAGCCCCTGACCGCCAAATCGCGCATCGGCTACCTTCCCGAAATACCGCCGCTTTACCCGGACATGACCGTGCGGGAGTACCTGCGTTTTGCGCGGGAATTGAAAAAAGGCCCGGGCAGGAACGCTTCCGCCGGAGACGGCGCGGCCTGGATGGACGGCATCACCGGGGCGCTTAAAATTGAAGGCATGATGTCCGCCCTTATCCGCAGCCTTTCCAAGGGTTACAGGCAGCGGGTGGGGATTGCCGCCTCCCTTGCGGGCAGGCCCGCGCTGCTGCTGCTTGACGAGCCGGCTTCGGGGCTTGATCCGCGCCAGGCCGCGGATCTTCGTCTCCTGCTCAGGCGTCTCTCTGCGGATATGGCGCTTATCGTTTCATCCCACGACCTTTATGAAATTTCATCCCTTTGTACAAGGATCATCATCATGAATGAGGGCCGGATAGCGGCTGATGGAAGGCCTGACGAACTTGCCCGCGCGGGCGGCGGTCAAGGGACGGAACTTGAAGTATCGGGGGATCTGCGTCTTGCCGGGGAGATTCTGCGTGCCTGTGCGGAGGGCAGCCCGGTCATCGGCAAGGCCGCCGGTGAGGGAAGGATGGGCTTTACCGTATACGCCGGGGGCAGGGATTTCCGGGAGCGGGTTTTCCGCGCCTTTGCAGCCCGCAGTGCCGAGGTTTCGCTGGATACCCTGGGGCCCTCCGAAACAAACCTTGAGGAACTGTTCATCAGCCTTACCAATCCGGACCCTCCGCGGAAATTTCCGGAGGAAAGCTGATTATAATTTTTAAGGAGTATAGGTGCCGATCATTTTTCGCAAAGAGTTCCGGTATCACTTTTCTTCGATGACGGGTTTTGTTTTCCTGGCGGCATTCTGGGCGGCATCCGGAATCTACTTTGCCCTGGCGCAGCTTGCGGCGGGGAACGGCGACATAAAGGTTTTTTTTGCCGCCTTTGCCCCTGTCCTCATGTTCGTGCTGCCCCTCCTGACCATGCGCCTCTACGCCGAGGAACGCAATATGCGGACCGAGGAGTTGCTGCTTTCCGCCCCGGTGAGTATAAGTTCCGTCATTCTGGGCAAATACGCCGCGGCAATGGCGGTTTTCGGTATCGGTATTGCGCCGTCTTTAACATTCCCCGTAATTCTTGCCGGCCTCCATGCGTTCTACCTTTCATCGGTCCTGGGCTGCTATACCGGCCTCATCCTCATTGCTTCCGCATATATCTCCCTTGGCCTTCTGGTATCGGTCTGCACCGAAAGCCAGACCGCCGCCGCCGCCGCAACTTACGCGGTGTTCCTCTTTATGTACCTGATAAGCCCCCAGGGCGGGATCTCCGGGCCCGCCGGTAGCGCGGCGGCCTTCTTTTCGCTGACCGCCAGATTCGCCGGGTTCAGCTCCGGGGTTTTCAAGGCCGCCGATGTCTTTTATTACCTCAGCGCCTCGGCTCTTTTTATCTTCCTCAGCGTGTTTGTCCTGGAGGACAGGCGCCTGTCATGAAAGCGGTTCCCCAAAAAACGGTTTTCAGGCTGGTCATGGTTCTGGCGGTCTGCGTTTTTATTCTGGCGAATCTCTGCGCGGGGCGTCTGACGCTTTTCCTCGGCCTCTCGCTTGACTTCACCGGGGAGCGGCTCTATGCTCTTTCGGATGCGACGAAGTTTGCGGTATCGGCGCTGGGGGCGGAGACCAGGATCTGGGTCATCAATGACGAAGGAGCCTATCCGCCCGTGCTGCGTGAGATTCTCAGGCGCTACGGTTTTCTCTCGGCAAAGATCAGTATCCGCTATGTCGACCCTTATGCCGATCCCGTTTTTATAGACAGTTACACGATGAAGGGTTTTCCGCTGAAGGAGTCCGACCTTCTGGTTGAAGGCGTCGAGGGCATACGGCACATTCCGGTGGAGGATGTTTTTATTTACGACTCTGGGGGAGCCAGGGGCCTGCGCCTGGAAGAGAAGCTCACAAACGCCCTTGTTTATGTAAATACGGGACTTGGTTTTTCAGCTTCCTTCACCGTGGGACACGGGGAGAGGACAGCTCCGCTGGAAGAGGCGCTCTCGGGCGGCGGGTTTTCCGTAAACAGCCTGGCCCTTGCGGCGGGGCAGGCGCCGGCAGCCGACCTGGTGCTTATCGCAGGCCCGGAAAGGGATTTTCTGCCGGAAGAGACCGCAGTCCTGGACAGCTACCTGGCAGGCGGCGGGCGGCTGATGGTTTTTATCGGGGCCGGCGCAAGGCTTCCGGAACTGGAAACTTTTTTGGTCTCCCGGGGTCTGTCCCTTTTGCCGGGCGCCGTGGCTGAGCCTCTTGCCCATATCCCCGGCAATCCGGCAGGCCTTATCCCCATGTACGGCATGCACGAGATCAACCTCGATTTTGCCGAACGCCGGTATTACCTTGCCATGCTCGGCGCGCGCGCCATCAGCCTGGCGGACGATGAGCTTTCCGGCCTTAGAACCACACGGCTTTTACTTTCAAGCCGCGACGCCTATATAACGGACAATTCCCCCTCCGCGCAGGCCTCCGGGGATTTGGCCGGCCCCTTTGTGCTGGCCGCTGCGGCGGAAAAGCCCGGCGGCGGGCCCGTTTTGATTCTGTTCGGTTCCGGCGGGATCTATGCCGGCGACATAATGGAGACGCCTGCCTATGCCAACAGGGAATACCTTGCCCGGGCCGCGCTCTGGCTTGCCGGCCGGGATGCGCAGGAAACTTTTTCCATCCCGCCAAAGACCCTTGCGCCTCCATCCGTAAACGCCGGGTTTGGACTAACGCTGGCGGTTCTGCTGGTGTTCGCCGTCCTTCTGCCGCTTGCCGTGCTGGCGGCAGGGGCGTTTACGCTCCTCAGGAGGCGCAGGCGGTGAAGACAAAAATCAGGGCGCTGATCATCCTGCTGATTCTGTGCGTGTTTCTGGCGCTGATCTATGCGCTGCTGCCCGCCGAAGGGGACGGATCCTTCCCGGCCCGCGGAGAGGGCAGGGACGCCCTTTCCGCAATTACCGACATTCCCGCTGCCGAGGCGCAGGCCCTGGCCATTAGTAACGGCCGCGGGCTTTTCGGGCTTTTGAACGGGCCCGGCGGGGTCATCGCGGTGTCGGACATGGCCGGCCCCTTCGACGCCGCGGAAATGCGGGCGCTCCTGTACCTGGCCTGCCATCTGAAGGGACGCCGCCTTGACAAATTTTCCCCCAACGCCGCGGCCCTTGCGGATTCCCTAGCCCGCCTTAGCCTCATTTTGACCGGGGGCCGTGAATATAACTTTGCGCTTCTGCGGAAAAGCCCGGTAAGCGATGAATATTTACTCTTTTCCGAGGAAGAGCAGGCCGTATTCCTCATCCCCGAATCAAGCGCAGAGTGGCTTCTGCGGGGCGCCGTGGATTTTTTCATCCCCGCTGCCCCCGGCGCCGGAGAGACAGCAGAGTAGCAGATTGATTGGACTAAACAACGTGATATGAATAATCATAAAGAAAGAAATTTAACCACTAACCACACCGGGCCTTTGGCCCGAAACAACACGAACAAACCCAAGAATTCAACAAAAAGTTCGTGATGGTTGGTGAGCTTAGGAACTGTTGACAAATAACTTGACTATTTAGATGACATAGTGCATGCTAGAAGGAAACGACAGGGGCGTTTCCTTATGCATGAAGAATTGACGAAAAAAATCAATAAAATGATGC
>JAITIC010000188.1 GCA_031279635.1 Treponema sp. | reverse complement strand
CGCCAGCGGCTTGCCCAGGTAAACCGCATCAAGACGCAGGAGCAGGAATAGTTTTCGGTAACATTTTCTAAATGAGGCATCCAGGACTTTCGGTAACATTTTGAAATGAGGCATTTCGGGCCGCGTGTGCCGCGCGTTGCCTCAAAATTAATCTAGTCAAAACGGGCCGTCTGCCAACAACAAAAACCTGGCCGAAATCAGGCCGCGGGGCCCGGCCATCCTCCTGACAGGAGGGTTTTCACCATGCTTTTTTCCCCGTTTGTTTTCAAGCGCTGCCCCACCATCGCGTTTACCCCCTGATTTTAAGCGCCTTCCGCACGGGCGCAGGCAGCCTGTCCGCCTCGGCCGCGCTCACTTCCAGGAACAGGCCCCTGATTTCTTCCGTAATCCCGTAGTCCGGATCTTCCGATTCCGCGAGAAAATCAATCATCCCGCCTGTCATCGGGAGCAGCAGTTTCCCGCAGGGTTTGCCGTAATCGTCCCGAATCGCGCCCGGAACTTTTACAAACCCTTCCCCGTATTTGACCGGACGGCCTCCGCGCTTTCCCCCGGAGCGTACTGCCCTCTTGCCTTTCGTCCCCGGCTTAGCAGCTTCCCTGTTCCGGTCCTAGGCGCCCAGAGCCGTCGCGAGATAACTCCAGTTCAGCCCGGTTATTAGGCATCCGCTTTTCGGCCGGGTTTTATTTTTAGGCATCACGGACTTCGCGTAATAAATTCCCGCCACTATTTCCTGTCCTTTGCCTCGTTCCAATACCGGTCCATGGTATCGAGATTTTCTTTTTTCATTTCCTGGCCAGCGGCTTTCATCTGCTGTTCCACATACTTGAAGCGCCCGACGAATTTACTGTTCGTACGGCGCAGGGCCACCGACGGTTCTACTTTGAGATAACGGCAGAGGTTGACCACCGAAAAGAGCAGGTCCCCCAGTTCTTCTTCGACCTTTTCGTTAGACGCCATCCCGTTATGCTCAGCATCACCGGCTGCCTCACGCGCTTCGTCAAGTTCTTCCCTGATTTTCGCGATTACCCCCTCAATGCCGGGCCAGTCAAAACCGGCCCTGGCGGCTTTTTTCTGAAGTTTCCATGCCCGGTCCAGCGGCGGCAGGCCGGAACTGACCTCGTCAAGTATCGAGTTTTTCGGCCGGCGGCCTTCCTGCTCCACCTTGATTTTGGCCCAGTTGTCCAGAACTTGGGCGGAAGTTAAGCCTTCCGAATCCGCCTTAGGCTGTAACCCGCCGAATACATGGGGATGGCGGCGGATCAGTTTTTCCACGATGCCAGTCAGTACGCCGGCCACGGTGAAAAGGCCCGCTTCCTCGTGCATGTACGAAAGCATGGTCACCAGCAAAAAAATGTCGCCTAACTCTTCGGCGATGTGGGCGGGATCGTTTTCGTCAATGGCCTCCACACATTCGTAGGTTTCCTCAATTAAGTCGCCCCGCAACGTCGAGGGGTTTTGTTCCCGGTCCCAGGGGCAGCCGCCGGGACTCCGCAGGCGGACCACTACATCGTATAACGATTGAAAAGTTTCACTTACACTCACCGCGTCCTCTTTAATTCGCAATTTTTTTCTTTTTCCATTCGGGCAGGAACGTTTCCGGATCGCCCGCCATAACGCGCAGCAAAAGATCCGCGCCGGCTTCCAGTACCGGGGCAAGCTCCTCCATTTCCGGGGCGCTAAAATCGGAGAGCACCCAATCGGCAATCCCCCTGCCGCTTCCCACAGGCCCGCCTTCCCCGGGCCGCCGTCCGTCCGGCCGCCCGATTCCGATGCGCAGTCGCCAGAAATCGGCGCTGCCAAAGCGGGCTTTCATGGAACGAAGGCCGTTGTGCCCGCCAAGGCCGCCCGAGAATTTCAGCGAGACGGCGCCCGGGGGTATCTCAAGCTCGTCATGGACCAGCAGAATCTCTTCCGGTTTTATTTTAAGGAAGGCGGCGGCGGCAAAAATCGATTCCCCCGACAGGTTCATATACGTTTCGGGTATGAGGAAATGGAACTTGTCCGGCAAGGCCGGTGAAGCCGGCCACTCATGCGGAAGGGCGGCAAGGACCCGCTCCCCGGCCGCGGCGGCATAACGGCCCTTATATTTCTTCCGCCAGTCAAGACACGAAAAAAAAGGAGACGCCTCCGCGAGCAGCCGTCCCGCGTTGTGCCGGTTGCGGGCATATTCCGGTCCCGGATTTCCAAGAAAACTGATCAGCCGGATCATGATACCTCTTGAACCGTTTTTTAAGCAGCCTAAAACCCGCAGCCGGGCCGTAATGCTTAATTTAGATATTTATTCTATACTCTGTCAAGCTGAACGTAAGTTATCCTTCATAAAAAAGTGTAAATACTCGTGTTGGGATAAAAGCCCCCTTGACCAAGTCCCCTTTTTGGGGTATAAAGTGAGTCGATTTCAAGGTTGAAGAAGGTAAAAGATGTACGTATTGGTTGAATTCAAAGGAAAACAGTACAAGGCCGAAAAAGGCGGCCTGCTCAAGGTCGATAAAATCGACGCCGAGCCGGGGACCGCTATTGATATTGATACGGTGCTTATGGTGTCCGGCGATACCGTAAGCGTAGGGTCCCCCTATGTGCAAGGCGCAAAAGTGTCCGCCACAGTGGAATCCCACGGAAAAGACGGCAAAGTTGTGGTTTTCAAGTACAAACCCAAGAAAGACTACCGCCGCAAGCAGGGGCACCGGCAGCAGTTTTCAATTATCAAGATCGGTGAAATTGCCGTCCAGCCGTTTAATTGATAGAAATTGAGGCGCTTGTAGACAGAGGGGGCGTCCTGCGGGCCTGTAAGGCTTCGGGGCATGCCGGAGCGGGAAAGGCCGGGGCCGACATAGTCTGCGCCGCCGTTTCGGTTTTGATGCGAAGCGCTATCAGGACCCTTTCCGGCAGAAAGGGCATTACGGTCCGGAGCGGCGCACCGGAGCCGGGCCTCCTCTGGATGGAGGCCGATTATACTGCGGATGGAGGGGAATTCCTTTCCGCCGCCGGGGTGTTTCTGACCGAAGGGCTTAGGTCCGTGGCGGAGGAATTCCCCGATTATTGCAGGTTGAATATTCATACTGAACGGAGGACTTAAATGGCACGGAAACGCGGCGGAAGCGGCGCTAAAAACGGACGGGATTCAAATCCCCAATATCTCGGCATCAAAGCTTCGGGGGGCGCCACTGTCAAGGCGGGAACCATCATCGCCCGGCAGCGGGGCACGAGGATTCACCCCGGAGAGAATGTGGGCTGCGGCGGCGATTATACCCTTTTTGCCAAAGTGAACGGTACGGTGAATTTTCACCAGCGCCGTGGACGCAAACTGGCTTCGGTAACGCCGGAAAACGCCGCGGCAAGCCCGGTGAACGGGTAGATTCAGCGCTTGGGGTATCTCAATTACACTAATTAGTGTCTGTCTATAAAGTCGGTTGCCTTAGGGACAAACCTTGTTTTTTTCGCCTAAAGGCTGCAAAAATGCCCTTTTTAAAGCAGTCTCTCCATAATGTGGCTGCATTATAGACAGACGCTAATTACATCCCCAGAGATAAAAAAGTCCGGGGGCATTGGACCAATTACGACGTAACAGCCCGATGTCCCCGGTCAGAGATGGAGAGTATATTTTTACATAGTCCTACCTTGGACGTTGAATAGAGCAGAACTCGACGAGCCTGAAATATCCAACATATACGAATCCGCCGGGAGAGAGATAGCGGCAAATTCCTTACCTGTTGTTCACCGGTATTAACCGGCGAACAAATGTTAGAACCAGCTAACTATTTTATACAAGATTAACAAATATTTGTCAAGAGGTTTTCGCAAAAAATTTACTTTTTTTTTACTGTCAAGTTGCGCCGGCTTTTTTGGTCGTGATTGTCGCGGCGTACAGGGTGTTGCAAAGGCCCAAAAACGCGGAACATGTAAAGAGCGCCTCAATGCCCAGCAGTTTCCAGATAAGCCCCCCCAGGAGGGCGATGATAATGCTGATCACATGGTTCACCGAGATGCCGGTGGAAATGGTCGCGGTTATCTCTTCCTGATTAGCGGCAATGTCCTGCACATAGACATTACTCGCCATACTCGCCACCGAGATTATCCCGTCCAGTATGTAATTGATGCAGACTACATAAAAGGCGATGCGCATGGGAAACAGCCGCTGGGAAAAACCGTAAAAAAAACAGACCACTATCAGAATCAACGTGTCGGTGACCATGATGCTCTTGTAGCCTACCCGGTCAATGAGTTTTCCGATTAGGGGGCTGGCGATAAAACTGAACAGGGCGCATGTCGCAAGCAGCAGGGAGATAACCGAGGTATCCGCCCCATAATTCAGGATCAGCACATATGGGGCAAAGGTAATAAATATCTGCTTGCGCGCGCCGTAGAACACTTCCAGCATGTAGAACTTAAAAAATTTGCGGGCAAAATAAAAACGCCGCCGCTTTATCCTGGGGCCTTTTTCGCTCATGGCCAGCGCCACCAGAGTCGCGGCAAGCATCAGCGCGGCGGAGGCGGCAAAAATCGCCTTGAACCGGAAGAGCCGTTCCATCCCAAAGCGGGAAAACAGAAAGAAGACCCCGGTGACAATCAGGAAGCCGATGATATTCCCACCGTGGCCCAGGGCGCTGGTGATTCCAAGCGAGGCCCCTCCCTTGTTCTTGTTCGCGAGGTCCAGCGAGATGGAAGTCCGCACCGGCATAATGATGTGCTCCCCGCCGCTGTAGATCACCATGAAAATTACCACGATGACTTTCCCCGTTCCCGCCAGCAAAAGACCGGCCAACCCCGCGAACATCAGGGCTATGCCGATTTTGAAAATCCTGTTTTCGGTGAATCGGTACATCCAGGCGAGAAAAAAAACCACCAACAGTCCCGGTATTTCCCGAAAGAATTCCACGATCCCCCGCTCAAAGGCGTCGATGTGAACCGCCTCCGCCAGAAAATTGTCCTGTATTCCCTTGACGAGACCCGTAGCCACGCCGGAAAGCAGCAGCGCGCTCAGAAACCGGCCGGTTTTGGCGTTGGGCCGGTAAATACCAGCAAGCGAGGCAAAAGGTGAAAAAGCCATGTTCAATGTATAGCACAAGCGGGGAGCAGGGGATAGCCCGTTTCCTGCTCTATTCACAAGCGGGATTATACTCTATACTTGAACAATGGAATATCAAATAAGACACTTTGTTTTGGCAGTCTTCCTGTGCGCCCTGGTCTTCTGGGGCTGTAACAAAGACGGCAGCGGATTGGATTCTTCCGCCTCGGCGGACGATGTTTTCGATAAGGACATCAGCTACGCTTTCGGTATGAGTCTCGCTGCGAACATGAGGGATAACGGCTATATTCCCGATGCCAATTCGTTCTTCGAGGGGTTTAAGGACGGCCTGAGCGGCGGGAATACCCGGTTCAGCGCCGAAGAGGCGGAAGAAAAAATTGAGCAGGCAATTACCGCGAAAATTGAAAAAGAAAACGAGGGACGTATGCAGGCCGAGAAAGATTTTTTCACCGAAAACGGCGCAAAACCGAATGTGGTCACCACCGACAGCGGTCTGCAGTATGAGGTGATAAGCGAGGGAAGCGGCGCAAAACCGGGCGCCACGGATATGGTACGGGTCGATTACGAGGGAACTTTTACCAACGGCTCATCTTTTGACAGTTCCTACGCGCGGGGCCAGCCCGCGGAATTTCCCCTGAACGGGGTTATCCCCGGCTGGACGGAAGGCCTGCAGCTTATGAACGTGGGGAGTAAATATAAATTCTATATCCCCTCGAAGCTGGCCTACGGCGCCCAGGGCGGAGGCCCCATCCCTCCCTATTCAGCCCTGGTTTTTGAGGTGGAACTCCTCGACATAATCTCTCCTGCCGCGGAGAATTAGCCGCTTATGAAAAGAGTGCTTTGTATCTGCTGTCTGACGTTATCCGTCATGGCGCTGCACGCCAAAGGCATACAGGAAGAACTCCGGTTAGCCGATGAAAAAGCCAGGCTCAGTTACGCGCTCGGCCTGGTGATAGGCGCGGACCTGCAGCCGGCCGGCCTGGACCTGGACTATGCTGCCTTTGCCGAGGGGCTGAAAACCGCCATAGAAAAGGGGGAAGCCCCGTTCAGCCAGGACGAAGCCATGGAAATTGTGCAGACCGCCCTGCAGGTCGCGATGGAAAAACGGGCCGAAGAAAACCGGGTGAAAGAGGCGCAATTTCTCTCTGAAAACAGCGCCCGGCCGGAAGTGCGGACCACGACCAGCGGACTCCAGTACGAAGTGCTTGTTGAAGGCGAAGGGGAAAAACCGGGTCCGGCCGATATGGTGCGGGTTGATTACGAGGGAAGCCTTACAGACGGAACGGTGTTTGACAGTTCCTACTCCCGCGGCCAGAGTGAGGACATTCCCCTCGATCAGGTTATCCCCGGCTGGGCCGAGGGCCTGACGCTCATGGGCGTGGGCAGCAAGTACCGGCTTTACATCCCCTCAAGCCTGGCCTATGGTGAAACGGGGGCCGGCCTGCTCATTCCGCCCTATTCAACGATTGTATTTACCGTGGAGCTTTTGGAAATCATAAAAGAGCCCGAAGAGTAAACAAATGCGCTTCGCAGAGGTAACACCATCCGCGTTTACTCAAAAGGCAAAGTTCGCAGTTACATTGCCTCCAGATAAAGAACCTGATCTTCCTTGAGGTACATGCCGCCGCCGTTGTTTATTCCCCCTTTACCGCCCGGAATTAAAAGGCGATAAAAATGGGCCTCATCGGCGCTTCCCGCTTTCACTCGTTCCCATTCCATCCGGAGCAGGTCATCGGAAAGCCAGGTAACAGAACGCAGGGCAGGAGAATCCAGCGTCCCCGGAAAATAGGGACTGAGGGAAATCAGTAACGCGGTATTTTTCTTTGCCTCGTCGTCGAAAGGCAGAGAAAAACGGATCGTGAAACGGAGAACTTCCTGATCCACCGAAGCAAGCGGAATCTGAACGCCGGAATCGCTGTTAAAATCAATGGCCACATCGCCGACATTGAATGAGAGGACTTTTAAAAAGGGAATATCGGGAATAAATGTTACGCGATAATCTTCTCCCAATTTCAGACCGCCCGGATCCTTGGTGTCGGCGGAAACAATGAGGGTGTAGGCTGTTTCCGGTTCGGGATCACGGCTGGGAACAAAGACAATGCTTTTATCGGATAAGGTTTCGGTTCTGCCCGCGAGGTCCGGCTCAAAACGGAGCGAGCGCAGGACATTTTCCCCCATGAGCTTGTTGAATTCGACAACGATCCCCTGCCCGGGCCCAAGGCCCTCTTCAACATTGCCGCCTGTAGGAAGCCAGCGCCCCTCCGACAAGATTGCCGGAAACACCCGCAGTACCTGGGGCACGAGCTTATCCAAATCGGTGCTGAACTGAGCGGAGATTTTTTTTGCCAGAGGAACCCCCTCACGGCTTTTGGCGCTGTCGTTCAGGCTCCAATGGTACGCAGTCCAGGGCAGCAGGGTTTTTTCGGTTGTGACTTTTAGGACCCGGTCATCATTCGACCATTCAAATTTTTTCTCCCCCACTCCTTCAACGGCAAAAACGGCCTCAACGCTGAGTCTTTCCATAGGACGGGAAAAACGAAGCTCCATCCTTAAACCGCCGGTTTCCACAGACTCACCATCGGCGGGACTGAACCATTCCAGGACCGGCGCTTCAGATTTATTGATAACAAAAAAGGAAATGTAACGTTCAAGCCGGAGTTCCCGTCCGTCCGTTGAATAGACAGTCCCCGAAAGATTGAGCGCATAACGGGTTCCCGCGTTCCACGGCGGGGACGGCACAAAGTATAGTTGATTTCCTTTCCAGAAACGGTCTCCCGTTACCGCTCCGGTATCTGAATTTATTTGTAAAATATTTTCGGTTTCTTCTTTTCGCATCTCCGTATCAAAACTGAGAATAACCGGACTGTATTCCCCTGAAAGTATATCGCCTGATTTTTGGGGGGTAACCTTCATGCCGATACTGCGGAGATCCACAAATCCCGCTATGTATCCGCCTCCACCGCCCGCATCACATGAAGAAAAAACAATCGCAATAATTAAAAATGTGTTAATTCGCCAGTGAAACATAGCTTCCCTCCCGCAGATCCGCGTCAGGCCGCAGCACAAGCAATTCTCCAGCTTCAAGCCCCGATGCAATTTCCCGTTCCTCTCCCAGGGCAGGCCCCAGGTTTATTTTCCGTTCCGATAGGACGTTTCCGTTAATCACAAAAACAATTCCTTCATTGTTCCTTTTGTTGACAATCGAAGATTCGGGAATAATGAGCGCCTGCCGGGGAGGGCCAACTCTTATCTGAACCCTGGCAAACATCCCCGGTTTGAGATCGCCCTCGCCTCCGCCGGGAAGCAGCACCCGTACCAGAAAACTCATGCTCTGGCTGTCCGCCTGTGGGTATATCAGATCCACGCGGCCTTCCCGGCTTTCACCGGTTCCGTCAATCCGTACCAGGGCGCTCATGCCTTTTTCAAGGCGCAGCGCCTCTTTCTCGCGGAGCGGAAAAATCGCGTACAGGGAAGCGGTATCCATAAGGGTAAGTATTTTATCCTCGGCTTTGACACGTTCCCCTTCTTCAAAATACCTGGCCCCTATTACGCCGGAGGCGGGACTGCGCACGAGCAGTTCTTCCTGTGCGAGCCGCGCCGAGGCGAGTTCTTTTTCAGAGGCCTCAAGGCGGGCAAGGGCCGCGCCGAGTTCCGCGTTAAGACTTGCGGTCAACAGGGAAACAAGCGCCCGGCGGCGTTCCGCCTCGTCCGGGGGAACAGGCCGGCCGGCCGCGGCAAGATCGCTGTCGCGGCAGCCTATCCGGCGTATCTCCAGATCTTTTTCCATAATGAGAATCTGTTCCCATTCGGACTGCAGGCTGAAGCGGCTTGTAAGTATCGCCTCGGTGTAAATACCCCCGGCCTGAAACAACGCCTCCTGATTCAGATGTTTGCGCTGATCCTCTTCCCACTTTTTCTTTGCCTGGGCCAGTTCGGCTTCTGCCTTTTCAATGGCAAGAAGCTGGGCCTCGGCCTGAAACTCTCCTTCCAAAAGCCGTGAGCGGGCCAGATCGCAGGCCGCCTTTGCCTGGGAATAGTTGTTTTCGGCCCGTTCCACCGCAAGGGCGATCTGGGAATTGTCCAGCAGAATCAGCGCCGTCCCACGCTCAACCGGATCGCCTTCACGGAAATACAGTTGTTTGATCCTGCCGTCCTGGGGCGCGGCTATATCGACTTTGGTAAGAAAGGCGAGACTGCCAAAGCCGCCGGTTTCTTCCGGTATTTCGCGTAACACGGCGGATACCCCCCTGACGTCCCGTGGCTGTTCCCCGGCGGGCTGAGCCTCTTCTCTACACGCGAAAAAAAGTAAAGCCGGGAAAAAAGGAAATATAAATAATTTGAAAATTATTTTCCGAAAATGGTTATTCATTATTCGCTCCTCATGTATGATGAAATCTGAGGCTGTTTCAAAACCCTGCGCGTTTAGCGCACCGTCAATTAGTTTTGAAACAGGCCCATCTAATTAGTGTCTGTCCACAAAGTCGGTTACTTTGCGGACAGACATTGCATTTGCTCCCGTTTTGTACCAAAACGGTGCGCAAAATGCCTGTTTTAAGGTAGTCTGTCCATAATGTGTCTACATTATGGACAGACTCTAATTATTATTTTCAGAAGCGGCGAAGGCCGCCAGTTCACCGGGCCTGAGATCCAAAATCCGTTCCAGTTCCCGTTCGCTTTCCAGCACGGCCGTTGCCGCTTCCACCGCGGTAATTTCCTTTTGGGTGTATTCGATAAGCGCTTCCATAAGATCCAGCCTGGTAATGTGCCCCAGGCCCAGCCGCGCTTCCTCAACACGGTAACGCTCGGCGGCAAGGCTGATGGCGTCTACCGCCAGCTTCCGTTTTTCGTCCGCCAGAAAACACTTTTCCACCCCCCGCCGGGCGGAACGTCCGGCCCGTTCAAAGACAGCCCGGTATTTTTCCTTTTCCAGAGCCAGCGCCAACAGCGCCTGATTCTTATTGAGGCCGGCGGCGGGGTCGGGCAGGGGAGTAAGGCTGTTCTGAAACTGGGCGGTCTTGTCATACGGCGGCTCCAGGCCAGCCTGAATGCCGAAACTGTTTTGCAGCCACGGGCCGGAAAATTCGACACTCAGTCCCAGCGACCAGTTGTGGCGGGTAAGCGGATAGGTTTGGCCGCTGAGTCCAAAACCGCCTGTGAGCCTGAAAGCCGGAATCCATGAGCGGGAAACATAGCGCAGTTCCCCTTCTTTTTTGGTGACGGAAAAGCGGGCTTCTTCCAGATCAGGATTCCGCTGTTCGGCCAGGGAAGCGGCGGCGGCGGCGCCGGGCAGCAGAACGCCGCGCTTAATATCAACAGTTTCTTCCAGCGGGGGAAGGGAATCAATGCCGAGGAGTTCGGCGAATTGTTTTTCTGTTTCCGCCAAATCAGAACGGAGCTGCTGTATCTCAAGCCGGGCCTCGGCAAGGCCGACATCCGCCTCGGAGAGGTCAAGGGGCAGCGCAAGGCCCAGGGCCGTCTCTTCTGCGAGAATCCGCCGCTGTTCGACCAGGGATTCCAGTGCCGCTTCCCTTATCGCCAAAACAGCGCGGGAGGAAAGCACGTTCCGGTAAGCGGCCAAGGCGGACTCGGCGATATCGGACGCCATTCTTCCCAGGCGCGTTTGGGACAGATTGAGTTCCATCCGTTCAAGTTTTCGGGACATGGAAGTTCTGCCGCCGTCCCAGACTAATTGATCCACGCTGATCCCGTAATTTTTCAAAAACGAATCCGGGCCAAGCTGCTGCAAACGGTCGTTCTCCGAAACGCTCAATCCCAGCCGGGGAAAATAAGCCCGCAGCCCCAGCGTCCAGGCACGCTCTTTAAGCCCCTGCGAGGCGTATGCGTTCTTCAGCTCCGCGGAAGAAGCCACCGCCATATCGGCGGCGGCCGCGAAACTTAAAGAACGCCGTGAATTTTCACCTGACACAGAAACCGAATCGTCTTGTCCATACAAGGCAAGGGCGGAAATCAGAAACAGTGCCGGAATCACGGCTCTTGAAAAAAACCGCATCACGCCCTCCCTTTTTGCGCGGCCAACTTCTTTACCGCTTGCCGTATTGCCTTGGAGAGCATACGGTTTGTGGTCTCAAAAGAAGAAAGACTGCGATCCCCGGTGGAAATTACCCTCCCCGCCGCCAGCGGTAGCGTTTGCGCATAGGCCGCTTTTTCAGCAGCGTCTTCATAGGCCCATACACGTACCTCCACCGAAAGGGAGCGCTTTGCCCGCCAGCCGGAACTGTATTCCCTTTCCCTGAGCTGTATGTCCGCTGCGTAATCCGCGGGTTTATCGCCCGCTATCATCTGAAAACCTTCTTCCCAAAAACTCAGCGGGGCAATGGCGGTAATTTCTTTTTCCACCGAATTCCAGCCGCCGATCCGGTCAACCGAAACCCCAACCAGGCTGAAAGTACCCAGGGGATTTTTTTCCCCCAAAAGCCAGGATTTACTTAGGGAATAATTGACCGGCATTGATTCACAAGAAAGAAAAATCAGCGCCGTTAAAAACAAAGTGGATAATATAAATATTTTGCTTATAAACCGATGTTTCATTGCAGGGACTCCTTGATAGAAGTTTCAAGATATTCAACCGAACGAGAAAGCGGGGTCTCCCAGGGAAGCATCGCCTTTGCCCGCGTAAGGTCCTCAAGCGCTTCGGGTCCCCTGCCCGCGGTCCAGTGAAGCCTGGCCCGGTCCAAAAGAACGAACGCACTTTCGGCGGAAAGCTCCGCCGCCTGATCCAGCAGGGCGGCGGCTTCCCCTGCCTTTCCCCGCTCCAGGGCAAGGTTCGACGCGAGACGCAACGCCCGAATGTCCTGGGGGTTATCCGCCAGCAGGGATTCGGTGATTTTTCCCGCCCCGGACTGATCTCCCCTGTCCCTGAGAATCCGGGCCAGATAGAGCCTCGCCTCATACGATGAGTGCCGCTGCCTGATTGCCTGCCGGCAGGTCTTTTCGGCCTTTTCAAGCTCCCCGGAAAAATATTCCGCTTTGGCCTTGAGAACCAGGGCGGGAGGAAATGTGTTCATTCCCTCAAGGAGACCGATGGTTTCGGCGAAACGACCCTGAGCGTACATATCGCCGGCGCGGGCATAGCGCTGCAGGTCTTCCTCTCCGGCGGCGCAGGAACCCAGGCACAGGAAAATCGTTACGCAAAAGAGCGGAACGGTTGTTATGCGCAAACAATCCGGCGGCTGTCTTATAATCGTTTTCATATTAACCCCGGCAGATATAGGCAAGCCGCTCGGCAAGCCGCCCCCCCGAACCGGAGGCCAGCGCGCTGAAATAATCCCTGTATTTCGGAGAGGCCGCCAGAGAGCGTAGCGCGCCCAGGGCGTAGATCGTGTAGGGATTATCGGGAAGGGAAATAAGCGGAATGAGAGGGGAAAGGATTTCCGGATTCCCCTGATTGATGGATCGGGAAATAATGTTCTCGATTTCTGATTTCGATTTCAGGAACGGGCCGTCTTCGTTATTGAGACCCGCGAGTGACGCCAAAATATTCCGGCACTCCCCGGCAAAGGGACCTTCGGGGGCAAGGCTGATACACTGCTCGGCGTATTCCGCGGCAATGGCCCCATCAAAAACCCGCGCGCCCCGATGCCAGTATTCGGGAAATTGCCCGTAACGCGCCCGGATGGACCGGTACGCCGCGCCCGCCTGCCGATCCTCACGGTTTTGTTCCAGCGCGCAGACCAGAATCATCCAGCGGGCAAGGCTGTCGGGTTCCTCTTTCTCGTCAAACAGGGAACAGAGAATCTTTTCCGCCTCGTCCCAGCGTCCCCGGTTAAAGGCAAAAATTCCCTCGGCGGTCCGCACCGCGTCATCCTCGCCGCCTTTTCCTTTCAGCGCGATCATATTCGCCAGCGCCCGTTCCAGAGTCTCTCTTTCTATAAAACCCCAGCCGTAGCCCCAGGCCAGTTCCTTATATGCCGCCGCCACCGCGCCGGCATAGTCCCCGGCGTTTTCCCTCAGGCCGGACTCCGCGAGTCCCATACCGGGCGCATACGAGCCGTTTCGCTCCGCCTCGGCCAGTTCCTCCAGCGAGCGCCGCAGAGTCGCCGCGTCAAGTTTCACCGCATCCGAACCTGCCGGCGGCGGCGGGAACATCATTGTCTCACCGATATCCGCCGGCGGCGAAGGAGGCGCGAGTTTCCCCCCGCCGCACGCGCTCAAGAGCAGCGCCGTGATCAACGCGATCCACACATAATTTTTCCAGGCCATATTCAACTCCCCAAAAGAGATCGCCCCGGCCCAGGGCCAAAGCGCCGCCCGATCAAGGGATTCGTCAGGCGGATTTTATACCCTTTATATGAGTCGAACTATGGATTTTGCTTTAGTGAATTTGGCGGAAAATTGCTTTTTTAATAGAATCCCTAATCCAGCAGACCCTTTTCCACGGCAATGCGCACGGCATCGGCGCGGTTGATCGCTCCGAGTTTGGCGTAGAGGCTGCGTATGGCGCTTTTAACCATTTGAGGCGAGATTTTCATTTCCCCGGCGATTTCTTTTTCGGTGCCGCCCTGGGAAAGAAGGCTTAGTATTGCCTTTTCATGGCCGCTTATGTCGGGTTTCTCCCGGTCCTCCGTAACAGATGAAGCGTTCCGGCCGGAGCAGCGGTCCGCGACAAGGGAAAGGTTTTTCGCGTAGGCCGAGGCTTTTTCCCGTATGGCGCGGAGCCATTCCCGCTTAATCAGCGCGCACGCTGTTTTTCCATCGTCATTTTCGCCGCTTCCGCTTTTCAGAACGGCGTTAATCAGGTTGTACATATTTTCGCCAAGCTCAATAAACGACATGTCCAGATTATTGGGAACGGCGGCGCTATACGCCTGTTCCAGCGCGGCAAACGCCCCTTCCCTGTCGCCCAGCTTAAAGCGGGTTACGGCCTCCAGCGCGGTCATTTCCAAACGGCCCAGCAACAAACGCCCCAGGTCTCCCCGGACATGCTCTTCTTCCAGGGTTTTCAAAACATTCGGGTAATTTTTTTCCGCGAACAGGCAGCGGGCCTTTACCAGGGAATCGAAGCCCCGGAACAGGATGTTCATTTCATCTTTGTGCTCCGCTCTGAGCCAGGGGGCGATTTTTTCGATTAAGCCGAGCCGTGCATAAAAGGCGCCCATGACAATATCGTGTATCGTATAACGGTTAAGGTACTCATCATTTTCAAGCTGGGCTTCCATCTGCTTCTGTAAGTCCTGAAGATTGGCGGTATTGCCGGTATGAATAGCTATCCGCATAAGATAAAAAAGCGCGCGATTTTCCATTTCGTACTGTTTCTTTTCCCGGCACTGATAGACCGCCTGCCGGGCAAACAGTTCCGCCTTGTCCAGGTCTCCCTGGTAGTAGGCCAGTTCCGCCCTGGCCAGAGTATCGGCGCCGTACAGGTACCCGTTCATTGAAACGGACACGTACTGTACCGATGCGGCGTAACAATTGAGAAACGTGTCTATTTCCCCGCCTTCCGCGGGAAAGCCCACCGTAATGATATACGAGCCGATATTGGTCTGACTGAGCTGCCCCGAAACCGGTTCGGGATTTTCCAGATAATAACGACGGCCTTTTTCAAACCAGAGGTCAAAGGTATAGTCTCTGGTATATGTACAGGAAAGAAGCCCCAGGGTTCCCAGATTATTGTACGCCGCGGAAAGGGACCGGGAACGCCGCTTTCCCGGAGCCTCCGCCTCGAAACCAATAACGGCCTTATGACATTCTTTGGCGGCCTCCTCAAAACGGTCGAGAAACATCAAAAGACGGGAGCGAATAATAAAGCGCAAATAGAGGCGGTCCCAATTATTCCCGTCTTCACCGGTGTCCGGTTCCGCGCAGAGCCGGTCCACGGTTTCCAGGAAAAAAACCGCCGCCGCTTTGGGAAGCATCCGGGGGAGCGATTCGATAAGCCGGACAAGCCCCCCGTAATCAAGCGCCCGCTCATAATTCACCGCGGCGTCGGTCAGCAGGTTGTTTTCAATACACCACCGGGCGGCTTTGCCGCACACTTCTTCGATCTCCGCGCGGGACAACAGGCTCTGCTTTTCCTTAAGGAAATCGAGAAACAGGTGATGTATCCTGAAGCCGTGAATATACATATCAAAGCGGATCACCGAACTGAATTGTTCCATAGCGGTGATGCTGCTACTTCCGCCTTCAAGCTGTTCAAGAAGGATTCGGGGCCAGTGTTCAATAAGGGAAAGCTTGATAAGGAATTTCTGGAGATCCGCGCTCATGGCGGAAAAGATATTCTCTTCCATTTTTCTTAAAGAGAGCATCACCCTGTCCCAACGGCGGCGCTCATCCCGCCTGACTTTTATTTCCCGCAGTATCAGGCCAATGGCCATGGCCCAGCCTTCGGTCTCGCGCCAAATCCGACTGATTTCTTCCCGCTCAAGAAACAGATCATTCAGGCGGAAATACGCTTCGGTTTCCTCTTCGGTAAAGCGGAGATCGTCGACGGTAACGGTGGAAAGCAGCCCCTTGGCCAAAAAGTTAAGGGTATTTATCCCCGGCTGCATGCGCGAAATAAGCACGCCGGTATTTTTGGAAATAGGAGCGGAAAAAAGATGTTCAATGTAATTAAGGACTACCGGATTGGTGACCATGTGAATATCGTCCGCCACAAACACAAGGGGATCCCGCGACACAATTCCGCTTTTAATCATCGCCGCATGCCGGTCCACCTGACGCTGTGTTTCAGGAAAACCGATCTCCCGCATTATTTTCGCCCCTTTGGGGCTCAAGCGGGCTGTTTCCCTCACGTAATTTTCCCAAAAATGCGAGGGTTGGTTATCCCGTTCGGAAAATTGTATCCAGACAACGTGCCGGGGATCTTTCTGTAAAAAAGAATATACCGCGTGGGTTTTGCCGGTACCTTCTCCCGCGATGACGGTAACCATGTGACTCTTACAGGCTTCCGCAAGCACCGCGTCTACCCGGGGCCGCTCCAGAAATATGCTGCGATACGCCGGCGCGGCGTCAGGCTCTATATACATAGGCCCTGTGGGCGCTTCACTTGCGCTCATACCAGGTCCATTGAGGCGGCTATGCGCACCGCGTCCGCTTTGTTAAGCGCCCCCAGTTTATTGTAAACACTGCGGATAATGCTTTTTACCGTATTTACCGAAAGCGAAGTCTGCGCGGCAATTTCCGCGCGGGTCATTCCCTGTGAGAGGGAGACAAGAACCTGTTTCTCGCGGCGGGAGAGTTCCGCGCCGCTTTGATACGTCCCTGGTTTAGCCGGTTTTCCTTCCTCAATCCGGTATTGCTCAGCCACGGCAAAGAGTTTTTTCGCGTAGGCGGAAGCCCCCAGGCGGATTTTTTCAAGCCACTCACGGGGAATTGCCTCCACAGCGGCGGGTGTTTTTGCTTTGTCTTTTAACACCGCATCCGCCAAAGCGCGCATATCCTTTCCCATTCCGATAAAGGGCATATCCAGCCCGTTGGGAGCGGCCAGGCGGTAAGCCGTTTCCAGCGCGGCAAAGGCGCCGCTTTTGTCGCGGTTATGGTAACGGCATACCGCGTCCATGACCCTCAAAGCAATAAGGCCAAATAAAAAGTCTCCCGCATCGAACTGGTTTCTCCGGTTTTCCATGATCGACAGGGCCGCCAGCGCCGCGGAATACCGCCCTTCGGCCATGTGGCACTTCGTCTTGACCAGTACTTCCAGCCCCAGATTCATGGAATTAAGATCACTGCCCTCAAAATCATTTTTCACCCACGGGACCACCTTCTCCATCTGCCCGATTTGGGAGTAATACCATCCGGTAATGATGTCATGGTTCGTAAAACGGTTGATGTAGTGGACCTGCTCAAGCTGGGCTTCCAGTTGTTTAAACACATTCCTGATAGCCGGGAAATTCCCCCACGCAAGGGATATCCGCAGCAGATAAAAAAGCGCGCGGTTTTCAATTTCATACTGATTCCATTCTCTGGCCCGTTTGACACTCTCCAGGGCAAGCTGTTCCGCCACATGCAAATTCCCCTTAAAAAACTCAAACTCCGTCCGGGCAAGGGTATCCGTCCCCCATTGCATGCCCCCCAGCGCTCCTGTGGTCAGCGGGGCGATGGCCTCCAGCACATTTATGTATCGCTCTATTTCTCCCTTCTCCGGCTTATTCACCCGGCACATAAAAGAGCCTATCTGCATTACCGTCAGCGGAAAGGGGACCTTCCAGCCGCCGCTTTGGCTGCCATGCCAGGCGCTGCGTTCAAAAAGATCAATAAAATTGAAGTCTCCGGTATAGGTACTGGCCATAAGGCAGATAAAGCCTTTATTGGCGTAACAGACTGTAAGAATTTGATGAATAATGGGGGTAGGGAGCCGCTCTTTGAGCAGTCTAATGGTCTCGTCTATCTCATTTGCAGCCTGTTCAAGCATGCCAAGGCTCATGAGGATACGGAGCCGGTGGGTATGGATGAACGGGTTGGTTTCATAGACTTCGGGGGGCGCTTTGTCCAGCATTTCCAGCAGCATTTGGGCGATACGGTTCGAATACATCATGGGGAGGGTGGTGCATACGGCGATCAGCCGGTCATAGTTTCCCGCTTTTTCATAATAGTTAATCGCGTCCATTTTTTGATTATTCGCCTCGCACCACACCGCGGTTTTGTACCACACTTCTTTTTGTTCGGCTTCCGGTATTTCATGCTGCCTGGTTTTAAGATAATCAAGAAACAGATGATGAATATGATACGTGTTGCTATAGATGTCGAAATGGACAAACGAATCGATGTTGTCCATTTCCTTGATAAGTTTGGGATTACCGGCAAGGTCCTGCAGCAGTTCAGGAAACAATTGTTCAATGAGGGATAATTTAATAAGGAAACGCTGCATGGTTTTGGATACGGCCCCCATAATCTCGCTTTCTATCAGCTTGAAAATATTCACCCGCATCGCCAGGGGAATATACGGCGTGCCCGGAAGGGCGTTTTTCAGGGAAAGTCCGGCAAGGTGTATGGCAAAGGCCCAGCCTTCGGTATCGTGGTAAATTGAGGTAAGCGTTTCAGGCCCCGGCCTGATGTTCTGTATGCTGAAGTATTCGGTCATTTCTTCCCGGCTGAAGCGCAGATCTTTTTCGGTAATTCGGCCCAGGAGCCCCTTGGAAAAGAATTTCGTCGTATTGATGAGCGGTTCGGATCTGCTGATAAAAATCGATGTGATACCGGGAAACGGGGCGCTGACCGACTTTTCCATGAAGCGCAGAACCGCCGGGTTAGTGACCAGGTGAAAATCGTCGTAGACCAGGATGGCCCTTGCGGTGGGGTCTATTTCCTCCTGGGGGACCATCATGTACCGTTCAAACTGCCGGTCCGTATCGGGAAAGGAGATTTTCGCCAGGCGCCCGGCGGCTTTTGGGTTGGTCAGACTGATGCCGCCGATAAAATTCTCCCAAAAACGGCTGCCGATATTGTCCCGTTCGGAAAACTGCATCCAACTGATATGGGCGTTATAGTTACGGACAAAGGAGTAGACCGCGTGGGTTTTACCGTATCCCGCGCCCGCGACGACCACGACCACCGGGTTCTGTATGGCTTTTTCGAAAAGAACATCAATCCGGGGCCTTTCGAGGTAAACCTGGTTACCCGGAGAGAGAGGAACAGTGCTTTGAAACTGTTGTTCCGGCATGTTAATACAGTTTTCCCTCTTATGTACGCTATATTCACCTGTGTTATTTAGTTTTCCGACATTTCTACCTAATGATAGTATAAACCTGACTAATTATGTCTGTCAAGCTGTCGTACGTACGCTGTTTTTCAAAAAAAAGAGCGGTTTTTGAATTTAGGGTGTATTTCGTTCAATAGGAAGATACTATGTTTTCATAAGAAACCCAATAAGGGAAAGGATGGCAAAAATGATAAATAGAACCATTTTGGCTGAAAGCGGATACGGCGAGGAAGCAGAGCTTCCCACCCGTTTTTTGCAGGGTTATGCGGGCGATGAGTTTCTCAGCAAGTTTCTTGCGGAGATGATCCGTTCCGCGAAAATTGAGGGCCTTAACGCGGAGAAAGGTCTTGGCTGTTTCGGCTGGGACGGCAAGACCTACATGGATTCCCTGCGTGCGTATGTGGTACATACGCCGCCGCTGATTGAGGCGGCGCGGATGGTGGGGGCCTCCCCGGAATACACGCTCGCGGATTACGCGGCTATCGTACACCGGATCAAGAGGGTAAGCTACACCATATCGGCGGAAGGCATCGGGCACATGGCCGAGCGGCTTGAACATGCCGCTATAGCGGGGAAGGTTGACTTTATTGAGCACACCAACCACTGGTTTATCGCCGCGGCGGAAGAGTTCATCGCGGAGCTTGAGGATCTGCTTGACAGCATGGAAAAACAACGGCAAAAGCACTCCAGGACATCCTCGGATTCCGCAACGCTCGAAACGATTCTGGACGCCGCAGGAAACAACGATATGGGCGTCATGGACGGCGTAGTGAAAAAACTCGAACAGTACTGTTACCAATTCGAAGCGGACCTGCTGCCCTGGATTAAGGAACAGATTGAAAAAGGCGAATTCGGGGAAATAAAGGAATGGCTTACACCCCAAGAGACGGTACTGTTTGTCGAGGCGTAGGAAGATATTGAATGTTCTGTTACGGGAACACTAGCAGGTTGATTGGACTGAACACACTGATATGAGTGATTACAGGAACAAAAACCAACTACGGACGGCGTGGACAGGACGGACAAATATATGGATTTTGAACCAAAAGTCCGTACAGTCCGTAGTTAGTTTTTGAATTATCCGATGTTTTAGCCTAATCAACCTGCCGGATTTTCCATTGCCAAGCCCGAAAATCGTACACCCGTATTGCTAAGCGAATCTTGTTCCAGAGGAACCGGATGCCTTAATTGGGCACGTCCGGGTCTGTGGGGACTCAGGGGAGGTAACTCCCCGGTTCTACCCGGCCCTTCGATATAGCATACGCCGTGTGGATTCGCACACATAGGCCATGTGGGCAGCCCTTCCTGCTGTCAAAACAGCCTCTTCTTCCTCTCCACTGTTCATTCCCCTTTTTGGCCTGGCGCCGCTTCCCCTTTGCGCCTCCTGCGTTCCTCCAGTTCCGCCATCATGCGGGGCGCTGTTTTGTCCAGATTATAAAAACACATAAGGATAATGACCAGCACAAAACCGGTTAAGGGGAGAAAGATATAGTTACATTGTATTGCCCGGATGGCGGAAGGCGTTTGGACATCCGCCTCTCCCGAATAAGCGCCCATGCCCAGTACAAAGGCCGCGGCCGCGCCTCCAAGGCCGACTCCCATTTTTTGCCCGAAGCTGGCCGCCGCCGACAGGAAACCTTCGCTGTGGACGCCGTTTTTATATTCCCCGTAATCAACGGTGTCCGCTATCAATACGAAGAGCAGGCCCAGCGCAAAAGAGAGACCAATGATGCTGAGGATATTCCCCACTAAAAACACCGGTATCGCCGTTCCTCCCAACCAAATGATGAGAAAACCAACAGCGCTGATACAGCCGCCCATAATAACCGTATTGCGCTTGCCGATCCTGCCGCTTATGGCAGGCAGCAGGAGCATGGGGAATACCATTATCAGCATCAGCATGCCTACAACCGGCACCAGGCCCTCGTTCTGCAGCACATATTTGCAATAATACACCAGAGCCGCGCTCCGCATCGCCACATGCATTTGCAGCAGGAAGCCCACCGCCAGGATGATAAGCCAGGGCAGATTCCCCTTTGCCGCCCCGATTGATTCGGTAAGCTTGAGCTTTGCGTTTTTACCTTCGTCAAAGGATAGTTCTTTGAGGCTGCAAAAGACAAACAGAAATAACAGCAGGGCAATTACGGCGTATACGGTCATGGTAAGACGGTAACCCTTTGCCGGCTCTCCCGGACCCAAAGCCGCTGCCAGGGGCACGGTAGCCGCCATCACGATGACGTTGCCGGCTAAACCGCCAATGCCGCGGAACACCCCGTATACGGTCCGCTCCTCCAAATCCGCGGTAAGCCGCGGCAAAATAGCGGTGACCGGTATGTTAATCGCCGTGTAAACCATAGTAAGCAGCATAAAAGTGAGGTAGACGTACGCCAGTTTGCCGCTCTCACTCAACCGTGCCGGAACCGAGTAGGTTAGTACCATCATGATTGCCAGGGGCAGGCACATCCAGAGAAAATACGGGCGGCTTTTTCCCCAGCGGGTATGGGTTTTATCAATGAGCATGCCCATCAGGGGATCGGTAATCGCGTCCCATATACGGGTAACGAGGAACATCATGCCGACGGCGGCCGCGGGGATGTGTACCACATCCGTGTAGTAAATCATCAGAAAGGAGCCGATGGCGCCGAAGGAAAGGTTTGACGCAAGATCACTTGCGCCGTAGGCAAATTTGCTTCGCAGAGAACCGGTACCCATGATAAAACTCCCTGCTGTAGTGTATACGAAAGTTCAAAGACAGGGGAGCCTGTCCTAACTGTGCGCAGGAATTCCGAATTCAACCACAGAGCATCACAGACAGAACGGACAAACATGTGGATTTGCAGCCAAAATTTCGTGTCTGTCCGTGATGGTCCGTGGTTAGTTTAAAATCGGAATTGCCGGGAAAGTCTCAGGGGTTATTGCTTTTTCTCCCCATTCTATTTAATGTATTCATAATATGGCCTTTACCTTTTTTAACACTCTCGGCCGCAGGCGGCAGCCTTTTGAGCCGCTGCGGGCGGGTAAAGTGGGCTTTTACGGCTGCGGGCCCACAGTCTACAATTACGCCCACATCGGGAACCTGCGGGCTTATGTGTTCCACGACATTCTGGTCCGCTCCCTGCGCCGCGCCGGCTATGAGGTGACCCATGTGATGAACATTACCGACGTGGGGCACCTTTCGGGGGACAACGACGAAGGTGGCGACAAAATGGTAAAAAGCGCGGAGGAACGGGGCAAAAGCGTTCTTGAAATCGCCGATTTTTATACCGGGGCGTTTTTCAACGACACGGGCAGAATGAATATCACCCGCCCCACAGTGGTCTGCAAGGCTACCGAACATATACCGGAAATGATCGCCCTGATTGAACGAATCGAAAAAAACGGCTTTACCTATTTTGCCGGGGGGAATCTCTATTTTGACATCACGAAATTCCCCTCCTACGGGGAGCTGGCCCTGCTGCGGATCGAGGACCTCAAGGCGGGCGCGCGGACCGCTTTGGACAAGAACAAGCGCAATCCCCACGATTTTGTGCTCTGGTTCACCAAAAGTAAATTCGAAAATCAGGCCCTGATCTGGGAAAGTCCCTGGGGCCGGGGCTATCCGGGCTGGCATATCGAGTGTTCCGCCATGAGCATGAAGTACCTTGGGGAACAATTCGACATCCATTCCGGGGGTATTGACCATATCCCCATTCACCATACCAACGAAATAGCCCAAAGCGAGGCCGCTACCGGGAAAAAGCCCTGGGTAGGCTGCTGGCTGCATAACGAATTTCTGGTGCTGGATAGGGACAAAATGTCCAAATCCACCGGGGACTTTTTGACATTGCAAAGCCTCGTGGATGCGGGCTGCGATCCCCTTGACTACCGGTATTTCCTGCTGGGCGGCCATTACCGCAGCCAGTTGCAGTTTTCCTGGGACAGCCTTTCCGGGGCAAGAAACGCCCGAAAATCGTTGACGGACCGTATTCGCTCCCTGGCGGATAAAGCGCCGCCGGCTGTTTTGGAGTATCTTTCGCGGGGGCGCGCGGAGATTGCCGCAGGACCGGCCTTGGAGCGCCTGGAGGCTTTCAACAGGGCGCTGCAGGACGATCTTTCCACCCCGCGGGCGATGGCCGAACTTTGGGGCCTGCTGCGGGACGGGGAAGCGGAGCCGGTGGAGGCATTGGCAGCGGCTTTTGACATGGACCGGGCGCTGGGGCTGGGGCTTGAGGCCGTTCTCAGGGAGGATAAACCCGCCGATGATGAGGCGTTGGCGCGGGAAATTGAGGGGCTTATTGCCGAGCGGGCGGCGGCCAAAAAAGCGAAGGATTTCGCCCTGGCGGACAGCATACGGCAGGGCCTGAAAGAGCGGGGTATCGCTCTGGAAGACGGACCCGGCGGAACCGTTTGGCGGCGTTTTTAGTGGTTTTTCAGATTTTCATGTGTAACAATTGAGGAAATGGCTTGTTTTCATATAGAGGGCTAATAATGGCGGGGACCTTCAATTCAGGGGAACAAGCGCCCTGGGAGCATGGTTCCGGCGAACAGAATGCCGCGCAAGGCGCGGCTGAAAGCGGCAATTGGGACGGTCCCGTCAAGTGGGACCCGAACAGTACACAGACGGCGGGGGGACGGATGTCCCTCACGGAATTCCGGGGTATTTATGACTCGGCTTTTCCCATTCTGTTCAGAGTCGCTTACCGTATTGCCAACAGTGAGGAAGCGGCGGAAGACCTCTGTCAGGACGCCTTCTTCCGTCTGTATGAGAAAAACATGGTGTTTCCGAACCCGGAAGAGGCAAAGTACTGGCTTATCCGGGTAGTCAAAAACGCCGCGCTTAATTACGCGAAGCGCAAGGAACGGGAACGTAAGGCGTACCAGCGGGCATTCAGAGAGGATGTCAGGCAGGAAGAGACCGGGGAAGGGAAGCTTCTCAAGCAGGAGACCAGGGCGGAAATACAGGAAGCTTTGGGCAGACTGCCGGAAAATTTACGGATGGTATTGATATTGAAAGAATATGCTGAAATGAATTATAAGGAAATCGGACGAATCCTTGGCATAAGCGAGGGAAACGTTAAAGTGCGTGTATTTAGAGCAAGAGAACGGCTTGCCGTTCTCTTACAAGGGGGGGCAAATGTGTCCTGAGCATCAAATACTTTCGGTCTATCTGGACGGGGAGCTTCCTTCTCCGTGGAAGGAAAAGTTGGAAAGCCATCTGGGGCAGTGCCCCCAATGCCGGCAACGACTGGAAAGCTACCGGTTTGTTTCCGCGTCCGTTGCGGAGGATACGGCCCGCATGGAAGCGGCAAAAGAGCGGGTGTGGCGGAACCTGGAAGCCGGGGGACGGCTCGGCCGCCGGCCCCTTACCGTGGTTAGAGGGACTTCGGTATGGCGGCGCAGCGTTTCAATCCCCCTGCCGGCGATTGCGGCCGCGGCCGCGGCGCTGGTCATCGCCATGGGAGTGCTCTGGGTGCGCCGGCCCGCGGAACAGCCCGCCGTGATCCCGCAAATGACCTTTGCCTCCGAGGACACTATCGACGCGTCGGGTGTTGTCCCAATCGCCGCCGACATGAACGGAGTGCTTCAGTACCTGAACAGCAGGGACGGCGGGGACATCCTGATCCTCCGGCTGCCTGAAAGCAGGAGTTTTATGAGTTCCGGCGAACCGGCGATTCTGAAAGCCGCCGATTATACACGGGGACAGCATTGACGATGTACCGTAGTTTGTGCGTATTTGTCCTTTTCTTTCTCATTTTCGCGTCCGGGGGGCTTGGCGCCAAGGAGCCGGAGCTTGAGAACTTAGCTCCCGGCCTCAAGGACAAGACGGTAGTGCTGGATATTGACGCTCGGGTTCGGGAGCAGAACCAGCGGGTGATCTGGCAAGAGACCCATCAGCGCCTTACCATTCCCGGCCGTCCAATAGGGATGAACCTCGTGGGGATCAACCTGGTAGCGGCCGTACAGTTTACCCCGTACCTCCAGGCCGGGGGGGAGAATGTACTGGTCGCCCAGGCGCAGATCTGGGTGGAAGTCCCCGGCCAGGGTATCCGCTATCAAACCTCCATGCAGACCATTCCCCTGGATTTCAATGAGCCGATTTACTACCTGCCCCTGGGTTCGGTTACGGCCAAAGATTCCCCCTATATCGAAATCATGATCACCCTGAGACATAATAAAGAATCCGCCTCCCCTCTGGGAGGTACGCCGGCCAACGCACCGGGGAAAAAACGTTAAGACTCCATTGAATTCCCGCTGCGGTAATTTTGCAGACAGCGTAAACCTCAAGCCTGACGGATCATGTAAGACGGAATTTTTCCGGCTGTCGAAAATCTTCGTTTTTTTCTTTATCTTACCGTTCTTCATCATCTCTTGTAAAAAAAACTCCCCGGTCATCCATTCCATTGATCCTAAAATCGGAAAGGCCGGAGAAACGCTTACCATCATGGGGGAATATTTCGGGAAAGAGCAGGACGAATCCTATGTTACCATCGCGGGCGCATTGCCGACCAAATCATCGTACCTCAACTGGCAGGATGACAGGATTTCCCTGAAGCTGCCAGAGTCTGGGGAATCCGGCCTGATTTATGTCCATGTAAACGGCAGAAAAAGCAACGGCGCCCTTTTCTCAAATCAGCTGACGCTTCCCCAGCCGCCGCAGGGAGAAGACACGGGGCCGGAACCCAGAATCATTTCGGTGGAACCCCGTTCGGCCCCGGTGGGCTCGCTCATAAGCATCACCGGAAACAACTTCGGCAGTTCGCGGGGGCAGAACGGCGTCTTATTCTCGTGGAACGCGGAAACCCGTTCCCCCGTCCCCGGTGAGGCGGGGGAACCGGCTTTCATCGAAGTTCCGGAAACGGAATTCGGCTATGAGCTTTGGAACGACCGGGAGATCCGCCTGCGTATTCCCGACGGCACGGTCAGCGGCAATTTGAAGGTCCGCACCCCCCGGGGCGATTCCCGCCCGGTCTTTTTTGAGATCAGCGGAAAGCCGGGAACCAAAACTTTTCGGGACAAACGGAGTTACACGATAAACTATTCGGTGGACGTACAGATCAACGAGGCGGTCAACCCGAACACTCTGTACCTCTGGATTCCACTGCCCGCCGTTTCCTCATCCCAGCGGAATGTCGCGCTTCTTTCGCGCAGCATTGATCCCTTTATAGAAAACTACCGGGGCACGAGTCTGTACAAACTGGACGATCTTGCCTCTGACAGCAGCCTGCGGATACATTTTTCCTGGCAGGTTGAGGTATACGCCGTGGAGACTTCCGTACAGCCCCAGGCGATCAGGCAGGACGCATCTTCGCCCGCCGCCGTTTACACCCAGAGCGCTTCCCTCATCCCTTCTGATGATCCCCTGATAAAAAGCCAGACCAGTACGTTACTCGGCAGGGAGCGGAATCCCTACATTAAAGCCCAGCGGATCTACGAATGGTTTATCGGCGCGATACAGATTCAGGATACGGCGGCGGAAGATTTGCCAAATGACGCCGTCGCGGCGCTGGAGGCGAAACGGGCCGATCCCTATACGGCGGCGCTCCTTTACTGCGCCATGCTCCGCTCCGCGGGAGTGCCCTGTCTGCCTGTCGCGGGGGTGCTGATAAACCGGAGCCGCCAGGCGGTCCGCCACTACTGGGCGGAATTTTGGATCGACGGCTTCGGCTGGATTCCTGTTGATCCCGTCCTGGGTACGGGGGCTGTTCCGTCTTCTTTCGCGGCCCGGCCCGACCACACGAGTTTTTATTTCGGCAGCATGGACAACCAGCGGATCGCCTTTTCCCGCGGGCAGACTGTTCTTTCCCAGATGGACCCGCGGGGCCGGGCCGTTTCCCACGCCCGCTCCTACGCACTGCAAAACCTCTGGGAAGAGGCGGTGGGAGGCATCGACTCCTATTCGAGCCTCTGGGGGGATGTCGCAGTTACCGGAATGTATGTACAATAAGGCATGATAACGGTAATTTCACTGGGCGGTTCGATTATCGCCCCCGATGCGGCGGACGGGCAATTCCTGAAAGACTTTGTGAAACTCATCCGCGGCTTTATTGAGACGGACGAGAAGCGGCGCTTTATTTTCGTGGCGGGCGGCGGCGGTCCGGCGCGGGTCTGGCAGAAAGCCTACCGTGAGGTATGCGGGAACGGCGTCAGAGACGAGGAAGCGGACTGGATCGGCATTATGGCCACCAGGCTCAACGCCCAGCTTTTAAGGGCGGTGATGGGGGAGTGGTGCGGCCAGAACGTGGTTACCGATCCTACCCAGGTGGACCCCTTCACCGGCAGGGTTCTGGTCGCCGCGGGCTGGAAACCGGGTTTTTCCTCGGATTACGACGCGGTACTCCTTGCGGAGCGCTTTCAGGCGGACGTGGTGATAAACCTCTCCAACATCGAAAAAGTGTACTCAGGCGACCCCAAAAAAGACCCCGCCGCCAGGCCCATTGACCGTATTTCCTGGGCCGATTTCCGGGCCATGACAGGTGATGAATGGACGCCGGGGAAAAATGTTCCCTTTGATCCGGTGGCAAGCCGCCACGCCGCGAAAATCGGCCTTAAAGTGATATGCGCCGCAGGAAAAGACCTGGAAAACCTCAAAAAAATTCTCTCCGGAGAGGATTTTACCGGCACTACGATTGGCTGAGAGTGGTTTTTGAGGACTTTGTCCCAAAATCCTGCCCCCGGCTATGCCGGGAGCGTTAGCGCACAGTTGGGACAGGCTCTTTAGTGCGGCATTTGCGTACCGTTTCAACGAAACGGGAGCAAATGCGA
>JAITIC010000187.1 GCA_031279635.1 Treponema sp. | reverse complement strand
TGCCCCCCTCTTGTCATTTTTTCGCTTTCCGGCTAGTATCAGGAAATCATACCTCTTTGCCCGTCTCTGTGGCGGGCCGAGTCAGTCCACAAGGAGGACCTATGCGTCGATATGAACTGACGGTCATCTTCCCTCTGGAAGAAGACCAGCACCAGGCGGGCCGCGAGAAATTGCTTGCCGACCTTGCCGCCAACGGAGTCGAGATTGAGAAAACCGATGAAACCGGTGACCGTGATCTTGCCTATGAAGTCAAAAAGAGAAAAAGAGGAAAATACGTCCTGTTCACCATCAAGGCCGACCCGGCTAAAATTGCCAGCCTTGACCGGATATTCAAACTTAACGCCAATCTCCTCAAGTATCTTTTCGTAAGAATCGAGGAGTAGCAGATGGCTGATCTGAATCATGTCGTGCTTATTGGGCGGCTGACCAGGGACGCGGAACTCAAATACACCGCCAACGGTCAGGCTGTTTGCAAGTTTTCCATCGCGGTGAACCGCCGGCGGAAAAACGGCGACCAGTGGGAAGACGAGGCGAATTTTTTCGATATCGTGCTCTGGGGCCGGCAGGGCGAATCCCTGAACCAGTATCTCGTGAAGGGAAAAATGGTGGGCGTTGACGGAGAGCTGCGCCAGGATCGCTGGCAGCAGGACGGCCAGAACCGTTCCAAAGTTGAGATCGTGGCAGGCTATTTGCAGCTGCTCGGCGGTGGACCGGGCGCTCCGGGCGGCTCTTACGGCGGTTCCGGAGGAGCTTCGGAACGGCACGCCTGGCAGGGACAGAATTCCCCGCCTTCCGGCGCGGGCGCGCCTTCGGAGCCTTATAGCGGCGGGTCGGGCGGTGACGGCTTTGCCGACGATATTCCGTTTTAATTCGATTTGGTTCTTCCTTATTGAAGGGACGATTTTAGCGTAAGGAGTTTTATATGTCTGATGAAAAATATACGGAAAATGGACGTCCTCCCCGGCAGGACCGGGGAATGGACGCGGGAATGGACGGCCGGGACGGCGATGACCGGATGGGCCGGGGCGGGAAAGGCAAAGTCTTTTTCAAAAAGAAAGTGTGCAAATTCTGTGTGCAAAAGCTAAAAATTGATTACAAGGACGCCGACACTCTCCGCCGTTTTATCACCGAGCGGGGGAAAATACTTCCCCGCCGTATCACCGGCACCTGCGCGAAGCACCAGCGGGCGCTGGCGGCGGCGATTAAACAGGCCAGAAGTATCGCCCTGCTTCCTTTTGTCGCCGAATAAGACCGGTTCGCATGCGCAGGGTATTTTCCGCTAATCCCCAGGGTGACGATCCCAATCCGTGGACTTTGCGCGGCAAACATGCGCTCATTCCCGTTTTGATCTGCGCGATCCTGAGCGTCGCCCTGATGAGGACCGGCTTTTTGTCGTTCCTGTTTCTCGTTCCCCTGGGGTTTTCCGCAGTGGTTTATAATCCGGCGGCGGCCTGGTTTGCCTTTGTCCTGGCGGCGATCCTCAACGGGGCGCTTTCCCTGGGCTTTAGCCTGTATTACCAGAGCGGCGCGGCCGGCTTCGCTCTTGATATACTGCATTTTACGGTGCTGACCCTGGGTTTTACATGGATCATGGCCGGCGGGACAAACGGTCTGTTTTTTCCGCGTATCCGTACCATGTACCGTTTTATCGCCGCCGCTGTTGCCGGGGGCGCGGCTTTTCTGATTATCGGCTATGTTACCAGGAGCAGCGCCGGTTTCGCCGCGCTGGTACAATCCCAGGCGGAAATGCTTTCCTCGGCGTATATATCTTCTTCCGGTGCGGACGCCGTCCGGCGTTCCTTCCTGGAGCATTTTCTGACACCCGATACTGTGATGGAAGCCATTACCCTCATCGCCCTGCGGGGCGGCGCTCTGGCTTCGGTTTTTTTTCTGCTCTTTGTAAACCGGCAAATCTCCCTGAGCCTGGCCTGGATTTTCCGCCGCCGAAGGTCTGCCCAGAGTCTGAGCAATTTCCATGTTCCGGCCAACGCCATTTGGGGCCTGTCCCTGTCCCTTGCGGCCATACTGTTGGGGAAAATCGCCGGGCTGGTGATTCCGGAAATTATCGCGTGGAATGTCCTGGTCATTTGTGTTATACTTTTTCTGGCCCAGGGCGGGGGAATAGCGCTCTATACCCTTACCCGCAGGCCGCTGCCGCCCCTGATGCGGCTGCTCTGCAATGTACTGATTATCGTAGTGGTTTTTAGTCCCGGCATTAACACCTTTGCGTTGGGATTGTTAATTCTTCTGGGCATCGCGGAAAATTGGCTGCCCCTGCGGGCGCCGAAACAAGACGGACCGGCCTCTACTCCGGGGCTGTAAAGGCGGCGAGGATCGCCTTTTTTGTCGGGGCAGCTTAGGCTGCAGGGCCGCTTTTTGGCCGGCCTGTATCACAATTATGGAGAAACAACGTTTCTCCGGGGAGCTTGGTTATGAAAGTTATTTTGAACAAGGATCTGTCCACCCTCGGCGAGGAAGGGGATGTCAAGGACGTTGCCAGGGGCTACGCCCGGAATTATCTGTTCCCAAGGGGAATAGCCCTTCCCCATACGCCCCAAACGCTGAAAATTTTTGAGGCCCGAAGGGAAGAGATCGAAGTGCGGAAGGCCCAAAAACGGCAGAACAGCCAGGGGCTTAAAGAAAAGCTCGAAGCCCTGGAGATTTCCATCACCATGCCCGCGGGGGCAAACGGCAAACTCTACGGTGCCGTTACCAGCCAAACCGTGGCCGACGAACTTACCAAGCTGGGCTTCCAGATCGAGCGGAAACGGATTGAGCTGGCCGGAAACAGCATAAAGAGCACGGGCAAGTACAAGGCCGTCGTTAAACTCTATGAAAGTGCTTCGGCGGAGATTCAGATCGTCGTTATCGGGCAGGCGGTAAAAACCGAAACGCCCCACGGCCCGGCCCGGCCCGGGCGCCGCCGCAGGGATGAGGCCCACGAAGAGACCGCGCAGGTCAACGCCGCTTCGGACGAAGGGAGCAGTCCCTCCGAGGCTGCCGGTACAGGCGAGACCGCCGTGCCGGAAAGCGGGGCGGGGGAGACCGCCGCCGGAAACGAAGACGGGGAAGCGGCCTCAGCGGAATCGGCAAGCCCGCCGCAGGCGGACGCTCCGGCCGAATAAACGTTCACCTGATACGCCATGGCCCAGAGCAAAGACAAAACGCCCCCTCACGATGATGAGCTTGAACGCGCCACTCTCGGCAGTATGTTGCAGGACGCCGAGGCGGTGGACGCGGCCATACAGCAGCACCTCGCGGCGGGGGATTTTTACGCGAGGGCGAATCAGCGGATATACGAGGCGATTCTAAGCCTTGACGAAAAGGGCCTGCGCGCCGACATTCAGACCGTTGTACAGGAACTCAAGCATCTCGGCAAACTCGACGAGGCCGGAGGCGCCGCGTATGTCTCCTCCCTGACAACGGTGATCCCTTCCAGCGCGAATATCGACTATTACGCGCAATCGGTGCGGAACTATTCCCTCAGGCGGGCTTTGCTCAAAGTGGCCTCCGAGATCGGCGTCAAGGTGTACGACGAATCCAAAGAATCGCGCGAAGTGCTGGAAGAAGTACAGCAGCGCATTTTTGATTTAAGCGACAGCCGCCAGGTTTTTTCATTCCGCCGAATAGGGGAGGTGCTGGGGGAAACCTTCGACCTTATAGAGGAAGTGTATAAATCGAAGCAACCCCTCACCGGCATCCCCACCGGATACGAGAAACTCGATCAAATGACCTCCGGCTTCCAGCCCGCCGACTTTATCGTCATAGGCGCGCGGCCCTCGGTGGGGAAAACCGCCCTCGCCCTCAACATCGCCTCATACATCGCCTTTACAAAAAAAATTCCCCTGGCCTTTTTCTCCCTTGAAATGTCCGAGATAGCCCTTGCCCAGCGCCTCATATCCAGCGAGGCCACGGTGGAAGGCAACAAACTGCGAAGCGGTTTTCTGGCGCCCAGCGACTTCCATAAAATACGCGGTATTATGGGAAAAATGTACGAGGCCCCTTTTTACATCGTGGACATGCCCAACATGAAACTCCTCGACCTCCGCTCCCAGGCGCGGAAACTGCGGGCGCAGCAGCAGGTCCAGATTGTGTTTGTCGATTACCTGGGCCTCATCGGCCATGAGAGCAATTCGCTTCCCCGTTACGAGCAGATATCCGAGATTTCCCGCTCCTTAAAAGGACTTGCCCGGGAGCTTAAGATCCCGGTGGTCGTCCTCTGCCAGCTTAACCGCGAAGCCCAGTGGGAAACGCCCACCCTTGCCAACCTGCGGGATTCAGGCTCCATAGAGCAGGACGCGGACCTCGTACTGTTCCTGCACCGGGAGGCTAAAAAGAAAAAAGACAAGGAAGAGGGAGAACAAGTTCCGGTTGACGTGATACCCACCGACCTCATCGTCGCCAAGCAGCGGAACGGCCCGGTGGGGAATGTGAAACTTGAGTTGCAATCCAAATTCGCCCGGTTTTTCCCCCTGAGCAGGGAGCATTGATTAATATTGAAAAAAATCGCGGTTTCAGGATACTTATAGGACAGGAAGACATTCGGAAGCTCAAGTTTTTGGATGCCCTCCATAACAGGGAGGAAGTATGGCGTTTACGGATACTTACGATTTTGAATTCTTGAAGAACGAAGCTGAGCAGATGGTTCTGTATGAACTTGAAAAACAGCTTGAAACCCAGCCGGCTGAAGTCTGCCGCTGCAACGAATGTGTGGTTGACATGGCCGCTATGGCGCTGAATTCGATCAAGCCCCTGTACCGCTTTTCCCTTTTGGGCACCCTCTACGCGGTCCAGGCAATGAACGAGCAGGCCTACGCCGACAGCGTCCAGCGGGCCGTGGCCCAGGCTATCGAGAAGGTACGGACAAACCCAAGCCACGATTAGCGCTCACCAAAGGTGAGTGCTCACCTGTGGTAAGCGTGGGGTTTGCCGCGCAAACTCCACGAAGGAATTTAGCCGCACGGAAAACGGGGGAAAAGCCGCAAGTTGAAACTATGCTGATTTTGTATCAATGCCGTTCTCTTTTCTTTGTCCGTGTCGTGCTTATACAGTAGTTTAGGCGGACGCGAAGGGCGCCGGTCGCTCCGGCGTAAGCGCCGAGTTCAGGGCGGCTGTTTACAGCCCGGAACCTCCATCATGGCCTGCCTGTTCCTGTACCAAATTTTGTATTGGCCTTTCATGTCCGCTATCAGGGGTGGCCGGGCGCCTCTTTTTGCGCGGCAGCTTTAGCCGCCGCTTCGACTTTGACGACGAGTCCGGAAGCGCCATCTATGGTCCGCTTCACAAAGCGGTTAATTCTTTTTATAATAATCCTGTCCCAACTGTGCGCTAACGTTCCCGGCATAGCCGGGGCACGGTTTTGGGACAGGCTTGGGCCAAAGGCCCTTGCAGTTTTTCAGGCTTTCAGTCTTGTAAAACCCGCCTGTACGGCAGGCAGCGTTAAACGGAGGTTGTTATGGAAAGTATTAAGAGTACGATGGAAAATCATCTGAACAATTTGACCAAGCCGAGAGGCAGTCTGGGCAGGCTGGAAGATTACTGCATAAAAATGGCGGAAATACAAAAACAGGTTCCGCCCAAAATTGAGAAAAAAGGGATATATGTTTTTGCCGGGGATCACGGCATTGCGGCCGAGGGGGTATCCCTGTATCCGCAGGAAGTTACACGGCAGATGCTGCTGAACATCCTTTCGGGAGGCGCGGCGATCAACGCCCTGGCCGGCGGATGCGGCTGGGAGATCATCGCGGTAGACGCCGGTGTGTTAGGTGACGATTTTCCGTCTGATAAAGAGATACAGCCGCTCTGTTCTTTTCTGCGGGAACGGGTCCGCACCGGCAGCGGGAACTGTCTGCGGGAAGCGGCCATGAGCACCGCCGAAACTGACCGCGCCCTGGAGCGGGGAAGGGCTCTGGCAAAAGACGCGGCGGAGCGGGGTTTGGACATGACCGCCGTCGGCGACATGGGCATCGGGAACACCAGCACGGCGGCGGCCATGCTGGTTGCCGCCGGTTTCAGCGCCGCCGACGTGGTGGACCGGGGCACTGGCATTGACAGCGCCATGCTGGAAAACAAGCGCCGCGTTGTGGAAGCGGCGGCCCGCCGCGCCAACGTGCCGCCGGGTGACGGCAAGGCCATACTGCGGGAACTCGGCTCGCCGGATTTCGCCATGATGGCCGGCTTCATTCTGGGCCTTGAGGGGAGAGGCATCGCCTGTGTCCTTGACGGCTTTCCGGTTACTTCCGCCGCCTATATGGCGTATCTTATAAATCCCGGGATCAGCGAATGGCTTTTCGCGGGGCATCTTTCCAAAGTCGCCGGCCACAAACCGGTTCTGGAACGCATGGGCCTTGAACCCATTGTCAACCTCAACATGCGCCTTGGCGAAGGAACCGGCGCGGTGATCGGAGGCCATATCGTCGAGCTTGGCGTACTGGCCGCCCGTAAAATGGCGTCTTTCGCCGATGCCCATGTAAGCGACACTGGTGGTTCCGAAGAAAAATACTGAGGCGGGCGGAAGGATCAATTTCGATGTTCGACCGCTTTTTTTCGACTCTCAGCGTGGTTTCGCGGATTCCGGCGCCGCGCTTCAAATTCGATCCTTCACGGATGGATTTTTATCTTCCCCTCACCGGCCTCTGTCCCGCCCTGCCGGGACTTCTGATCTTCGCCGGTTTTTCCCTCCTGTGCAAAAACCCGGCCCCGGCGGGGATTCCCGCCCTGGCCGCCGCCCTCATTCTCATTGCGCAGTACCTCGGCTTTAACCTCTTCCACCTTGATGGTCTGATGGACACCGCCGACGCGTTTTTGGGGAGCGCGGATCGGGAAAAACGACTGGCCATTTTGAAGGATTCCCGCGCCGGCGTGTACGGCTTTTTCGCCGGTTTCGCCGTCCTCACTCTCAAGGCAATACTCCTCTATTGTCTTTTCCCCTTTGTCCGTGATTTTCCCGCCCTGGTGTTCGCCTATCCCCTCTGGGGAAGATTCAGCGCGGCCCTCCTCCCCTGCATGGCCAAACCGCTAAACCCCGGCGGCCTCGGCGCGCTGCTCAAAGACGCCCGCCCCCGCCGCTGTTTCGGCGGCATGGTCCTTGCCCTGCTCTTGTGGGCGCTCCTCGTTTGGTGCCTGTTCCGGGCGGCGGCCCTCACCGGTCTGCCGCAGTTCGCGGCCCTGCGGTATGCGGGCAGCGTTCTCCGCCTGTCAATGATTGCCGCGGCGATTTCCCTTTTTGCGATTTGTCCCCTCACCGCGCTTTTCTACGCCCGCCTTTACAAAAAATCCCTCGGCGGCTACACCGGTGACGCCCTGGGCGCGGCAATCGAAACGGCTGAACTACTCTGCATGGCGGCGGCGTTGGTGATAATCAGCTAATTGATCAGATCTTGACTTTAGAGTATCATGCTACTTCGAGCCGTCCTGAAAAGTGACGGACGGTTACTTTCGAGGAGGAACTTTATGAAGAGAATCGGTTTCATCGTTCTGGCCCTTATGCTCTGCGGGGCGATGGCGTTCGCCGGCGGCGGCAGGCAGCAGCAGGGAGCGCAAGGCGCGCAGGGCGCTTCGGGAAGCGGAGCTTCGGCGCCTGCTTATCGCATCGGCATTGTGACCAGTACGGTGTCCCAGTCGGAGGACAACTTCCGGGGCGCTGAGGAATTGATCAGGCGCTACGGCAGGGTTTCCGACGGCGGCATTATCCAGCACGTTACCTACCCGGATCAGTTTATGACCCAGCAGGAAACCACCATCACCCAGATAACGGGTCTGGCCATGGATCCCCTGGTGAAGGCTATCGTGGTGAACGAATCAGTCCCCGGCACTGCCGAGGCTTTCAGGCGCATCAAAGAGAGCCGGCCCGACATTCTGCTCTTCGCCGGTGAGTCCCACGAGGACCCGCTGGTAATCCAGCAGTCCGCCAGCATGGCCATCAGCGCCGACTTTATCAGCCGCGGCTATACGATTATCTGGGCAGCCAAAGAGCTGGGCGCCAAGACTTTTGTACATATCAGCTTCCCCCGGCACATGGGTTATGAATCCCTGGGTACCCGCCGCCAGATCTTCGAAGCGGCCTGTAACGACATGGGCATCAGGTTCGTGTTCCTCAGCGCTCCCGATCCCACTTCCGACGTGGGCGTGGCCGGCGCACAGCAGTACATTATGGAACAGACACCTCAGTGGATAGCCCAGTACGGCAAGGACGCGGTCTTCTTCTGCACGAACAACGCCCACACCGAACCCCTGCTCCGGCAGCTTCTGGCCTATGGCGGCCAGTTTGTCGAGGCCGACCTGCCCAGCCCTCTGATGGGTTATCCCGGCGCTTTGGGCCTGGACCTTTCCGCGGAAGCGGGGAATTTCCCCGCCATCCTCAAAAAGGTTGAAGAGGCGGTCCTTGCCAAGGGCGGCGCGGGCCGTTTCGGCACTTGGGCCTATTCCTACGGCTTTACCGCGTCCGCGGGCCTCGGCGAATTTGCCAAGCGCATCCTCGACGGTAAGGCCAAGCTGGACAGCACCGCCGACCTGTACGCCGCCCTGGGCGAATTCACCCCCGGCGCGAAATGGAGCGGCGGCTTCTACGTGGATCAGGCCACCGGAATCCGGGCGCGGAACCAACTGCTCGTGTACATGGACACCTACATCTTCGGCAAGGGCTACCTGCCCTCAACCGAGCAGACGGTGCCGGAAAAGTACTTCCAGATCAAGTTCCAGCAAAGCAACTAACAGCCTGTTGCACTTGTGGATTTTTTTGCAATCTTTCAGGAAAAACGCAAAAAAATCCTCAATATAAGGGGCTGCTTGCAGTTTGCAGGGTAAAAAATCGCCTGAAGGCGATTTTTGGGGATTATAATGCGCGAAGCGCAACAAACTGCTGGCACATTCGGTCTTCCCGAAACCGGGGTTTTGGGAAGACCTTCTAATAGCGTTGTCCGGAAACCTCAGTTTCCGGACAAGTTCCGCTGAAAAATGCATGTTTTCCGGCCCGTAGGGCGGGAGACTGCAAGACGTGTTCGGAAACCTGCGGGCAAACGCCCGCCTGGGCTTTTGCCCGATGTTAAACAGGTTTCCGACAAGTTTAATTTGAGGAAAAACTGTAATGAAGAAAACAATTCTGACCCTTTTGGCCCTTACACTCTGCGGCGCGCTGGCTCTTGCCGGCGGCGGCAGGCAGCAACAGGGCGCCCAAGGCGCCGCTCCGGGCGCCGGCTCAAGTCCCGCGTATCACATCGGCATAATGACCGGTACGGTTTCCCAGTCCGACGACGATCTGCGGGGCGCCGAAGAACTGATCCGCCGCTACGGCTCGGTGGCCAACGGCGGTATTATTCAGCATGTCACGTATCCTGACAACTTCATGGCCCAGCAGGAAACCATGATCACCCAGTTGACGACGCTGGCCGACGATCCCCTGATGAAGGCGATCATTATGAACCAGGCCGTTCCCGGCACTGCCGAAGCCTTCCGCCGGATCAAGGAAAAACGGCCGGACATTCTGTTGTTTGCCGGCCAGCCCCAGGAAGACCCGCTCGTTATTCAGAAAGTGACGGACATTGCCATTAACGCCGACTTTATCAGCCGGGGCTACACCATCCCCTGGATCGCCAAAGAGCTCGGCTGCGACACGTTCGTGCACATCAGTTTTCCCCGGCACATGAGTTCCCAGACGCTGGGGCTGCGCCGCCAGATTTTTGAGGAAGCCTGCAAAGACCTCGGCCTGAAATGGGTGTTTGTCACCGCCCCGGACCCCACCTCGGATGTGGGCATCGCCGGCGCTCAGCAGTACATCCTTGAGCAGACCCCCCAGTGGATAGCCCAGTACGGCAAAAACGCCGCTTTCTTCTGTACGAACGACGCCCACACCGAGCCGCTCATCCGCCAGCTTATGCTGTACGGCGGCTATTTCCCCGAAGCCTCCCTGCCCGCGCCCATCATGGGCTACCCCGGCGCGCTGGGCATTGACCTCGCCGCGGAAGCGGGGGATTTTCCCGCCATCCTGAAAAAGGTTGAGCAGGCGGTAATCGAGAAGGGCGGCAGCGGCCGTTTCGGCACCTGGGCCTATTCCTACGGCTTCTCGGTCAGCGTGGGTTTCGGCGAATTTGCCAAGCGCATCCTCGACGGCAAGGCCAAAATTGACAGCCGCGAGGACCTGTTCGCCGCTCTGGGCGAAGCCACCCCCGGCGCGCAATGGAAGGGTAACTACTACCAGGACGCCGCCACCGGCGTGCGCGCCCGCAACCAGATACTGGTGTACATGGATACGTACATGTTCGGGAAAGGCTACATGAAAGCCACCGATGTAGTGGTCCCCGAAAAGTACTACAATATCACGTTCCAGAAGCAGAATTAGGGACAGACATCCCCCCGCTGGTTCCTGAGCTGCCCGCCGCGGGCGCTCTTGGCCGAAGCATGACGCGGGGGTCTCTTCCCCCTCTCCTTCATTGAGGAGTTGTAATATTTGAGGCTGTTCCAAAACTGAAGTTTTGGAACAGCCTCTCCAGATTGAATTTTTCTTCTTCGTTCCCGCTTCCCTGTTTCGGTCATTTCGGCTTGCCTTGCCGAAATGCCTCATTTCAAAATGTTACCGAAAGTCCTGGATGCCTCATTTAGAAAATGTTACCGAAAACTATTCCTGCTCCTGCGTCTTGATGCGGTTTACCTGGGCAAGCCGCTGGCG
>JAITIC010000170.1 GCA_031279635.1 Treponema sp. | reverse complement strand
CCGCCCGTCCGCTGATGTCAGGCCGCTTGATCTCGAATGTTTCAAGGGCTCCTTCGAAAAGCTGTTGCGGGAACTTCGTTCCCGACTCCAGTTCAGAATCAGATTCGGGTGAACCCCGTTTTCTTCTGCTGCCTGGCTTATTGATTTCCCGTCCTCCAGCGCTTCCCGGAGAATCTTCACCTTTTCCCCATACTTTACGCTCCTTGAAAATTATTGATGATGTTCCCCCAAAACGAGGGAAAACAGTTATCCTGTTTCGTTTCCGGTTTTCCTTCCGCTATGTTTTTAGTCAAAGCAAACGGATTAGCCGGAACATTGCAGATTGAAAACTCCAACAATTCCTGCCTGCGGAAAATCAGCGTTGTTCCATCCCTGCCATCCTCTTTGGAGGGGATTTCAATTTCAATAACCCGGAACCCCACCGAACCGGCGCGGATCACCCCGGCCTTTACCCGCTGTCCAATAGCCCAGCCGAACGGGTCATAGTCTTTGTCATTGAATATGACCACGCCATGTAAGCCGTTATCATCGGCGGCAAGCCCCTCGATTTTCCCGATAGCCGGAATGTCGTAGCGGTGCGCCCACTCCACCACCGGATTGTCCCTGTAGCGCTTGCAGTCCCACCCAGCCGGGTCTATCCGCTCCCCAAAGCGGTCAAGGTCAAAGGTGGAAAGCGTCCACGGCAAACCCTGTTGCCGCTTCACTTTCCGCCGTCAGGCGGAACGGCACGGAGGCGATTAACTCTACGTCCCCCGCCACCTTTTGCGGCCCCGCCGCTTCTCTTTTCACTCCGAGAAAATCCAGCAGCACATTTTTCGTCTCCGCCTTGAATTCCCCGCTCTTAGTCCTGATAATCATTTTCTTTCCTCCCCGCCATCGTCGGCTGGAAAAATGCGCTGGCATTTTGTTTTGAAGTTTTGCCCTTGGAAAAACCCTTGTTCATTCGTTGTTTTATTAGCGCCCATTCGGGAAGCTCCTTAGTCGCTGCTTCCCTGTCATAGAAAACCAAATCTTTTTCCACTACCAGTTTCAGGGTAAGCGCCATCCGTCTCAGTTCTTCACGGTTATGTACATGAAAAGTCTTGTATAATTGGTCCAAAATATAGTTCACCGCCGCCCTGGATATTTCCATGTTCGAAGCGATACGTTTAGCAATAAAGCCGTTGCAGATCAGTATCAGCACTTCCATCTGGCGCTCCGTTGCCTTATTCGGCGTCCTCGGCCTTTCGGGAAAATCGTCCATCAGGCGTTGCACATTCGGCGCGATATACGCCCTTCCCTGCCGTACTTCCTGCAAACCGTGGTGAAATTCCTCTAAGCCCTCATGCAGATTGACGTAACTTTTGACGCGCCGCCATATAAACCATACCGCCAGATGATCCGGAAAGCTGCCCACATTCACGGCGGCAATATTCAGTTTCGGGAATAATTTCAAAAGGCGTCCCATCATGTAGGGAGTTCCTGCCGTGTAAAAATCGCTTCCCACTATCAGCAGGCGGGCCGCATTTCCCTGATAAGCCCGTTCAGGCTGTCCTTTTCCTCCCCGGTAACTTCCACATTCTGAAAGCCCAGCTCCTCAAAGCGTTGTTTTATATGGGGAAATAGCTTTAGCGACCTGCTTACTATCAACGTTCCTTCACGCACCGGCTTAATCCTCCGTCCCCGCGGGTTCTGCGCCCAAGGTTGCGGCGCCACCTTCGGTATCGGCGCCACTTGTGGCGATCATGTTTTTGGGCCGATACCATGTATCGCCCCAGGGCTTGGTGTCCTTGCCCCGTTCTTTCAGTACATCGTTAATGGTCTTTAACCCGGCGTTAATCTCCGCAATGTCCCGCTTGCTCTGCGCGTCTTCGCTGTCCTGCAATTCGGGAATGTCCCATAAATCAAACACGCCGGTTTCTTTAAGCCCAAAGCGCATAAAAAATTGGCTTTCAAGTATCTGTTCAAACTGCCGGAGTATGGGGATTAAGGTGTATTTCCAGAAAGCCGAATGTTGCTCCGCCGTATCTTTGCCGGAAAGGGAGGTTGATTTGTCGTTGATGTTCGCTGCCCTGGGCGGTATGCCGTACTTCGCCAATATCGTGTAGAGGTTCCAGCGTTTCAGTTCAAACAGCTTTACCACTTCGGGGGTAAAACTTAACGACTCAAAACTGGTTCCCTTGCCGAGGACGGCAATCTTGCGTCCCGCCCGGACAGCGCCGTATTTGCTCTCCCAGCGGCGCTCAAGCTGTTCCGCCTCTTCCGGCCGCAAGGTTTGGTCAGTTTTCAAAACACCCTGCGGTATAGTGTTGTTTTTGAGCAATTGGGAATTGGCTTTATTGGCGTAATAGTCCTGTTCCAGTTCCAGAGCCAGGGACACCAGCGGGTTAATTCCCCGTAGCGGGTTCCGGGGTTCCAGTCCCGGAAGTGAATTAGCTCATCGGAAAGAATGGGAATGAGTTCAGTAGCGGCATGGTAGAACCAGCGCCGGTTATTGTTTTTTAAGTCCCCCATTACTTCACCCTCATGCTGGATTTTTCGGGGGTTCAGAACATAAATCTCTTTCGGCAATCCCCCCGCATAGTCCGGGCCGAACCACCAAAAAGCCTCTCCCTCAAGGTGCCACCATGCGGCGGTTTCCTTCCAGAGGTCATAACGGCTTAATCGGGTATTCGGCCTTCTGAACAGATTGTAGAGCGGGCCGGACGTTACATCATTGCCTCCCTTTTTTAATCGTGAAATCGGCCCGTGCGATATTGCGGATTAAAATGTTTACCGCAATGTGTACCCAGGCGTTGTAAAGGTAACTGTCCCCGGTATGGGGTTCTCTATTAATATTATATAAACAATCAGGAAAAGGCAAATTTCCGCCGTCTGTTTCCGGCCGGTTATCCGCCGTCTTGTTATGCTTGCGAAAAAGGGTGAATATACTCATGCCAGTATTACCCCCTGCTGGACATCGGAGAACACCGCGTAACGCAGGACGTCCATAAAGTGATCGTTGACTTTGACAATGTCTCCGGCTTCGTCCCGGCAGTAGTCCCATATTTCAGACAACACGCCGTTACATTTTTCACAGACAAAGAATTGTTTACGCTCAATTTTCGCGCTAATAAAATCAATCCCGCTTTCAACTGAATTATTTGCTTTAAGCCCCCCGGTAATTTCCTGTATCCGTTCCCCTCCGGCGGGGTCGCAGTACACCGGAAGGCCGTACCCATCGGCGCAGTCAAGCCAGCCCCTTGCGGTCAATTCCTCGTTGAACGATAGGGTAGTCATGTTAAAGGCCCCGTAATCACAGAGCACATAAACCACGTCCCCCAGCCATGCGATTTTCACAAACGTGATGTTAAGGCCGAAATCCTGCCCGGCGGCGTAGCGGTCAAATTCTTTCGGCATATCCGCCGCTTTCACAATCATGGTCTCGTCAAACCTGTCGTAGATAACCCCTTCGGCCTTTACCCACAGCCCGTCCCGGAATCGGGCTTTTTGCTTTTCGGGAAGCGTGTCAAGAATGTCGGTGATGTAATCTTCCGGCAGCCCGGTACCTTCATTGCCAGCCGGGAATAAGCCGTAGTAACCGCCGCATAACTCAACTGCGAAATCTCGTTAAAATAAATCGTGTTATATTCGTGGCCGAGTATTTTGTCCGCCTGTTCCCGGTCTCCCAGGCCGCCGAGGCATATTTCAGAGCCGTTAAAGAGCGTTATCATACTTTCATGGGCGAGGTAGGAGTAGCCTCCCTTGCCAATGGTATTATCCAGCCAGGGCAAGAGGGTTTCCCGCAGTACCGATGAGCGGGCGTCTTTTGCCCGGTAACGGCAAATCAGGTGGCGAGAACCGGCAAAGCGCAGAGCCCGGTAGATAACCGCCATCACCAGCACGGTAGTCTTGCCGCTTCGGGAACCACCGAACAGCAAAATATGTTTGGCCCCGCATTTCAAAAGCGAGAGGGCTTTTTTCTGTAGCGCCGTAGGCTTGAATATCGTTGTGATTCCCATCGTTCCTATTCTCTTTCCCCTTTGCTCTCTGCTCCCTGCTCATTGTTCATTTCCTACACCCCTTCAAACTCCGGGGTAAAATTAATCTCCCCCTGCTTCGGTTCCGCTTTGCTGTTGTTAGAGGCAAGCAGCCCGGCGGCCGCTCTCTCGGCCCTAATCGCCGTTTCTACCCATTCGGTAAGCGTAGCGTGCGTCAAATCCGCCGGGTTCATCAGGTCAAGTTTTTTTCAACCAGCGCCAGCATTTTCCCGGTAACCGCGCGGTGTTTTTCCCCCTGCTCTTCAATGGTTTTCCGCTTTTCCGCCTGTTTCAGCTTGTCCGTGTAGTTGTCATAATCCGCCGCCCGTTCCCGCCAGCGGAATTGCGAACACCAGTTCCGCCACACGCGGTATCTCTTTTCAATTGCTTGTGTGGAGTTTGACGGCTTTGAACCCTGACGCTGTTCTGTAGTAACGCCGACTCTGCCGTCAAACTCCGGGGGGCTGTAAACGAAGTACAAAAACGGCTGTTTTTTGAGGGTTCCGGCGGACAGCTTTCCCCTTTTTACGGTTCATTTCCGCGGTTGTCCCCCCGCTCCCCCTCCTTAT
>JAITIC010000094.1 GCA_031279635.1 Treponema sp. | reverse complement strand
CCCACCGCGCCTTCGCAGCCGGCCAGCAGGCAGCTTAATCCGCACAGAATCACGCCGATGATTCTGGTATACCCTCGCGCGTTCTTCATGTCATTCTCCCTTTAGAATTGCAAATCCAGGCCTATGGTGACCCGCTCCGCGCCTTGTGTGGCGCTGATCTCCGTCAAAGTGAGGCGCGTCAGCGGCCGTACCAGTATGGTGGAACTGCCCACACATTCTCTCCCTGATATTCGGACGGCGCACAGCGGGGAAGAGTCATAGTTGTTTTGGATCCGTTCAAGCGCGCCGCTACCGAACCTTCGGTTCACTGCGGGAAATTCTTTGCCGGAAAACACAGGGGGGGATTGACAACGGAAAAACCGCAAGGGCGCGGAATCGCCGTTATGCGGGAATTGAGTTTCCATGGCCGTTCACCTCACTATTCTATACTGTTGCCGCTGCCGGCTGCCTGTATCCGCTGTAATTATAGCGCCTTCTGTATGAAATTTCAACTGTTATCTCATGTTACGCAGGGGAAAAAATTCCACGAACCGCACCGGCAAACACGGACAAACAAGACGATTTCAAGCCAAAAGTCCGGCGCTTTGCGCGCGGTAAGGACGGGAGAATTTTTGCACCTTTCCCTTATTTGTCCTACCGGAATGATCATCTTCAAAAAATACCGGAGCGGGGAATGAGCCCCAGCGGCAGTTCCAGGCCGATGCCCTGTAAAAAACCTTCATCCAGCAAAAGGCCGGGCGCGGGGCAATCGGCGGCGATTCTGCCCTTATGCAAAAAAACAACCCGCCGCGCCAGTTCCAGCGCCATGTCAAGGTCATGGGTCGCTATAATCTTTGTACAGCATATCTTTTTTAGCAAACCGATTATGTTTTTTCTCGCGCGGGGGTCAAGGGAGGCGGTCGGTTCATCAAGCAAAAGAATATCCGGCTCCATAATGAGCGCGCCGGCAAGCGCGGCCCGCTGTTTTTCGCCGCCGGAAAGTTTATACGGAGGCCGATCCGCAAGCTCTTCGGCTTCCACCGATTTAAGCGCGGCAAGGGCAAGCGCTCTCGCTTCCTCACTTTTCACGCCTTTTTTCATTATGCCGAAAGCGACGTCTTCCCAGACTGCCGGCATAAAAAGCTGATCCTCCGGGTTCTGAAAAACAATACCGCACGCTTTGTTTTGCGCGTTGGCCTTTTGCGGTACACCGTTAATAATGACGCTGCCGGACGCGCTCTTTATACAGCCCGCTATGATTTGCAGCAGGGTCGATTTGCCGGAACCGTTCGCCCCCGCGATACAAATACATTCATTGCGTCCGACAGTAAAGCTGACAGCGTCAAGCGAAACAATTGATTTATCGTAAACACAGGATATATTTTGTACAATTAATTGTTCCATAATACCCCGATACATAACGCGGTAAAAACGCAGAGGACAAGTAACACGCTGTCGCGTAATTTCCATTTGAAGGCGGCCGTTACCGGAAAAGCGCCGTCAAAACCCCGCGCCGTCATGGCGCGGGATACCCTGCCCGCGCGAAAGACGGCGCCTGTCAGTGTTGTGGCGAATACCGCCGCAAGGGAACGCCACCGGTACACCGTACTGTTACGAACGCTCCGCAGGCGCATTGATACCAGGGCGGTAGATAATCCCTGATACATCAAAAAAATATAACGGTAGGTCAGTATAAAAAGCGCGACCAGTTTTTCCGGTATGTACAGTTTTGTCATTGATGAGGAAAGGGCGCTGATATTCATCGGTATTATAAAACACATATACAATAACGCGGCGGCGTTGATGCGCAGTGTGTAAAGCAGCGCGCCTGCGGCATTAAAACCAAACAGCACGGGAATCCATACCGCCGCTGTCATCATATTGACCGGGATTAAACGTAATAGTGTTACACGCAATCCACGTGATAATACAATCAGGCACGCCACAATAACGAGTGACAGGGTGAGTGTTTTTGTTGAATAAACCACTGAGGCAATGAAAAACGCCGCCGAAAGAAAGCGGCAGCGTCCGTCTATAGAAACAAGCAAATCGTGTTTATATTCGAGCCGGTCAAGATACATAGCGCGGCATTATTCTTGCGAGAAAAGCGGTGATAAACGCCGAGACGATCCCCTCCACCGCGGCAAGCGGCAGATTGGCGGCAAAGAGCAGCGTGGCGGTCGCTTTTAATTCCATGTCGGAAAAAAACAACGCGCCGCAAACCAGAACGGTACCGGTGATGACCGCGGCAAAGCCCGCGCAAAACGCCGCGACAAATTGCGGCCTGCCCGGAGCGGCCCGGAAAACGCGGAAAACATAGTAACCGGCCAGCGCCGCAGTTCCCATCACCGCCGTGTTGACGCCAAGGGAAAGGAGGCCGCCGAACTGGAACAGAAGGCCCTGCAAAAACAGCGCGATAAACAGGGCGGGAAAGACGCTCCAACCAAGGAGCATCCCCGCAAGCCCCAGCAGGGTCAGGTGGATGCTCGAAGGCCCCAGCGGGACGTGAACCAGAGACGCCAAAAAGAGCGCAGCGGACACAAGGGCGGTTTCCGGCAGTTTTTCCACCGGCGTTTTTTTCAAGCCCACGGCCAGAGCGCCCGCCGCCAGCGTCCAGCCCGCGGCGAGAACCGGCGGCGAGAGCACGCCTTCGCTAATGTGCATGGGCGGCTCCCGGAGGAGAACCATCGGCGGGCTTCCCCTTTTTTTTGAGTTTCCGTCCTATTAGATACCAAAACGCAAACACGTTGAAAATGACGCTCAGGCCCAGCGCGATTGCAATTAGCCTTGGCAGTCTGTTGGAAGGGGCCGCATTTTCCGCCTGAGGCGCCGCTTCCCGCGCCGTCCCGTCAGCCACGGTGACAACTATTTCTCCCATGTGCCCCATGCCGTCTTCCGCCGTCAGCCGCCAGTCGCCGTTCTCGAAGGGGACAAAGCTGAAATACCCGTCACGGTCGGTCATGCTTTCCTGCACGGTAGCGTCCGGTGTGGAAGGCGGGTAGACCTTGACTTTTGCAAAGAGCATGAACTCGCCGTCTGTATAGCCAAAGCGGACCGTCCTGACACCGGCCTGGCCGGTCACATCGGAAACATCCACGCCGTGGGCAAAAGCGACGGCCGGGAGCAAAAGAGAAACCGTCAAAAGCGAACAAACAAAAAGACGTTTCATGCCAACCCCTGTTTTGGGCCGCTGCCGTTTACTTTACCGTAAAGAGCAACGTCGCCGCCGGGTTTTCCTCATCGGTTTCCGGGGTATTTACTTTCTGTACCTCCCGTACACGGAAAAACCACACCACCGGTTTCCCTATGTTGGGGTGGTCCAGCCTGAAAGAAATCTCGCCGTTATTGTCGGTCTTTCTTCCGGTAGAAGCCCACGCGTCCATGGTCCGGTAATCATAGTAATCATAACTCGCTTTGACTTCCGCGTTTGGAAGCGGTCTGCCCCGGTAAAGCACTCTAAGCCTCATCGTCGAATTCCTGCTCATGTCGGCGGGATTATCAAGCGGGATGATTTCAATGTCATGGCCAAGAGGCGTGCTGAATGTCCGGTCGGCCTTGCCTGGGTTAATGTAATATTTTCCCCATTTTGAAAAGTAGTTCGTCCGGGTAATGGTTTTTCCGGGATTTGCCGCCGCCGCCTGGCGTTTATTCATGCTCACCCGGCTCCCGTCCGAAAACGTGGTCGTATAGCCGCCGATACTCCTGAAAACCGCGATGGCGAGATTGTTGTCCGTGAGGGTGTACTTCCCTTCATACCACAGGCGGTCCTTGTCCTCCCTCAGAGGGAGGTTCGCGCCCTTGACGCTGTTTTTGTACACATACATTTCGACCGCGTCAAGGCCCTCAAGCTCTTCGCCGACCAAATTGTAGTGAGACGAAATGCCAAACAACGTAACGGTGTCCCCCGATTTGTAATCCTTTAAGTTGTCACTGGGGATAATGGTAGTCTCGTGCGCAAAAGCAAAACCGGCGAAAACGAGGCTGATACTAAGCAGACAAAAAACTCTCTTCATAACTTACTCCTTACTCTAAGCCGCGTGAGCGGCTAACGAAAACCGGAAGCCGGGATTTCCCCTGGCATACTCCTTGAGAATGAGCGCATAGCGCTTAATGATGACGTTGATTTTCTTGCCTGCTTCAGCAAACAAAGCGGCAGCCGCCAAATGTACTATTTGTACGGCCGGGAAGCTCCTCGTCGTTCTTCAGAACGCGTACGGGAAAGGATCAGGACTGCAACCTTGACGTCAACAGTATGCCGCATCGTGATTTTTTTGTCAAGCGCCTTTGGCAACAGGGAACTAAAAGCATTGTTGACAGTTAATGGCGGACGTATTATATCTATACGCAATGAAACTATCTGTGATTGGTATCGGGCCGGGAAGCGAACAATTGATCACGGGCGAAGCGCGTGAAGCCCTGCATTCCTGTAATGTGGTTATCGGTTATCCCCTGTACCTTGATCTTATAGAGCGTCTAATCGAAGGGAAGGAGCGTTATTCCACTCCCATGCGGGCCGAAACGGAACGCTGCAGGCTGGCGCTGCGCAAAACCGCGGAAGGACACCATACCGCCCTGGTGTGCGGGGGGGATGCCGGCGTATACGGCATGGCCTCTTTGGTGTTTGAACTGGCCCATGAGTATCCGCCGGTGGATATCCGTATCATCCCCGGAATAACCGCCGCCGTTTCAGGCGCGGCGCTGCTGGGTTCTCCCCTTACCAATGATTTCGCGGTAATCAGCCTGAGCGATCTGCTTACCCCGCCCGCGACAATCGAAACGCGGCTTAGGGCCGCCGCCCAAGGTGATTTTGCCCTCTGCATCTACAATCCCGCAAGTAAAAAACGAAGGAAACAGCTCGCAAAAGCCTGTGATATTCTCCTTGAGTACCGTAAAGGCGATACTATTTGCGGCATAACCCGGAATATAGGCAGAGCAGGCGAGCGGGTGTTTCTTACGACTCTTGAAAAACTGAAGACTTATGAAGCGGATATGTTTACGACCCTGTTCATCGGGAATTCAAAAACGACCGGCATTAACGGAAAAATGGTGACGCCCCGGGGCTATCCGCGGGAAACACCCAGAGACTTTTCGGCCCCGCCGGTCCCGCGGGAGCATTCCAAAGCGCGGGAAGAACTCCGGCTTTTTGTTTTTGCGGGCGCTGTCGAAGGTAGATTATTCATCGAACATTTCCGGAACAGAATGCGGAAACCTTTTTCCATGTGGATTTTCACCGCCACCGAATACGGGAAAACGGTCTTCGAGCCGTCTTCAGCCGGCCATAACGGGGACGGCGTAATCCATCTCTGTTCTGGCAGGCTGAACGCCGCTGAAATGTACAGTGAAATAATCCGTCTCAAGCCTTCTTATGTTATTGATTGTACCCATCCCTATGCGGCGGAGGCTACCCGGAATATCAAGGCGGCCTGCGATAAGGCAGGCTGCAGGCGCCTCAGATTACAGCGAAAAGCAAGCCCCGTGCCGGCGGATAGTAAGGCGGTGGATACCGCAGAGGAAGCCGCCGAATTCTTGCGGGGGCGGCAGGGGAACATACTCCTTACCACGGGAACCAGGTGTCTTGATCCCTTTGGGGCAGAGGATCTGCGGAACCGTGTCTTCCCACGGGTGCTGCCTATGGAGGAAAGTATCCGCAAATGCCGCGCCCTGGGGATTCCGGTGAAAAACATACTCTGTATGCAGGGGCCTTTCTCGGAGGATTTTAACCGGGCATTGCTGCGGGAAACCGGCGCTTCATGGATGGTAACCAAGGATTCGGGGGACGAAGGCGGTTTTTCAGCAAAGATACAGGCCGCTCAAAAAGAAGGGGCGGGAATTATTTTGCTGCGCCGTCCCTGGGATGAGCCTTCCGGTGAACCGGGCTTGACCATGGAAGAAGTTTTATCCCGCCTGCTGCAAGATTCCCCCGGAGGCCCGAATGGGCCGCCCGGTATCCCTGACGCCGCCGGGAGAAACCCATGAAAAACAAACCAAAAATCTACCTCATCGGTACGGGGACCGGGAGCAGGGATCTGCTTACCGATGAAGCCCGCAAAGCGATTCTCGAATGCCGCTGTATCATAGGGTCCGAAAGGCTGCTCGCCAATATAGGGGATCTCATTACCGGCAAACCCCGGATGGCGCTGATCCGGACGGAGGATATATTTCATTTTATTACAACCGGCGGCGATCCTGTTCTGGGGGTGCTGTTTTCAGGAGACGCCGGTTTTTACAGTGGCGCGGGGCCGCTTATTCCCCTGCTGCGGCAGGAGAGATACTCTTTTACGGTGATCAGCGGAGTCAGCTCCCTCTCGTACTTCGCCGGCCGTCTGGGACGCCCCTGGGAAAATGTACGGACGGTCAGCCTCCACGGGAGGCGGCTCAGTATCACCGGCCATGTCCTGTATAACCGCGAAACTTTTTTTCTTACGGATAATGAAATGAATCCCGCGGCTATCTGTACCATCCTTGACCGGGACGGCCTGGGCGGCCTTGCAGTGAGCGTCGGCGAGCGGCTTTCCTATGACGATGAGCGGATCACCTCAGGCAGCGCCAGGGAACTCGCGAATAAAACCTTTGATCCCCTCTCGGTGCTGTTGGTAGAAAATCCGAATCCGTTGTCGCTTTCCGCGGGTAATTACGGCATCAGCGACGATCTGTTTATCCGCGCCGGCGTCCCCATGACCAAGGAGGCGGTACGGGCCGTTTCCGTTTCAAAACTTATGGTGGAGAACAACAGCACGGTCTGGGATATTGGCGCGGGTACCGGTTCGGTTTCCTGCGAAATAGCCCTGCGGGTCCGTTACGGCAGAGTCTACGCGGTTGAAAAAGATCCCGAAGCCCTGGCGCTGCTGGAGAAAAACAAACAACAGTTCGGCCTTCATAACATAGAGATTGTTTCCGGCGCCGCCCCCGGAGCGTTGCAGGCGCTGCCAAAACCGGATCAGGTTTTTATCGGAGGCGCCGGGAGAGAGTTTGAAGCGATCATACGGATCATACTGGAAAAGAATCCCCGGGTGAGGCTCGTAATCACCGCCGTCACGCTGGAAACCCTGGGCCGGATGACGGCACTGTTACGGGACCGGCAATTTTACGGAGTGGAGATAGTCCAGGTATCGGCGGCCAGGGCGGAACAAACCGGTTCATGTCATCTTATGAAAGGATACAATCCGGTGTATATTTTCAGCGGCAGCGCGGGCGAACAGGAAACCCCTGACGCCGGCGGGAAACGCAATGAAGCGGCGGCAGGCAGGGGGCGGCTCGATGCCCGCTAAGGGGCCTGTACAGGACTTCACCCTCCCCCGGATCTGTATAGGGGCGGATTCAAGCGGTTCCGGAAAAACCACTCTTACCTGCGCTATGCTCACGGCTCTTAAAAACCGGGGGCTAAAACCCGCCGCTTTTAAGTGCGGGCCTGATTACATCGATCCCCTCTTTCACCGGGAAGTTACGGACGCACATTCTTCCAATCTTGATCTCTACTTTTTTAATGAAGAAACGGTGCAATATCTGCTCAGGGAGAATTCCCGGTATAAGGATCTGGCGGTAATAGAAGGGGTAATGGGCTATTACGACGGATTAAGGGGCGGCGCTACCGACGCCTCCACCTATGATCTGGCCAGGGTTACGAAAACGCCGGTGATCCTCATCGCAAACTGCGGCGGCGCGTCCCTTACCATAGCGGCCCGGATCCGGGGACTGCTGCAATTCAGGAACCCCAGTTTTATCCGGGCTGTGATTCTGAATGAAGCAAGCGAAAGGTTCTATGGGGAACTTAAAACCGCTGTTGAGGCTGAAACGGGATTGACGGTACTGGGGTATCTGCCCCGCATGAAGGACTGCGCCATCGAAAGCCGCCATCTGGGATTGGTAACCGCGGCGGAAATAAAAGACCTGGGGGATAAGATGCGCCGTCTGGCCGAACAGCTTGAAAAAACAGCGGACGTCCCCGGTATTATCCGCCTGGCTCAATCGGCGCCGCCCCTTGAGGTTCGGGATATCCGCCCGCAAAAGGAAGCAAAGCCGGAAAGGCCGATCCGTATCGGCGTTGCCCGGGATCGCTCTTTCTGTTTTTACTATGAGGACAACTTTACACTCCTTCGAAAAATGGGGGCGGAACTGGTTTTTTTTAGCCCGCTTGAGGATACCCGTCTGCCCGAAGGTCTCAAGGGACTTTATCTTGGGGGAGGATACCCTGAACTCTACGGAGAGACCCTTTCAAAAAACACTTCCATGCTGCGGGATGTACGCAGGGCGCTCGTATCCGGAATGCCCTGTATCGCCGAATGCGGCGGTTTTATGTACCTCCACCGTATTCTGGTTGACCGGAAGGGAAATGAGCATGTCATGGCGGATTTTATCCCCGGTATCTGCCGCATGCAGGCGGGGCTCGTCCGTTTCGGCTATGCCGCTTATACCGCAAAATCCGACACGCTGCTCTGCGCCGCCGGTGAAACGATCCGGGGGCATGAATTTCACTACTGGGACAGCGACTGCCCCGGAGACAGTTTCCGGGCGGTCAAACCGCTTTCGGGAGGGGAATGGTCCTGTATAAGGGCTAATGAAAATCTCTGCGCCGGTTTTCCCCATTTTCATTTTTATACGAATCCCGACATGGCAAAGCGGTTTCTTGCGAGGTGCGAAGCCTATGGCGGATGAACAGGATTATACATTGGTCAACGGAAAAAGGCTGCGCTGTGGATACACCACCGGCGTCTGCGCCGCCGCCGCGGCCAGGGCGGCCGCCGCTCTGCTTCTGGACAGCAGCGGGGAACCGGAAGAAAAGCGCTCGGTGGAGATACGCGTTCCGTCGGGCCGGCTGTTTTGTCTGCGCCCCGAAGACGTGGTTTTGGAAGGGGCGGCGGCTTCCTGCGGGATACGCAAAGACGCGGGGGACGACCCGGATATTACCAACGGCATCCTGATATATGCCCGGGTAGAGAAAAACACCGTGCCGGGAATCACCATCGAAGGCGGCCGGGGAGTCGGCCGCGTTACAAAGGCGGGACTCGACGCGCCGCCGGGAGCGGCGGCGATCAATAAAACGCCCCTGCGGATGATACGGGAAAATGTGGAAAGCATCGCTAAACGATACAGGTATACCGGCGGGCTGAAGGTAACCATCACCATTCCCGAAGGGGAAAAACTTGCCCGGCGGACCTTTAACCCTAATCTGGGAATTGTAGGGGGTCTTTCGATTCTCGGTACGAGCGGCATTGTAGAACCCATGAGCGACGACGCTTACACCGGAACGATACGCTCTGAACTGCGGGTGCTGCGGGCCGGCGGAGCGCGTAAGGCGCTTATCACTCCGGGAAACTACGGAAAGGATTTTCTTGCCCGCTACGGGGAGCTAAACAGCAGCCCGGTCAAATGCGGTAATTATATCGGCGACGCCCTGGATTTGGCCGCCGACATGGACTTTAAGTACCTGCTTTTGGCAGGCCATATCGGAAAACTGATAAAACTGGTTACCGGTAATTTTAATACCCACTCAAAATACGGAGATCCCCGGATGGAAATATTCACTGCCTACGCGGGCCTCGCCGGAGCGGGAAGCAATATTCTTGAGCGCCTCATGGAATGTGCTGCCACCGAATCCGCCGTCGATCTTTTAACGGAGGAAACATTATGGGAAGACGTACAAAACCGCATGCTCAGGGCTATACAAAAACAGTTGGACCGCCGCTGCGGAGAGCAGCTAAGCGCCGGAGCGGTTTTGTTCTCTTCCCAACGGGGTTTTCTGGGCTGCACTGTCCGGGGACAGGATCTCCTGTCCCGGTGGGCGGACCTGCAATGAGGGAAGCGCGGGTATGATCTATTTTGTGGGCGCCGGTCCGGGCGCGCCGGACCTGATAACGCTGCGGGGGAAAAAACTGCTGGAAACGGCGGATCAGATAATCTACGCGGGCTCCCTGGTAAATCCGGCCCTGCTTGATTGGGCAAAGCCGGAATGTCTTTTGTATGACAGCGCCTCCATGACACTGGAAGCGGTGACCGGGTGTTTTATCGAAGGGGAGAAGCATAAGCGGACCACGGTGCGGCTCCACACGGGCGACCCCGGCATCTACGGCGCCATCCGGGAACAGATGGATACACTGGAAGAGCTGGGATTTAATTACGAAGTGATCCCCGGAGTCAGTTCTTTTTGCGCGGCGGCGGCGTCCCTTAAAACCGAGTATACCCTCCCCGGCGTTTCCCAAACGCTGATCATAACCCGCGTTGCCGGCAGAACCGGAATACCCGCCGGGGAAGATCTTGCATCCCTTGCCGCTCACCGCGCCAGCATGGCCATTTTTTTAAGCGCCGGCCTTTTGGAAGACCTGCGGCGGCAGCTTTTGGAAGGAGGCTGCCCGCGGGAGACGCCGGCGGCGATTGTATATAAAGCCAGTTGGCCGGAGGAACAAATTATCCGCGGAACCGTTGAGGATCTCCCCGCGATGGGGACCAAAGCGGGAATCACCAAAACGGCGCTCATTCTGGTGGGCGGATTTCTCGGCGGGGACTATGAGCGTTCCAAACTCTACGATCCCCAATTTACCCACGGCTTCAGAAAGGGCGAAGCATGATCATCACCCTTTTTGCGTTTACCCCCGCGGGGAAAGAACTGCGGGAGCGTCTCTCAAAACTTCTGAAGGAAAAGGGCCACCAAATCCTGCCGGAAGAAGCCGGGGAACTTCCCCTGGCGGAACGGACGGCGAGGGCCTTTCTCCGGGGGAACGCCCTGGTCTTCATAGGCGCCGCGGGAATAGCGGTTCGGGCGGTAGGGCCGCTCTTGCGTTCCAAGGCCGAAGATCCGGCGGTGGTGGTTATTGATGAAAAGGGAACGTGGACCATTGCCCTCCTTTCGGGACACCTCGGCGGCGCCAACGCGCTGACAATGGAAATTGCGGAATCCCTGGGATCCCGGCCGGTTATTACCACCGCGACCGATATAAACGGTGTTTTTGCGGTGGACCTCTGGGCCGGGGCTAACGGCCTTGTCATCGGCAGCATGAAAAAAGCCAGGGAAATCTCCATGCGCCTCCTTCGGGGGGAGGAAATTACGCTGGAAAGCGAATACCCCATTGCGGGAACGGTTCCGCGGGGGCTAAGGGTTGTGGACTCAACAACGGAAACCGCCGGACCGGAAATCCGCGTATCGGTCTACCGGGGCAGGGAAGCGGATGATTCGCTGCATCTAATTCCCCGGTGCGTGTACCTGGGGATAGGATGCAGAAAAGGCGCGGCTTTGGAAGCCATAGAGAACACCGTCAGGCAGGCGTTGGATCAACACGGTATAGATATCCGCAGTGTTAAGGCGGCGGGAACCATACACATAAAAAAAAACGAACCGGCGCTGATCCGTTTTTGCGAACAACAGCAATGGCCCCTTTCTTTCTTTACCGCCGAAGAGCTGCAGGCCGCCGGGAAAGGGTTTACCGCTTCGGCCTTTGTCTACTCAAAGGCAGGCGTCGATAATGTATGCGAACGGGCGGCGTATCTCGCCTCCCAATGCGGGAAGATTTTGTTCCCCAAGTTTTGCGGCGCCGGCGTTACAACGTCGGCCGCGGCGGCGGAAGTTTCCCTGAGTTTTGCAAAATAGACGGCGCTCTTTTCTATTCGGCGGGAACAAATCATTTTTCAAATAAATCCAGAATGAAAATAATATTGATGCCGTGTCTTAATGGCATGATAGTTTGGAATTACCGGGACGCCGCTCATTCAATGAGCATGGCGTCGCCGTAGCTGAAAAAACGGTAGTTTTCGCGGACGGCCTCGGCGTAGCTTTCAAGGATCAGCTCCCTGCCGGCAAAGGCGGCGGCGAGCATCAGCAGAGTGGATTCGGGGGTGTGGAAGTTCGTGAACAGGGCGTCCACCACTTTGAAGCAATAGCCGGGACGGATAAAAATTGAAGTGGCCCCCTGCCCCCGCCGTAAGCCGCCCGCGCCCCAGGCGCTTTCCAGCGTGCGGACGCTCGTGGTGCCCACGGCAACCAAGCGGCGGCCGGCTGCTTTCGCCCGCTCAATTTTGGCGGCGTTTTCCCCGTCAATGCTGAACGTTTCCTCGTGCATTACGTGGTCTTCAATGTTTTCGCTGCGCACGGGCAGAAAGGTTCCCAGGCCCACATGGAGGGTGATAAAGGCGCTTTCCACGCCGGCCTTTTCGAGGCGGTCCAGAAGCTCGCCGGTAAAGTGCAGGCCCGCGGTGGGGGCGGCGGCGGAGCCGTATGCCGCGGCGTATACGGTCTGGTAGCGTTCCGCGTCGGCGGGGGTGTCCTCGCGCCTGATGTAGGGGGGAAGGGGGATGTGCCCGTAACGGTCAAGCCACTCGTCGTCAACACGCCGGTCAAACTCAAGGATCCGGTACTCCCCTTCCCCGCCGCTGATTTCGGCGCGGGCAATTTCCTTTCCCTCTTTGCCGTAAAACACGCAGCGGCTGCCGCTTTTGCGCCGCCTTGAGCGCCGCGCAAGGGCCTTCCACGCGCTGCCGCCGGCGCGCCCAGAGGGGCAGGGGCTTAAGAGCAGGAATTCCGCTTTCGCGCCGCTTGTTTCCGATACGCCGATAATCCTCGCTTTGCGGACCCTGGAGTCGTTAAACACCAGCAGGTCCCCCGGCGCAAGGAGGCGGGGAAGGTCCGCGACCACGCAATGTCCCCGCCTTCCCGTTTTCCGGTCCAGAGTCATAAGGCGGCTCTGCCCCCGCTGTCCGCCCGGATACTGGGCGATAAGATGGGGAGGAAGCTCAAAGAAAAAATCGCCGGTTTTCATTTCCCGTACCCTGTGGGCCTGTCCCAAGCGCTCACGTTCCCGGCATAGCCGGGGGCGCGGTTTTGGGAAAGCCTCCTGTAAAACCAATCGCGAAAAATAAAACGCTAATTCCTGAAACTGTGTATGGGCGCGGGTATCCTTCCGCCGCGGCTGATAAAGGCGTCGCTTTTCGCGGGGTTTACCGCCATGACGGGCGCGCCGCCGAGGAGACCGCCGAACTCAACCCAGTCGCCGGCTTTTTTGCCGGGCGCGGGAATGACCCGCACGGCGGTGGTTTTGTTGTTCACCATGCCGATGGCCATTTCATCGGCAATGATCGCCGAAATGGCGGCGGCGCTGGTGTCACCGGGAAGGGCGATCATGTCAAGGCCCACCGAACACACCGAAGTCATGGCCTCCAGTTTGTCAAGACTTATGGCGCCCTTTCTGACGGCGTCCACCATGCCTTCGTCTTCGGAGACGGGGATGAAGGCCCCGGAAAAACCGCCCACGTGGGTGGAGGCCATGACGCCGCCTTTCTTTACCATGTCGGTTAACATGGCCAGCGCGGCGGTCGTGCCGTGCGCGCCGGCGCTTTCAAGACCCATCTCCTCAAGAATGCGGGCCACCGAATCGCCCACGGCCGGAGTGGGGGCGAGGGAAAGGTCAAGGATTCCGAAAGGAACGGCGAGGCGGCGGGCCGCTTCCATTCCCACGAGTTGGCCCATGCGGGTTATCTTGAAGGCGGTTTTTTTTATGGCGTCGGCTAACTCGTCAAAACTTGCATCACGGCGGCTTTCCAGCGCGGCTCTGATCACGCCGGGGCCTGAGACCCCCACGTTGAGGCAGCTCTCCGCCTCCCCCGTCCCGTGAAAAGCGCCGGCCATAAAGGGGTTGTCTTCCGGCGCGTTGCAAAACACCACGAGCTTGGCGCAGCCGATGCCGCTGCGGGCGGCGCTTTTTTCCGCAACGGCGCGGATAATTTCGCCCATGCGCCGCACCGCGTCCATGTTGATGCCGCTCTTGCTGGACGCCACATTCACCGAGGCGCAGACCTGCTCCGTTGAGGAGAGGGCATCCGGCAGAGAATTGATGAGGCGCTCGTCACCGCCGGTAAAACCTTTTTGTACCAGCGCTGAAAAGCCCCCCACAAAATCAACGCCCAGTTCGGCGGCGACTTCGTCCAGCGTACGGGCAAAGGGGGTAAAGTCCTCCTCCTCGCAGGAAGCGGCGGCCAGGGCAATGGGCGTTACCGCGATACGTTTGTTGATAATGGGAATGCCGTATTCGATCTCAATGTCCCTGCCGGTCTGCACCAGCGGACCGGCGATGCGCAGCAGCTTCTCGCGGATCTTCCTGCGGGTTTCCTTTCCGAAAGCACAGGCGCAGTCCAGCAGGGATACTCCCAGGGTAATGGCGCGGATATCCAGCTTGTACCGCAGAAACATGTCCACGGTTTCTTTAATCTCAAAAGGCGTAAACAGCATGGCCCATTCCTAAATGCGGTGCATGGCGCTGAACACTTTTTCGTGCATCAGGCTGATAGAAACGTTCATGGTTTCGCCTAACTCGGCAAGTTCCCGCTTCACATCCTCAAGCGCCTTTACGCTGGAAGAAAGGTTTACCATCATCATCATCACGAAACTGCCGCTCAGAATGGTCTGGCTGATGTCTTCGATATTGATGTTCCGTTCCGCCAAAAAGGCGCTGACCCTGGCGATAATCCCAACCTGATCGGTGCCCACCACGGTAATAATCGCGTTCATAGTATCTCCTGTATATTAGAGTTGTTCGGAAACCTGCGGGCTAAAGCCCGCTGTTAAACAGGTTTCCAACAAGTCTGTTATTCGAGTTTATGTTCGATAAAAAACATGTCCAGCACGGTGAGGAATAAAATGACCACTATGGGGCCCAGCACGAGGCCGTTAAAACCGAACAGCTCTATGCCGCCGAGTATGGCAAAAAATATGATCAGCGGATGAAGGCGTATCCGATCCTTCAGGAACAGCGGACGAATGAGATTATCCAGCGTGGAGATAAAAAACCCCGACACTATCACAAACACCATTCCCTTTACCGTATCGCCGGCCAAAAACATGCTGACACTGATCGGCAGCCATACCAGCCCTCCCCCGAACATGGGAATAAACACGCAGATAAACGTAAGCGCCGCCAATACCAGCGATCCTTTGATCTGAAAAACGCTGAAAATGATATAAGCCATCACCGTCTGAATCAGGGCTACCATGATGTACCCGAAGAAGAGGTTTCGTGTAATGTCCATGAATTTGCCGGTCAGGGTACTGATATATTCTTTTTTAATGGGGATGGAGCGGAGCACCAGGCGGGAAAGATACGGCCCGTCAACAAAAAAGAAAAACATTGAAAACACTATCAGGAACATGGTGAATAAAAAGACCCCGACAGTACGCGCAATATCGCCGCTCAGCGGCACCAGGCGCTCAATCCTCGCCGAAAGAAAAACCATGAGCCGTCCCTGTATATCATCCGCGCTGATGAGTATATGACCGGCGCTCATTTCCCCAAGAAAGGCCGATGTTCTTTCAAACAGCCCCTGGATGATCTCAGGCTTCCCGTCGATCGTCTCGCGGATATGGCGTACCAGTTCCATAATCTGCCGGAAAAACACCGCCGCCGTAAAGGAAAGGGGCAGCAGGATAATCACCGTTGCGCCCAGGGTGAAGACCGCGGCCCAGATGGTTTTCAGCGCCCTCCCCCCGTGGGTGTTGAAATCAAGGCGGCGGATCGCGCGCTTGTGCAGGGGACTGAGCAGTATATAGAGCAGGGTCGCCCAGAGGAGGGCCGTAAAAAAGGGGGCGACAAGCCTGCACACCAGAAGAAAAAGCACGATGAGGAGCGCCGCGAACACATAGCTCTGCACCCGCCTGGAAGGAAGGGAATCGTACCTGCTCATAAACTCGACAATATCCGCTCCGCGTCCACTTTGCCGGTATAGGAGGCGTTGCGCATTAAGAGGTCCTGCAAATACTTTTTCGCCTCATCGGGCCTCCCAAGGCTTACGCAGGTTTTTCCCAGTTCAAACAGGGCGTCCCAGTTGTCGGGGGCAAGGCGCAGCACCGCCTGGTAAGCGTTCTGGGCTTTGGCAAGCTCGCCCGCGCCGGCGTAGGCCCTGGCCAAATTCAGATGCAGCGTAGGATGGCTGGCCTCCGCCGCTAAGGCCCGCTCATAGTGGTCCACGCTCGAAGTCCAGTTTTCCAGCTTGGCGTAGACCGCGCCCATGTTGTTGTTCACCTCAAAATTGGCCGGCCCTATTCTGAACGCCTCGTTCAGATAGTGGAGGGCATCTTCGGGCATATCTCTGGAAAGGTACAGGCTTCCCAGGTTGATGCGGGGCCGCAGGTACTTTGGGTCAAGCGACGCGGCGTTCCGGTACGCGCTGATGGCGGCATCGGTTCCGCCTAAGGATTCGGCGGCAAGGCCCAGCGTATAGGCGTATACCGCGCTGGAAGGATTCTTTTCCACGGCGCGCCTGGCAAAGTCAAGGGCCTCGGTATTTTTGTGCATGGACAGTTTTACCACGGCCATGTTGTAATTGGTCTGGGCGTCCGAAGGGGCCGCCTGCAGGGCGCGGGCAAAAGAAGCCTCCGCTGCGGCATAGTCCCCGGCGGCGTTCTGGGCCGCCCCCAGTTCCCTGAGCGAAGAGAGATCGCCTGAGTTGTACTTCAGGGCCGTGTTAAAGGCGTCTATGGCCCCTTTGGCATCGCCCCCGGCAAAGAGAATCCGCCCCACTTCACGGTGGGCCAGCGCGTAATCCGCCTTGACCGCGATGGCCTCCCGGTAGGCGTTCAGGGCCTCGTCCTGCCGGTTTAGTGCCCGCAGGGTTCCCCCCAGATTGTACCAGCCCGGCTCAAACCTGGAGTTGAGCCGGACCACGGTCTCAAAGGCCTCCCTCGCCTCGGTATAACGCCGGGCGGTAAAACTCGTCCGTCCCAGCTCATAGGAATACAGATGATTCGCCGGCTCAAGCCGCACCGCTTCCTTGAACTCGGCGACAGCCTTGTCGGTCTGGCGGAGATCCCGGCTGAGTTTTCCCAGGGTATAACGGGGCAGCGCCTGCCGGGGATCCTTGGCCGCCGCTTCGGACGCCAAGTCCGCCGACCGTTTGGCCGCGTCGGCCCCGTCCCCGCTGTCAGAGTGGCGGACAAAAAACTCGTAGTAAGCGTCGGCCATGTCCGCCAGTTTCTGAGCCTCAAAGCGGCTTTCCTCCGGCGGCATTTTGGCGCGGACTTCCCCAAAGGTCTCGTTCGCGCCGGCAAGATCATTGCTGTCAAGCTGGGCCTCGCCCCTGGAAACGAGGTCGTTCACCGCCCGCATTTGCTCTTGCAGAGCACGGGAGGCTTTGGCAAGCTCCTCTTCCTCGGCTTTGCGCCGGGCCGCCTCCGCCGCCAGGCGCAGCCGCTCCTCCTCAGCCTCCCTCTGATGCGCCGCCAGCCGCTCCTCCTCGGCCTGACGCTGGGCCGTGCGCTGCGCCGCCGGCCGTTCTTCCGTTTCCGCCGCAAGCCGGGCGAGCTGCTCGGCCGACTGCAACGCCAGGTTCTGATCCGGCGCGAGCCTGGACAGCGCTTCAAGCAGGCGGTCCATCTCCTCTGACTCGCTCACGCTCCGCTGTTCCCTTAAAGCCCGTTCGTGCAGTTCCCTGGCCGCGGCATTATCGGGGGCCTCTATCAGCAGGCGTTCCAGCAGGTCCAAGGCCCGCCCATACTCACCGGCGGCAAGATAATCCTCCGCCAGCTTCAGCGTGTTTTCCTGCCTCGCCAATTCCCGCGTCCGCGCCGAAGCCCCGCCGGACATTGCCGGCGCGCCCCACTTGATACATATAAACACGCCCGCCGCCAAAAGCAGCGCGCCTCCGGCGATTATGGCTGTCAATTTATGTCTATCCATCATTATAAACTTTTCGGTATTTGCAACTCAAAAAATTAACCTTTGGACACGGCGCAACCGCGCCCTCCCTATGCTCCATAGTATACCGCAAAGCAGGACCGGTACAACAGTGGAATCTGCACCGCTTTAACTTTTTTAACTTTTTATGATATGGTGATACTCAGATACAGAGGAGACTCCATGCAAGTGATTTTTGAACGCCGTTCTGTCCGTAATTTTTTGCCGAAGCCCGTGGAAGCTGAGAAAGTTGAACGCATCCTTCGGGCGGGTTTTGAAGCACCGGCGGCCCTGGGAATTTTTGATTGTTACCGAAAGGGAAGACCTCAAAGCCATTGCGGATATGAGTCCCTACGCGAAAATGTGCGCCGGCGCGGGCGCGGTAATTGCCGCCTGCGCCAATCTGAAACAGGGGGGAAGTTCCGATCCAAGTGACACCTGGTGGGTTCAAGACCTTTCGGCGGCCACGGAAAACATCCTGCTCCAAATCGTGGATGAAGGACTCGGCGGGGTATGGCTCGGCTGGTATCCCGACGAGGGGCGGGTCAAGGCCTTTGCCTCCCGCTTCGGCATCCCCGGCCATATTATCCCCTTTTCACTGGTTGCCCTGGGGTATCCCGCGAAAATCCCGTCAAGGAAGGACCGCTTTGATCCGGAAAAGGTTCATTATGGAGTCTGGGGGCGGCAGCTCCCTCAAGCCGTCACTCAAGCTCGAATTCGCTCTTGTACTCTTCCACGTCCTCGGCCCCGCTGGAAAGGCCTTGGCTTGAGTTGGCCGCGGACTGAAGAGAGGCCGAAACTTCGTCCAGCAGGCGCTGCCGCCGTTCCGCCTCGGCTTTGGCCGCCTCTTCCCTGACCCTGGCCGTTTCTTCGGCGAGGAGCTTCCGCCGTTCCTCGGCGGCGGACTCGGAGTGGATAAGGGCGATAAGCCGTTCTATCTGGGGCCGTTTGGGAGAGCGCGGTTCCAGCGACAAATATAGCTCATAATCGCCAAGCGCCGCCCGCATCGAACCGGCTTTCAGGCGGGCGTTGGCCCTGCCCAGGCGCGCGGAGGCGTAGTCGGGATCCGCGTCCAGGGCCTGGGTGTAGAAGCGCTCCGCCCCGGCGGCGTCCCCTTTTTTGAAATAGGCGTTCCCCAGATTATTCGCCACATTGGCGCTCAAATCCCCGGCCCGGTCGAGGATCTTCCGGTAGGCGGCAATGGCCTCGTCGTTCCTTTCCAACTGCTCATACACCATGCCCAGGTACAGACAGGCCATTACATGGGCGGGATCATCGGCGATGGAATTTTCAAGGTAGGGTGCGGCCTCTTCGGGCTTGTTCTGCATGAACAGCGCCTCGCCTTTGGTAAAATTGGTCTGCCCAAAACCAAAAACCGCCGCGGCAAACCACAAAACCACGGCTCCGCAGTACTTAGCGGGACAATTTTTTTCCATACTCCCTCCGTATTCACTAATAACCGATAATATAGTAATATAAAGCGGCTTCCCCAAAACTTCAGTTTTAGGAAAGCCACCTTACAATTCGCAGTTTTGCAAGGCTGAAAGCCTGAAAAGCTGCAAGAGCCTGTGGCTCAAGACTGTCCCAAAACCGTGTCCCCGGCTATGCCGGGAACGTTAGCGCGCGATCAATTAGTTTTGGGACAAGCTCTAAGGAAAAAGGAAAAGTCATGTCCAGAGCCCTACCTCTCATTATCATCCTTGCGGCCGGCGCCGGTGCCCTTATCTTCTTTATCGTCAAATCCGTGTTGTTTCCCCAGTATGCCGAAGCGCTGCCCAAGCTGATAAAAACGGGAAGAACCCAGGCGGCAATCAGGACGGCAAAGCGTATCATCGCCCAAAATCCCCGTAACGCCGAGGCTCACTACTATCTGGGCCTGGCGTATCACAAGGAAAAACGGGAAGAACTGGCGCTGGCCGAACTGAAAACGGTTTTGAACCTGGGCATCAAGGAAAGAAATATACCCGAAGTGGAATTCCGCGAACTTTTGGCCGGCCTGTACGCCGCGCAGAATGAGGGGGAAGAGGCGCTGAAGGAATACCTCCTGCTCATAAAGCTCATACCCACCCACGCGGACTACTACTACCGGGCGGGCAAGCTCTTTAACGAGCGGAACAAGACCAATATGGCGGCCGGCTACCTCAGCAAGGCCGCGGAACTCAACCCCAGGGACGGCAATATCCACTGCGAGTTGGGGATCATGCTGTACAAGGAAAAGAAGGCCCAGGAGGCGAAGGCGGTCCTGAACGTCGCTCTCAAATATTTAAGCGATAACCAGGGGCGGGCGCACTATTACCTTGGAAAAATCCGAAAAGACGCCAAAGAGTACGCCGCCGCCGCCGAGTCTTTTGAAAAGGCCGCCCGCAGCGGCGAGTTCAAAGTCAGGGCTCTGGTGGAAAAAGGCGGCTGCTACCTGGCGCAGGGGACGGCGGACCGGGCCATCGCCGACCTTGAGCAGGCGGTACAGGCCATCACCGATGAATCCAGCCAGGAAAGCCTGTATGCCCGCTATTTCCTCGGCAATTGTTATGAAAGCAAGGAGGAGCTGGACAAGGCCATTGCCCAGTGGGACAAGGTCTACGCCAAAAAGAAGAACTTCAAAGATGTAGGTGAAAAGCTCGTCAGATACCAGCAGTACCGGAACGCCCCTCTGGTGTAGCGAGCATGAAGATCCTCTGCGTTTCCGACCAGATCGATCCCCTGGTGTATTCCGCCGCCATCAAGGAGCGGTTCGCCGGCGTCGACCTTGTGCTCTGCGCCGGAGACCTTCCCCTGGATTACCTTGATTTCATTGTCTCAAGCCTCAACAAACCCCTGCTTTTTGTGTTCGGCAACCACCATGTTGAGGAGATGCGCTATTTTCAGGGAACGCCGAATCTCTGCAGTGACGAAGACGAAACATTCCGCAGCTCCGGCGCGACTCATATGGGATCAAAAATCACCATTGAAGAGGGGCTGATTATCGCCGGACTGGGCGGCTCAATGCGTCACAACCGGGGGAAAAATCAGTTCACCAATTTCGAGATGTACTGCGAGATTGCGAAACTCATCCCCCGCCTGTTGTGGAACCGCGCCGTTCACGGCCGCTATGTGGACATACTCCTCACCCACGCGCCGCCGGAGGGAATCCACGACAAGGAAGATAAATGCCATCAGGGCTTTAAGGCCTTTCTCTGGTTTATGAGGGCCTTCAAGCCCCGCTATCTTGTACACGGCCATATCCACCTCTACGATCTGTCCGATATCCGCACGACCCGCTGCGGGCAGACCCTGGTCATTAACGCCTACGGCCATCATGTTATTGATACGGAGAGTACCGGCATGGACGCGGCGGCCTTCTGAACCTGTATTGTCTACAGGAGACGGCCACTAAAGCCCGTTAGCGCTTGAGAGCTTTCTCAAGCTGGCGCATCCGGTAGGCGGAATAAAGTTCTTTCCCGTATTCGGTTATTTCCCAAATTTCATCGCCGGCATCATTCCCGCCGTTGGCGCATTTAACCAGCCTCAACAGCTCAAAATCGGCCATGATTTTTTTGATGGTGTTCGACGGAGTGGGATAATCCTTGCGGACGGTCTTTTCCAGATCGGGGTTGAGCACCGTCCCCAGAAAGCGGGATACCTCGCTGGTGGTCTTGCCCAGCGCCAGTTCCGGCGTCAACAGTTTGAATATCCGCAGACAGCGGAACTGCCGGGTGTTTTCCCAGTTGTCCCCGGGTGCATAGTAAAAACTTAAAGACACTTTGTTCAGGGCCAGCATTTTCAGGGCTTTTTTCATCTGTTCCCGCAGCCTGGCCACCATTTCGCCGCTCCCGATTTTTATCTGCCGCCTGAGGATATCGTTTTCACCGCTGAGCCGGGCAAGCTCGTTGGCCATCAGCGGCTTGACCGCCTGCTCCCCTCTGACCCAGCCGTCCCGCGGGTTGAGGTTCATTTCCCGAATTAAAGCGCTCTGGGCTTTCTGGCACAGATCCGCCGTACTGAGCCAGGTCTCATGCGCACCCCCGCGGAGCTTCTGCTTGTATTCTTCCAGATTTTTTATCAGCGCCGCGTCCGCTTCTTTTTTGGAAGCCTTCCAGCGGGCCTTTTCATCAATAATGAGGGCAATGACGGGGATTCCCTTTTTGACCGCTATGGCGTATTCCGTCTCCGGGCAGTATCTATAGGCGCTGAGGGCAATAAAGTAATCACATTCCTCGACGGTCTTTTGCAAAAGCCGGCATGAGTCCTTCACCTGCGGGTCGATATATTCCGCCGTAACCGGAATGTGCCCAAACTCCATGATGATCCGGAACAGCTCCCGGCGCTCGTTCTTCAGATCATCCAAAGTCGAACCGACGAAAATGTGATACTTCATATCCCCATTATACCGGTATTCCCAGGCCGGGGCAATGGACGAGCGCGGGATTATACCTTATCATTACCGCATGATTGGCTTTCTCATAAAAAAGACCTTTTTCGATCTTTGGGACAATCTGTTCCGCGTCGCCCTGCTTAACCTGGGCTTTATCGCTTCCCTTGCCGTCCCCGTGTTTCTGCCCGGTCTTTTTTCCAGTCCGGCGCTTTTCTTTGCCGCCCTGCTCATCGGGACGCTCTGGTGTTCCGTGTACCTCGCGGCGGCGGCCCTCTCGCTCAGGGCCGTGTCCGACTACGGCTCTTTCGGCTTCGGCGATTTTGTAAGGAACCTCAGGGAGGGCTGGCCAGCCGGCCTTTGTATGGGCATTGTAGCCCTCATCCTCTGGGCCATGGTTTCGATCATCATCCCCTTTTACCTGAGCATCAATTCCATGATCGGCCTGCTCCTCGCCGCGGTGATTTTCTGGACGCTGGTCCTGGCCCTGCTCTCACTGCAATTTTTCTTCGCGGTGAGATCCCGCCTTGACTTTAAGCTCGTCAAAGTTTTCAAGAAATGCTTTGTTATTTTTTTCGACAACCCCGGCCTCGCCGTTTTTTCCCTGCTCCACAACGCCGTCATCCTGGTCATTTCCGCGCTGCTGGCCTTTCTCTTTCCCGGCCCCGCCGGTATCCTCCTGTACCTTGACGAAGCCCTGCGGCTGCGGCTTTTGAAATACGACTGGCTTGAGGCCAACCCGGAGGCGTCTCCCCAATCAAAGCGCCGCGCAATTCCCTGGGATGCGATTCTTATTGAGGAGCGGGAAAAGACCGGGACGCGCTCACTGAAGAGTTTTATTTTTCCCTGGAAAGATTAAGCGCAAATGAATTGTCTAATGAGGTTTTTCCAAAACTTCAGTTTTGGAAAAACAGCCCTGCAATTCACAGTTTTGCAAGGCTGAAAGCCGGTTCACGACCATGAACTAAAATGAACCTCTCTTAGGGCTATTCAAGCGGCTTCGTGTCGCGCCATTGTACATTCCCCATTGGCTACACCAGGCTGTATTTCACATTCGTGTCGTACACATCCGCCCCTTCGCCTTTCTTCAGGAGGTAGGCCGCGCCGTAGGTTACGGGGGTCATCAGAGCCTCGATAAGGCATTTCAGGAGGTAGTTGGTCAGCACCAGGCTCCAGAACAGTTCCCAGCCGAAAACCCCGGCAAGGCTTGCCACCGTTACAAAGATCAGGCTGTCAAGGAGTTCGCCCACCAGGGTGGAGCCGATGGTCCTGACCCAGAGCAGGCGCCCTTTCATCAGCACCTTGATCCTTGAAAGTACCACCGAGTTGGAAAACTCCCCCGCCCAATAGCCCAAAAGGCTTGCGAGGGCAATGCCGCCGCCGCTTATGCCGCCGAGGATCGCGTCGTACGCGGCGCTTCCCGCATAGCCTTCCCAGGTGCTTTCGGCGGGCAGCAGACGGAGCAAAAAGAAAACCAGGGAGGAAAGGGCCAGGGCGGCAAAACCGGTACGGATAACCCGCCGGGAAGCGCGGAAGCCGTAGACTTCGGTGAGCACGTCCCCAAACACATAGGACAGGGGAAAGAGCAAAGTGCCGCCGTCAAAGGCCATGGGGATCGTGAACAGGGAAAAGCCCAGGTCCACAATTTTCGCCGACGAGGCGATGTTGCTCACGATGAGAACGGCGACAAAAAAAGCCATGACAATGTCGAGGTACTTAAATGACTGAGAACCGGGGTTCTCCTGCGGGGGCACGGCCCCGCCGCAAAAAGGGGATAGCATAGCAATTCCTTTCTTGAAGAGAAGGAAGAACCACCGACCACACGGACGGGACGGACAAAAGCGCAGGCTTTGAACCAAAAGTCCGAATTATCCGTGAAGTCCGTGGTTTCTTTTATTCTCCTGCGAAACGCGGTTCAGGCCCACTTGATAAAACCGGAACGGTAGGGATGGATCAGCGCGCTGTGCTTGGGCAAAATCCGCACCGTGTGGCCCTGCTGGCCGGTATCGGCGCACTCGATCCGTACCTCGTACAGGCTTAAGCCGTTCTCGGTACTTACCCACCGCATCTCCTTCCGGCAGGCGTTAGTGATCTCATTGCTCTGATTCGACACCGTACCGTGGTAGAGTTCCACCTGCAGCTCTTCAGGCAGCATCTGGCCCATATCCAGGTAGGCGCTGACGGTAAGCTTGTCACCCCGCTGCATCACCGGCTTGGCATTGGATTCGAGCTTGACGATTTTCAGGCTGTCCCATGACTGCCGCAGCTTGGCAAAATAAGCCGCCAGGGATTTCGCCTCAACGTAGTCGTCATTGACCAGGCGGCGGTAGTTCTTGAGCGCGGGAAAGTAGAACATGTTCGAGTAGTCCATCAGCATACGGTGGCAGGACATGGACTGGCCGATTATCCGCATACAATCCTTCATCCTTCTGATCCACTCTCTCGGCAGACCGTCGCGGCCCCGCTGATAGAACATGGGGATAATGTCCCGCTCAAGCAGGTCGTACAGGGCCTTGCTTTCCACATCGTCCTGTAGGCTTTCGTCTTCGTACTGCTCGCCGTGGCCGATGGCCCAGCCGATTTCGGGCTGATAGGCTTCGTCCCACCAGCCGTCCATGATGGAGCAGTTGAGCACGCCGTTCATGGCGGCTTTCATGCCGCTGGTACCCGAGGCTTCCATGGGCCGCCTGGGGGTGTTGAGCCACACATCGCCGCCCGATGTCAGGTACTTGGCGACGGTCATGTCGTAGTTCTCGACAAAAACGATGCGGCTCGTGACATCGTACTTTTCGGCAAAGTGGATGATCTCGCGGATCAGCTCTTTGCCGGGCATGTCGTGGGGATGGGCCTTGCCGGCGAAGATCAACTGGACCGGCCGGTCGTTGTCTTTTACCAGGCGCAGCAGCCGCTCGGGGTCGCGCAACAGCAGGTTGCCCCGCTTGTAGGTGGCGAAACGCCGGGCAAAGCAGAGCGTCAGGGCGTAGGGGGAGAGGGCATCCTCAACCTGGCGGATACGGTGCTCCACCGCGCCGATGCGCTTGTACTGATCGCGGATACGGTCGCGGACAAAGGCCACCAGGCGCTCCCTGCGGCGCTCGTGGGTACGCCACAACTCTTCGTCGGATATCCGCTCCATGCGTTCCCAGATCGCCAAATCCGTGGGTTTGTTTTCAAAATGCGGGCCGAAATAGCGGTCCAAAAGCTCTATCATGCCGCTGGAAACCCAGGTGCGGGAATGGACGCCGTTGGTCACATGGGCGATGGGCACCTCGTCCAGGGGGAGGCCGGGCCACAGGCCCTTCCACATCTCACGGGAAACCACGCCGTGGAGTTTCGCCACGCCGTTTGCATAGGCCGCAAGTTTCAGGGCCAGTACGGTCATGCAGAACGTTTCATGCTCGTCGCCCGGATATATCCGGCCGAGGCCGACAAAGTCTCTCCAGGAAATGCCCAGCACTTCAGGCCAGTTGCGGAAATATTTTTCCAGCAGGGCAATGTCAAAGCGCTCGTTCCCCGCGGGAACCGGGGTGTGGGTGGTAAAGATATTGGTGGGCCACACCGCCTCTCTCGCCTCTTCAAAAGTAAAATTCCGTTCGACCATGATTTCCCGGATCCGTTCAAGGCCCAAAAAAGCCGCATGGCCTTCGTTCATGTGCGTGGCGGCGGGGTTAATGCCCAAAGCCCGCAGTGCGCGGATGCCGCCGATGCCCAGGAGAATTTCCTGCTGTATCCGGGTTTCCTTGTCGCCGCCGTACAGGGTCGCGGTGATGTTGCGGATATCCGGGGCGTTCTCTTCGATATTGGTATCCAGCAGGTACAGGGAAGAGCGGCCGACCTTCACTTCCCATATCTGGGCGACAGCCTGGCGGCCTGCCAAATCCACGGTAATCTTGACGGGCTGCCCGTCTTTACCGGTTTTCCGTTCCACCGGCATATTGTACCAGTCGTTTTCCGGATAGCTTTCCTGCTGGTAGCCGTCGGCGTTCAACATCTGTTTGAAATATCCCTGCCGGTACAAAAAGCCGATCCCCACCAGGGGCAGGCCCATATCCGAGGATGTTTTCATGTGGTCCCCGGAGAGGATGCCCAAGCCCCCTGAATAAATAGGAAGGGAAGTGTCCATGCCGTATTCCATGGAGAAATAGGCCACCACATCCTTATGGCTGCCCCGGTACCAGGTTTCACCCTTTTTGTAGCGCCGGAACCGGTCGTATACTTCTTTGAGCGCGGCAAGATAGGAATCGTCTTTGGCCGTCTGGGCAAGCCGCTCCTGGCTGACCATACCCAGGGTCCGTACCGGACTCTGCTGGGACTGGAGCCATACGTCATAATCCAGCCTGATAAAAAGCTGAATTGCGTCATAATTCCACGACAGCCAAAGATTGCGGGCAATCTCTTCCAGCGGCTTTAGTGGTGCGAGGAGTTTCGGCTTTACTGTATAAGTAGATATATTCATAATATAGATTTTAGGCTTTGAAAAGGTTTGTGTCAACGAATGAATAGCCTGTCCCAGGAATTTCCGTTTTTCCTTTATCGTCATAAACCGCGCGATACCGCTCAGGGTACTTCACATTTTTGCCGATCATGTTATGATAAGAGAAAGTACGGAGGCAGTTAATGGCTAAACGAAAAGAAGTGTACTTCTTCGGCGAAGGCAAGGCCGAAGGGGACGCGAAGATGAAAGATGTGCTGGGCGGCAAAGGCGCCAACCTCGCGGAGATGACCAACATGGGGATTCCGGTTCCGCCGGGCTTTACGATCTCTACCGTGGTCTGCGCCGCATATTATGAGAACAAGCAAAAATATCCTGCGGGCGTTAAAGGGGAAGTAGAGGCAAACCTCAAAAGACTTGAAAAGATAATGGGGAAAAAGCTCGGCGATCCCGACGATCCCCTGCTGGTTTCGGTTCGTTCCGGCGCGGCGGTTTCCATGCCCGGCATGATGGACACGATTCTCAACCTGGGAATGAACGACAAGGCAGTGCAGGGCCTTTCCCTTAGAACCGGCAATCCCCGTTTCGCCTGGGATGCGTACCGGCGTTTCGTCCAGATGTACGGCGACGTGGTCATGGGCGTGGAACACGAGCTGTTTGAGGGAGCCATCAGCGGCATTAAAAAATCGAAAAATGTCGAGCTTGACACACAGCTTAACGCCAAAGACCTTGAGGCTCTCGTTGACGAATACAAAAAAATCATTAAGAAAAGCACCGGCAGGGACTTTCCCCAGAACCCGCTGGATCAGCTTTGGGGCGCGGTCAACGCTGTTTTCGGCTCGTGGATGAACGAGCGGGCCATCAAATACCGGCAGCTCAACGGCATCCGCAATCTCAAAGGGACCGCGGTGAATGTGCAGTCTATGGTGTTCGGCAATTTCGGCGAAGACTCCGGCACAGGCGTGTGCTTCAGCCGCGACCCCTCCACCGGCATCAACGAGTTTTACGGTGAATACCTGATGAACGCCCAGGGTGAGGACGTGGTGGCCGGTATCAGGACGCCTGAAAAGATCGCCACGCTGGCGAAACGGAATCCGGTTATTTACAAACAACTCGTGGGCATCAAAAACAAGCTGGAAAAACATTTCAAAGATATGCAGGATATGGAATTCACCGTACAGCAGGGTGAACTTTTCCTGCTCCAGACCCGCAACGGCAAGCGGGCGGGAACCGCCGCGATAAAGTGCGCGGTGGACATGGTTGCCGAGGGCTTGATCGATAAAGAGACCGCGATTATGCGGGTAACGCCGGCGCATTTGGATCAGCTGCTCCACCCGATGATCGATCCGGCGGCCAACAAGGAAGCAAAACCCATTACCGAAGGTCTTAACGCCTCCCCCGGCGCCGCCGCGGGGCGCATCGTTTTTACCGCCAAAGACGCCGAAACATGGCACGAAAGGGGTGAAAAAGTGCTGCTGGTGCGCAAAGACACCAGCCCGGAGGACATTGGCGGCATGGTGGTTTCCCAGGGCGTGCTTACCTCCACCGGCGGCATGACCAGCCACGCGGCAGTAGTTGCCCGCGGCATGGGAACCCCCTGCGTGGCCGGCGCGAAAGGCGTTTCAGTGCAGCACAACACCGCCGTTATCGGCGGCAAGACCTACCAGGAAGGGGAGTGGCTCACCATTGACGGTTCGACCGGCGAGGTGTATGAGGGCCGCCTGCCTTTGGTGATTCCGAACATCTCCAAAGACATGAACATATTCCTCAAGTGGTGCGACCAGGTACGCGCCCGCGCCGTGCGGGGCCCCATCAAAGGCTTTGATGTAAGAACCAACGCGGATCAGCCGGAAGACGCCATACGGGCTTTTGATTTCGGCGCGCAGGGCGTGGGCCTCTGCCGTACCGAACACATGTTCTTTGACAAAGAGAAACTGATCCATTTCCGGGCCATGATCGTCGCCGACACCAAAGAAGAGCGGGAAAAGCATCTGCAGGAGATACTGCCCCTCCAGCAGAAAGATTTCTTCGGCATATTCAAGGCAATGGAAGGACGGCCCGTTACCATCAGGCTCCTTGACCCGCCGCTTCACGAATTCGTTCCCCACACGAAAGAAGAAGTGGACGAGCTTGCCGCCCATCTCAATGTGAGTCACGATGCGCTACAGCCCAAGATCGACCGGCTTGTTGAAGCCAACCCCATGCTGGGGCACCGCGGCTGCCGCCTTGCGGTAACATATCCCGAGATCTACGATATGCAGGTGGAGGCAATCGCCCTAGCCGCAGTTGAATGTGTTTTGGCAAATATCCTCGTGCAGCCTGAGATCATGATCCCCATTGTCGTTACCGCGCGGGAGTTAAAGCTCCTGCGGCCCAACGCCGAAAAAATAATTGCAAAAGTTTTCGATGCCGCGGGCATTAAAATGGATGTGAAGATCGGTACGATGATCGAAGTGCCCCGCGCCGCGATACGCGCCGGCCACATTGCCAAATATGCGGACTTCTTCAGCTTCGGCACCAACGATCTTACGCAGATGACTTTCGCCTTCAGCCGTGACGACATCGCTTCGTTCCTTCCGGTGTATCTGCAGAAAAATGTGCTTGATGTGGATCCTTTCAATTCAATTGACGAGGACGGCGTCGGGGGCTTGATGCGCTTCGGCATAAGCGCGGGGAGAGAGGTTAAACCGGATCTCAAGATTGGAATATGCGGAGAGCACGGCGGAGATCCCGCGACGATTGACTTTTGTTATAGGGCGGGATTAAGCTATGTATCATGTTCACCATTCCGGGTACCACTGGCGCGACTTGCCGGCGCACAGGCGGTTATAAATAATTCCGGAAAGATTATAAAGGGAAAAGAGTCGGCAAAAGCCGATAAACCCGCTGCTGTCAAGGTGAAAGACGGTAAAAAACCTGTAAGAAGCGACAAAAGAATGGCAGCAGCAACAAGCGCAAAAAAACCGGCGGTAAAAAAACCGGCGGCTAAGAGTGCCGTTGCCCAAAAACCGGCGGCGAAAAAAACCGCCGCAAAAACTGCCGCCGCAAAAAAGCCTGCGGTAAAAAAACCGGCGGCTAAGAGTACCGCTGCCAAAAAACCGGCGGCGAAAAAAACCGCCGTGAAAACTGCCGCGGCAAAAAAACCTGCCGTGAAAAAAACCGCGGCTAAGAGTGCCGCTGCCAAGAAACCGGCGGCGAAAAAAACCGCGGTAAAGAAGCCCGCCGCAAAGTAACAGCGTCCGGGTATTAAAAAATCCCCGCCGCAGAGCGGCGGAGTATTGAAGATTTCTCCTTGAAAGATTTGCGTATGCGGGGGAATGAATCCCCCGCACCCCCAGGTTTTAACCGCCCCAAGGGGCGGGGAATTAAACCCCCAAAGGATTAAACCAAACTTTTGAATAATTTTTCCATGATTATTTTGTCTTCCGGCGCTAAGTTGGGCGCTAAACTTTTCATGTATCCGCTGTATCATGTTCTTGCTCTTTTGTCTGCTATATTGGTATTCGTCTTGGACAGAATGCTAGCAGCCTGTTGCACTTGAGGATTTTTTTGCAATCTTTCAGGAAAAACACAAAAAAATCCTCAATATAAAGGGCTGCTTGCAGTTTGCAGGGTAAAAAATCGCCTGAAGGCGATTTTTGGGGATTATAATGCGCGAAGCGCAGCAAACTGCTGGGCAACGCACCCGCTTGCGTTTTCTTCTTTACTTATGTATAGTATATTTGAAGTGAGGCGCGGGTATGGACCTGGAAGAGAAAATTTCGCTTTTGGCGGCGGCGGCGAAATATGACGCGTCCTGCGCCTCTTCGGGGAGCGGCGCGGACTCAGGCAGCAGGGGCAAGTGCGGGTTTGGCGCGAGCGTACCCGCCGGGGTTTGCCACAGCTGGACTGAGGACGGCCGTTGCGTAAGCCTGCTCAAGGTGCTGTTCTCCAATTCCTGCCGTTTCGACTGCGCCTATTGCGTGAACCGCGCTTCGGCGGATCTTAAGCGGGGCAGCTTTACCGTACAGGAACTGGTGGAATTAACCTGCGAGTTCTACCGGCGCAATTATATCGAAGGGCTTTTTCTGTCGTCGGGGATTTTCGCAGACCCCGATATTGTAATGGAAAAGCTCATCGAAACCGCCAAAACGCTCCGCAGGGAGTCCGGCTACGGCGGCTACATTCATCTCAAAATAATTCCCGGTGCGGGAGAAAAATCGATCCGCGAGGCCGGCGTCTGGGCGGACCGGCTCAGCGTCAATATCGAGCTTCCAACGGACAAGAGCCTGCAAACGCTGGCCCCCCAAAAATCGGGACAGGTGATTCTGGGGGCGATGGGGGATTTTTCGGGCTTGAGCGCCGCTTTTGAGGAAGACCGGCGGAAAACGCGGTTTTTGCCCCAGGGTAAAAGCGCCGCCCCGGTCTTTGCCCCGGCGGGGCAGAGTACCCAACTTATTGTGGGGGCCAGCGCCGAAGACGACCGGCAGATCATCAACCTTTCAAGCGCGCTGTACCGCAAGTTTTCCCTCAGGCGGGTGTATTATTCCGCCTTTATCCATCCCGGCGGCTCCGCGCGGGGCAGTGCCGGCGATCTCCGGCTGCCGGACATTCCCGGCCCGCCCCTGGTGCGGGAACACCGCCTCTACCAGGCCGATTGGCTGCTGCGCTTCTACCATTTTGCCGCGGATGAGATCCTCGAAAACAACGAGCCGTTTCTGGATTCTCACATTGATCCCAAAACCGCCTGGGCTTTGCGGCACCTGGATTTTTTCCCGGTGGAAATAAACCGCGCCGATTATGAAACCCTGCTGCGGGTTCCGGGCATCGGCGCGAAAACCGCCCGCCGCGTCCTTGAAACCCGCCGCTCCCGCAGCCTCAGTTTCGACGGCCTCCGCCGCATGGGGGCGGTACTCAAACGCGCCCGCTACTTCATCACCTGCGGCGGCTCCTTTATCGAGCGGCCCGATGACCCGCGCCGGATTCGCCGCATTCTCTCGGATATTGACGGCGCGGGGATGCAGCTCCCATTGTTTGAATTTTAACGCCGCCGCTCATAGGCCAGGGCGCGGAAGCCTTTTCGTTTTATGTCACCCAGCCGCGTGAAACCGGCCGGTTTTTTCCGGTCGAAGCGCTCCGCCTCCGTCGAGCTAAAGGCGGCGACGAACACGCAGCCGCCGGTCAAAAGGGACGCGAGAGCATCCCAGAGGGAGGCAAGCTGGTCTGTCTCTTTGGGGACCGCGCTTTGGGCCAACAGTTCGGGGAAGGCGGCTATAAAACGATACGGCCCTCCGGCGGCCGCAAGCAGGACCTCCGCGCCCAGGGCCAGGTCCACGGCGGGTACAACCGTAAGCGCGGCATCGACTGCCGCTGCCGCGGTATTGTGCCGGGCCGCTTCCAGGGCAAGTATGTTCCTGCCTGACAGGACAAGCGGGGGCGCTTTCAGGTGAGCCCCGCGGCGCGAAAATTCAAGCAGCCATTGGGGGAAAAAACCCTGCCCCGGTTCGTGGATAAGCGCCGGCGCGCCGTCCGGGAATAGTTTTTCCGGCCCGAAGCGGCGTATCAGTTTCGCCGCCGCTCGAACCGCGCCGCCGGGATCGTCAAAACCGGAAGCGCCGTGGACCGTTTCAAGGTGCAGGGGAATGTCTTCAAGTTGGTAATCGGAGGAACATCTTACATAAAAGGGATAACGTACGAGAAAGCCCGGCCCGGCCCTGAGCGCCGTATCCGCCGCGCTTTTCCCGCCGAACACAAACACACTGTACCCGGAATCGTCCGCGGAGTTTCCGCTCACCGGAACATTGACCTGGGCAGGCGCGCCGCCTTTTGCGCCGGAAAAGGCCCCGCGCCTTGCGTCCTGTTTCCGGGCGCTTTTTTCTTCCCGCAGCAGTTCCAGTCCCGCGCTCCTTATCTCTTCCCGGAAAAAATCCGCCAGGGTATATACCGCCACCATAATGACCCTGCCGCCGGGCCTGAGCAGACCCGCTGAGCGGCGGACAAAATCTTTCAGTACCGGTTCTCCCGCCTTGGCGGGAATATTGCTCAGAATGAGATCCCAGCGGGCGTTATCTTCCCCGGCAAGAAGCGGCCCGGTGCGGGCCTGCAGGAACGAAGGCGGAATGCCGTTTTTTTCGGCGTTGTACATCGTTAAAAGGCACGCCAGTTCGTCCCGATCCTGCGAGCGGACCAGCAGCGCGCCGCCTGCCTGACGCGCGGCCATAATCGCGGCGGCGGCGCATATCCCTATAACGCCGACGCCGCAGCCGGAGTCAAGCACATAACAGGGCGCCTGTTTTCCCGACGCCATGTCCTCATCCAGCACGCGGGAGAAAACCTTCAACAAAAGCCGCGTGCCGGAATCAATATCCGCGGAACTGAACAGCCCCTGGGAAAGGGCAAAGCGAAAATCCCTTCCCCTGAATGTAAAGGGAACTTCTTTGGTTATATAACTGATTTTCGGCAATGTAACTTTCCCGCCGGGACCGCGGTGGGGAGCCTCATTTAAGAATTCACCCGCTCCACGTATTCGTTGGTTTCAGTGTTCACGAGTATCTTTTCACCCTGTTTGATAAACAGCGGTACCCGCACGGTCAGGCCCGTTTCGGTGGTAACCGGCTTGGTCGCGCCCGAAACGGTATCGCCTTTCACGTAATTCTCGCTTTCGGCAACGGTAAAAACCACCTTGTAGGGTATCTTGATATCAATAACCCTCCCCTCCCAGATGGTCAGCTCGTAAGGCTCCCCTTCCTTGAGGTAGAACTTTTTATCCTCGTTTTCGGCGATGGGCACTTCATGCTGTTCATAGGACTCGTTGTCCATAAAATGATAACTATCCTGATCGGCGTACTGGTACTGGCAGGTGTGTACATCTACCTGGGCGTCCTCAACTTCCTGCTGGGTGGGAATGGTCAGCGTCAGCACCGCGCCGCCCTTGATGCTCTTCATTTTTATCCGGGCAATGGCGGTTCCTTTTCCGGGATTGTGAAATTCCCGCTCCACCACCAGGTAGGGCTGCCCTTTCTGCAACAGACAGGTCCCTTTGACTATATCTCCGCCTCGAATCATTATATTCCTCGCTTGGTTTTGGCTGGTATAAATATACTGACTTAGCGGGCTTTTGCCAAGTAAACGCCTCCCCTACGGGACATTGATTGCTTCCCGCTTCAAATCCACCGCAAAAATCTCTGTGTAAACCAGTACGCCGCCGATATGTTCCGACTTCATCAAGCATATCCGGTTTATGGGCGCCGTTATTTTTTCGCCGGGCAGTACGATTGGAGACGTGTGTTTAATTTCCCGGCCAAGGGTGATGTGGGCGTTGAAGGGCCGGTTGTCAAAAGCGATGCCCTCCGCAAGCAGTCCGCCGGTTAACCGGCGTCGCAGTTCCGCAAGGACTCCAAGAGCCGGATCGGTCTTTTCCGCCGCTATCCACCAGAGTTCCCTGTTACTGTGCCTGAAACAGCCGGTATGCGTAAAGTCCAGGGTGAATTCGTGAAGGAAAAGCGTCCGCTGCGTATCGGTCATTATCGAACAGATCGCCGGAACCTTACCGGCCGGCGTCTCACCCAAAAATACAAGCGTCAGATGCAGATTTTCAGGCCGGGAAAAATTCCCCCTGAGAGCCTGCGCGCTGATCCGGTCCCGAATTTGAACGAGGCGGCTTTTTATTGCTTCATCAAAATTTACCGCAATGAAGAGCCGCATAGTATTTCAACTTCACCTGTTTTCCGCGAGTTCTTTCTTCACTTCCTCAAGCCGTTTCCTGAGAGTCTCGATAGTCCGCTCAAGTCTGAGTTTTTCTTTTTCCAGCCGTAGCGCAGGATCTTCTTCCGCGTTTTTTCCCCGCACCGCCATTTTCACCGTATCGGGGCTTTTGCCCTTGATCAGCGCGGTTTCGGCGGCTTTACGATCATCGCTGTCACGGAGGCCCGCCAGAAAGCGCATATTGTCCGCGCCCACTTCGGGGTTCAAATCGTACTCAAAGGCCCTGATCGCCACATTGGCCGCCGCGCGGGGAATCCGCAAAACCCGGTCAACATAATCCTCAAAGCGCACCCCGATGGCGGCGCACAGATCGTGGGCCTTGAGCAGATACTTCCCCATTTCTTTTACCAGACTGCCGTTTCCATGGAGAAATTTTTTCCGTATGGTTTCGGTAAGCTCAGCAAGCTCCGGCTGGCCGGCGAATACGTCGCGGTAGATTTTTTTGGCCTCCGCCTTTTCCAGCAGCGCGTGAAAAATCGCCCAGAATTCGGAAGTATGGGCGCGGGCTGAAAGCCTGCCGCCCCTGGAACAGGCGTGCAGATGATGCGCGTATTCGTGTATCGCCGTGTACAGCAGCAGATTGTCCCCGGCGGCCCCCGCCTCGAAATTGCGGTTATGAATAATAATTTCCCGCGTCTCCGGTTTATACAGGCCGTTTACCTTGCCGCTTTTTTTCCCCGAATAAATGAGGGAAAACTCCATAGGCGCGTCCGTTACGGCAAGCAGCTTTTCTTTTACCTGATCCTGATTCATCATTTCCCCTGGCTTTAAATAGTCTTCACCATTCTTTCTGCCACAGGCAATAGTGGACTTTACCCCATTAGGTAGTGTCTGTCCACAAAGTCGGTTACTTTGCGGACAGACACTGTTAAGCGACTTGCCCTGAGTTAAACACATCAGGCGCAACATAGTCAAGTGTCGAATGGATACGTATCCGGTTATAATATGAGCCTGTCCCAACTGTGCGCTCACGTTCCCGGCATAGCCGGGGGCACGGTTTTAGGACAGGCCCGTGCAGTTTTTCAGGCTTTCAGCCTTGCAAAACTGCGAATTTCAAGGTTGCTTTCCCAAAACTGAAGTT
>JAITIC010000016.1 GCA_031279635.1 Treponema sp. | reverse complement strand
TCTTGGACGATTGGGAGGACCGAAACGGGCGCCCAGTGACGGACCGCCTGGATTAAAGACTATAAGGATAGGGCTGATGAAGTTATATATTCTGCTGGCCTACAGAGAGTACCTCGTGTAATTCTGTGGGCTTAGAGGAGGATCCCCCAGGCTTAGAGGAGCATCCTCCCCAGGCTTAGGAAGGGATCCCGCCCTCAGTCCCTGTTTGCTTCATAAATTTCCTGAAAGTCCTGGGCGATGCAGCGGAATATCTCAATCAGGGAAGGATCAAAATGGCTTCCTTTTCCCTCAATCATTTTCTGTACGGTAACCTCGTGGCTCAAGGCCGGCTTGTAGCTGCGCTCCATTCTGAGGGCGTCGTATACGTCGGCTATGGCGACGATGCGGGCCGACAGGGGGATCATCTCCCCCTCAAGCCGGAAGGGGTAGCCCGAGCCGTTCCACTTTTCGTGGTGGGAAAGGGCGATTTCTTTTGCCATCGGATCGGGATAGGTGGAAAGGATGAACGCGCCGTTTTTAGTGTGTTCCCGCATGATCGCCCATTCCCAGTCGGACAGGGGGCCTTCCTTGTTGAGGATGTCGTCGGGTACGCCGATTTTGCCCACGTCGTGCATGGAGGCCAGAAAGCCGATGTTGTCGATAAAGTCCGCGTCGATTTTCATGTAAGCCGGAACGCCGCTGCCGAACAGTTCCTCGGTGAGGCATTTGGAATAGAAGTTGACGCGGGTGATGTGCTTGCCCGTGTCGTTGTCTTTCAGCTTTGAGGCTTCAAGGAGGCTCAAAAAGACCGCCCGCAGGAGACGCTTGTTTTCCTCGGTAACATCGTCAAACATTACCACGAATTCCCCGGGGGCTTTTGCGCCCATCTCCGCCGGGAAGATGTACACCCTGGTCTGCACCGAGGCCATATCCCTGGATTTTATTTGGGTCGATCCCTTCCAGGAAAAGCCGTACGCGCCTGAAATGATTGTCTGCCGGATCTGCCTGATGTCTTCCACGGCAAAGGTTTTGCCGAACACGTCGATAAAGTAATTTCCCACGAGGCTGAAAAAGCCGGTAAAGAGCTTCTCGCAGGCGGAATTGGCGTAAATGATCCGCATATCGCGGTCGACAAACAGCACGGGGAACAGGCTGCTTTGAAAAGGGGCTTGCAGGGAGGAGCGCGTTTGTTTTCCCGGCGCGGCTTCTTCCGAATCGAGCGCTTCTTCGGCATCCTCAAGATCGTCCAACTCTTCCAACTCGTCAAGGACTTCCAGTTCCCCTTCGGGAACATTCACATTCCTGGTATATTCAGCCATCGTTCTTCCGCTTTAATGTCCTAAATTGTAATTCGGCGTCGCTTTTCCGGATATACTCAGGGCCGGCAAAGCGGGCAACGCTTTCATTATCGAATATTCCGCGGTTTTTTACAATGTCTTGCGGGGCCAGTTCAAGCAGCGCGCGCGCGCCTGCGTAAAGGGGGCTTACCCGCAATATGCCCGGCGGCAGTTCCCGCGGGCAGTCGTTTTCAAGCCGCCGGCGGAGCATTTCGGCATCCGCTCCGGCCAGGAGTACGGGCGGGGTTTCGCCTGAAAGCGCGTCGGCGATTGTACGGGCAATCGCGGGGGCTTCGGCGTCCATAAAGGGGGTAAGGCGCCCGCCGTCCTGGTACAGCGCACAGAAAAAGGCGTTTTTTTTGGCGTCGATGACCGGAACCACGAGTCCCGGCCACATCGAGAAGGGATGGGCCATGCAGTCCAGCGTCGGAACCGGGAAAAAGGGAATGTCCAGGGAAAGGGCAAGCCCCTTGGCAAGGGAAAAGCCGATGCGTAATCCGGTAAAGGAGCCGGGGCCGCCCATACAGAGGACGGCTGAAAGGTCCGCCGGCGTAAGGCCGGCTTTTTGCGTGAGCAGGTCGACGCTGTCCATGACCAACTCGGAATGGCGCGGGCCCGCGCCGGCCTCAAAGTACCATTCGCCCTGTTCCGTTCTCAGGGCGGCTGAAAGTTTTGAAGTGGCGGTGTCAACGGCGAGCAGGTTCATAAGACAAAATCCTCTTCAATCTCTTTTAACGTTTGCGCGGCCCCTGAAATACGGATAACGCGGCTCTCCGCTCCGGTTATTTCGATAGATACGGAGAGCGCGCCGGGCGGCAGGGAGCGGGGGATTCTTTCGCTCCACTCAATGACCGCAATTCCCTCCCCGCCAAGGAGTTCGGCCGCGCCGGTGTTTTCAAAATCCTCGTCCCCGGTCAGGCGGTACGCGTCAATGTGGTACAGCGGAACGGGGGCGGGGTATTCGCAAACAATCGTATAGGTAGGACTGGTGATGTTTTCGCCGATTCCCAGGCCGCGGGCAATGCCTTTCGCAAAGCAGGTTTTTCCGCTTCCCAGACCGCCCCGCAGGGCGATGACCGAGCCCCGATGCAGACGCCCGGCGACGCGCTCCCCAAGAGAGGCGGTTTCTTCAGGTGAGGAAGAAACAATCTCAATCAGGGAGCGTTCCTCCTGACTCCATGACGTCAATATATTGTTTCAGGTTTTTGCTCAGGGGGAGGAGGGGATAATCCAGGTCGTCAAGAAAAGTAACGGAAATATCTTTCTGCCCGGTGGGTTTATATTCAATGGCGAAATCAATGCGGTAGTTTTTGGGGCCTTTGGACAGATCCAGAACGGCTACGCCGGTGAACAGCTTGCGGTAATAAATAGGAACATCTTTTCTGACAATGTCCTTGATGGCGATTATTTTCATCCGCACCGTCCTCTATTAATCGGCGTATTCGTACACAAAGGCGTTTATCGCGTTCATGGACCTGCGGGGGATTTTCAGGAATTTGACGTGCATGATCGTGGTAGCGCCGCTCCGGTTGGTTCTCAGCACCTGCCCCAAAGCGGCAACGGCTGTCTTGGTTCCCTGCGTAAATTCAATTTTCAACCGCGTGCCGGAGTTGACCGGCGCGTTCGTTTTTATGGAACAGCCCCCAAGGGAAATATCAAGAATATTTCCGGTAAGGCGCCGCTTGTCAACCACCATCTTTTTCCCCCCCCCCTTTCCCTGTTCAAGGTACACAAGATAGAAAGTTGAAGCAACAACCATCTGCCGCCGCCTGAAACGCCGCTGGGAAAGCCGCTTTATCTGGCTTGAGTGCAGCAGGTGCACTACCGGCTCGTTTTTGGAATCGGCATATTCCAGAATGCGGCTCTCAAAGGAAAAGCCTCTGTTGGACTTGGTAAAGAACGAGAGCGTTACCTTGCTTCCACGGGCGGGCTTGATCGGGCTGCCCATGGCGGTTTTGGGGCATTCCACGACGAGGTGTTCCCCTTTGGCTGAACGCACCCGCACCGGATAGCTCTGCCCTTCAACGCTGAGTACCGCGGAACTGTTGTCCGGCACCTGGCGGGTGGAACTGATGTTTCCCCCGTCGGAACTGGATTCAAGGACGTTTCTGGTTGAAAAAAGAACGGAAAGCCGCTCCTGGGCGTTTTCTTCGTTGTCGGAACCCCGCTCTATAGCGCGGTATGCCCGCTTGAAGTACTGGTCAAGGAGAGCGGAAGAATTGAGGGTTTGTTCGAGGTCCACCACGCCGCCGGTTTTGAATACAAAATCGAGCATTTTGGTCTGATCCCGGTTAAGGCCGATGTCGCCTGCCAGCCGGTGCAGGGTAAAACCGGAAAAACGCCGGGGCGCGGGAGCCGCCGTCGAGGCGCCGGTAAGGGCGGGAACGTTGTATTTTTTCTTGACGACGTTGATGACAATCAGAATTATAACGACCACGACAACCCCGATCACAAAGAAAAGGGCGTCGGTGGAACTGGAGCCTTTGGACTTCCAGAATTCCGACATTTGATATGTTTGCAGAGGATACAGGCGCGCTGGAAAGACCGTTGAAATAGTCATGTTTCTCCTATGCGGATACGGCGGATACCTTAAGCGCGGCGTACAGGTCCCTCAGACGGGGGGCCAGCTCATATTCGGCCAAGTCCCCCACAAGGACGGTGTCGCGCTGTTCATAAGCCGCCAGCAGCTCTTTTAACACGCCGCCGAATTCGCTTACATATTCGGCACACGTTACGCCGGACGCCGCGCCCGGAGGGGGGGGCCCGGCGAATCCCCCGGCCTGCAGTACCTTGTAAACCCGGAAGACCTTCTCGGCGATGCCGGAGAAGAGCTGTATGGTTTCGGCTGCCCTTGCGTCCTTGCCCGTCTGAATATCCAGGGGAAGGTCCTCAAGCCGGGCGCATACCCCGGCGATCAAAGGTTCCGCCCTTTCAAGCTCTCCGGCAGGGTCCCGCAATTCCCGCAGCCTCTCTTCTATTATCGACCGGAGGCCGGCCGGACTCAAACCTTCGCCGGAAAATGTTTTCGCCGTCTCGCTGAAAAGTTCGGGCATCTGTTCGCTAAGCAGCCGGGCCTGGGGGCTTTCTTCCCATTGTTCCCTGAAGCGCTGTTTTTCCTCAAAAACGCCGGCTTCATAATCGGCGGCGTCTTGCAGCGCATTGAGGAGGCTTTCGGCGGTCAGCTCCGTGAGGGAACTGGTGAAAATGTCGAGCGTCTTAATGGAATCGACGTTTCGGTCAAAGGACGCCTCAAGCGAGCCGGTATGCACGGCCTCTCCGTCTATCGCCATGCCGCTCGGGCGGTGCCCCGTATTGGCAAGCCACTGTCCCAGCCCCGCCAGAACATCGCCCACAGTTTGTTCGCTTTCAAGCCGGATGTCCGCCTCTTTGCCGTTTATCGTTATACGCATATCTTACCTGTTGTTGGCGCTGTTCCGCTGGCTGAAATTGTCAAGCGAGGCGGACATCTGTTCCATGCGGGCATAGGCCCCTTCCATGCGGCCGTACTGGAGTTTCAGTTCCGCTTCCTTGGACGCAAGCCGCCTTTCCATGGTTTCAATCCGTCCCTTATCCTGGGTTATCCTTGAATCGATGGTTCCCGTTTTAAGGGCCACTATGCCGCCGGTATCGACAAAAGGTTTCGCGAGGGTATCCATGTTGACGGCGACGCCGGTGTCCATAATGAGGTCCCCGTCGGTATCGGAACCGAAAAGCTGGCGGATGGCGGGAAGTTTTGTTTCCAGCGCCGCGTCCAGGGCTTTTTCATCAATTTCCAGATAGCCCCTCAGCCGGGAAGGATCGTAGCCCGCGCCGCCTGAGCTTCGGGTATTCGTGGCAATCCCTATTTGGGCAAGCATGGCAAGGGACCGTTCCTCGCCGGTAGGATAGGGGGCGGTAACCACCCGCTGCAGGCCGCTCTTGAACTGATTAAGGGTCGAATCGCCTGAAAAAAACCCCAGGCGTTTTCTCATTTCCGCCGCCTCATCCGCGTCGAGATAGGTAAGCTCGTCTATAATGCCCGCATCCGTCCTGGTCAGCACGTTGATGTCCGCCATAAGCCGGTTGTAGTTGCCCGCCAGGGATATGATCGCGTCTTTAACCGCCTTACGGTCGGGCATGATTTCGAGCTGTACAGCCCGGCTGGAAGGCCCCCTGATGGTAACGGTAACGCCGGGGATAATGTCGCTGACGGTATTGCCGGGCCGCTGCAGTTCAATGCCTTCCATGGTGAAAACCGCGTCCTGGGCGGTGGAAACCGGATTTACCGGATGCAGCCCCCCGCCGAGAACCGTGGGATCAAATATTTCCGCGTTGCGTACCGAAATGTTCCGGTGCGTGTTTGCGTTCGCTATGTTCAGCGCCGTAATGGTTTTGCCCGCCGCCACGTCGGCAAGCCGGTACTGCCGGACGGTAAAATTGGCCGAATCGGTTACAGGGGGAAGCGCGGCGCTGCTCCCGTCGGAAAAGGTTAAAGAAAGAACGGCCATGTTGTCGACACGTTCAGGCACGGGCGGCGGCGTCCATTCGGGCAGCGGCGCGTGGGAAGGGTCGTTTTCCACGACAATGCCGCCGTAGGAAACAGACCCCGAAGGAACGCCGGGACCGGGGGGGGGCTGGGGAATTCCGGAGGTGTCCGCCCATGTTTCGGTGGAGGTTTCAATTTTGAGGTACAGAGGGCTGCCGGAAGGAACGTCCACGCTAAAAAGCGCCGACGCGGAAGTTTGGGCCGGCACCTCAATAATCCCGTCTCTTACCGTAACCGGCCTGTCCGCCCCGCCGCTTAGCGGCCCGTTTTTCCGTACCGCGGCCTCGTTAAAGGCAATGTCCCGCCGAGTGTCGTTCCGCTGTTCCAGCATGCCGATCTTGACCGCCAAATCGGCGGAAGCGCCGGAAAAACCGAGGCGGTTTTCCGCACCCGAAACCTTCGATTCGATCAGCAGGGATTTAGTCCCCGGCTGGACCGCTATAAGGCTTGCGCCGAGTTTATCCTGTCTGCGGCGGTTAAGCAGATCGGCAAATTCTCCGAGCGACCCGCCCCGGAAATTAAGAGAGATTTCGCTGTTACCGACTGAAAAAACATAGGTTCCGCTTTCGATTCTGAATTTTTCATCAAGGGGAAGGGAGAGGAAACGGTCCGCCTGGGCGATCTGTTTGACCGTAAAACGGTATGTCTGTTCAGCCGCTTCCCTCGTGGCGGTGGCGGTAACCACCGATTCGTCGGCGGAAAGGACTATTCGTTCATTAAAGGGATTTTGGAATGAATAAAGGAGCCGCGCGCTATCCCGCAGGGAACTGACGCGGCGGCCCAGTTCCTGCCAGTAACCCTTGCGGACTTCGAGGTTCTCTATGTTTTTTTCGGCTCTTTCTTTGGGGACACGCTCAAGCTTCATCAGGTCTTCGATGAGCTTTTCTGAATTAAACCGGCTTTTTACCCCCGGTATATATACATCCGACATAGACCTGATTTAACTCCCCAAATCTTGAATCCGACCGCCTGAAACAACAAAGCGACACAGTGAAAAACCGCCGGTTTGCGGCAGCCGGACTTATACCCGCTCATCAAACAGAAAACCGATGGTCTCCTTGAGTTTACGGTACAGCCGCTGCAATTCTTCGGGCGGAAGCACCTTGATCACTTTATCGGTTTCCCGGTCGATGACCTTAATAGTTACTTCGTTAGAACGGTGATCCACTACAAATTGCAGTCTTTTGTTGAAAGCGAGACTAACCCGCTCCAGATCGGCGACTACGGAATCGAGCACCGGGGACTTTTGCTCCCCCGATTCCTTTCCCGGTATAACCGCCTGAAATTGTTGAAGAAATTCGGCGCGCTGCTGCGCCGCCCGCGCTCTCTGGACAGGCCTGCTGTCCTGGGGGAGTTCCGGCAGCCTGACAACTCCGGTTCTCACGCTTGCTACAGACATCACGGTACCCCTGTAAAAAGGCCGCCCGGCAGACCGGACAAGCCCATACTTATTCCGCCAACTCTGGGCGGAACATTGCAGTTTTTCAGCCTTGTAAAACTGCGAATTTCAAGGCTGCTTTCCCAAAACTTCAGTTTTGGGAAAGCAGCCTTTGATTTCAAAAAAGGACGGGAAGGGCGCGAACTTCACCGTCCCCGCGTTTCAAAAGACGACGTCCAGAAGCCTCTTAAATCACGGTAAACTCAAAACTTTTTTAGACCGGTCGTCTGCTAACCAAGCAGTCCCAATACCGCCTGATTCCGCACGTTGGCCTGAGCCAGCATGGCGGTCCCCGCCTGGGTAAGGATAGAATCCTTGGTGAAAGTGACCATTTCATTGGCCATATTCACGTCCCTGATGAGGGATTCGGCAGCTTGAAGATTTTCAGCCGCGATGGCGACACCTTCGACGGCCATCTCAAGCCGGTTCTGATAAGCGCCGAGATCGGCCCGCTGCTTGTTAACTTGTCTCAAAGCGTTGTCAAGGGAGCCGATTGCCTGATTCGCCGATTCGGCGGAAGTAATGGTAAGAATACCCTCTTCTCCCTGACTGTTCTGCAAACCAAGCGCCGTCGCGGTCATGGTTCCCACATAGATCCGTTCATTCTGGTCCATGTTGGCCCCGACCTGGATCTGCATAATCCTGCCGACCGCTGAATCCTGGGCAAAAGACCCGGTGAGCAAATTCATGCCGTTAAACTGGGCATGGCTCGCAATACGGTTGATTTCGTCAACCAATTGTGAAACTTCCACCTGAATCTGCATACGATCCTCATCGGTATAAATACCGTTGGCGGACTGTACGGACAGTTCCCTAAGGCGGTGCAGAATATCCTGGGTTTCCTGAAGATAGCCCTCAGTGGCCTGGATAAAGGACACGCCGTTCTGGATATTACGTTCGGCCTGATTCAATCCCCGGATCTGGCTCCGCATTTTCTCGGAGACCGCGAGCCCGGAGGCGTCATCCCCAGCGCGGTTAATCCGCATACCTGAACTGAGCTTTTCAATGCTCTTGGAGATATCAGTCTGGGTTACGCCGAGCTGACGATCGGCGTACAGGGCGCTCATGTTATGATTTATAATCATATAACCCTCCTTGTGTTGATTTAACCCCGGCCTTCCATGTACCGGAGCCGTCCCGCGGAAACGGTTCCCCGGAGGCGGTTTCGCGCCGCTACCCCCGAAATTACCGCGCACGGAACGAAACGGTCATCCACGGAGTGAATAACCGATTCGCGCCGTTCCGCGTCCCTGTTTTAATAACGCGTTATTAAAACAAGTCAACGAAAGGTTTTTGTCAAAGAACACCGCGCTCCGGGCATTCCCGAAAAATACGCCGCCCCTAAAAGCCGGATTTGCGCCCGCTTTTAGGGGTACAGGGGACGGGCAAAGCCGAACAGCCCTGCCCGAATTTTCCCCTTATACTTTACTGTACCACACTACTGGAGAATTTGCAATACCGCTGTCGCCCTCTGGTTGGCCTGGGCCAGCATCGCCGTTCCCGACTGGCTCAGAATCTGATTCCGCACATAGTCGACCATCTGGTTTGCCATGTTGGTATCCCGAATTCGGGACTCCGAAGCCTGCAGGTTCTCGGCGCTGATGTCAATGCCGCGAACCGCGTGTTCCAGGCGGTTCTGGTAAGCACCAAGGTCCGCCCGCTGCTTGTTGATGACCCTGAGTGCGGCGTCAATGGTACCGATGGTACTGTTGGCGCTTTCAGGGGTGTCCAGACTGACGAAGGTATTGTTGCCGGCATTGCGGATTCCCAGACCCGTGCTGGTCATGGTGCCGATAAACACCTGTTCCCGCTGGTCCATGTTGGCGCCAATGTGCAGCCACATGGAAGCGGTGACCACGTTTTGCCCCGTATTTCGCGCAAAGCGGCCGGTGAGCATGTTCATGCCGTTAAATTGGGCATGGCTGGCAATACGATCAATTTCGTCCACCAGTTGGGAGATTTCCACCTGGATGTACATCCGGTCTTCATCGGTGTAGATGCCGTTGGCGGACTGTACCGCAAGTTCCCGAATGCGCTGGAGAATGTCTTCGCTTTCCTGGAGGTAACCTTCGCTGACCTGGATAAAGGAAATGCCGTTGGCGGCGTTGGCCGAAGCCTGGTTAAGGCCCCGGACTTGGCTGCGCATTTTTTCGGAAACCGCCAGCCCCGAAGCGTCATCCCCGGCGCGATTGATACGAATCCCTGAAGAAAGTTTCTCCATGGACTTGGTAAGGTAATCCTGCGTTACCTTGAGGGACCTGTCCGCAAACATTGCGCTCAGGTTGTGATTGATGATCATACCGATCCTCCTTGAACTGTTCCGAAAGCATCCTTGCCTCCGGTTGGTCAACCCTTTCCCCTGACAGAGGACCGCGGATTTCCGCCGGGAAAAGAGTTATCCGCTTTTATTTTCGGCATATTTAATCGGTAACTTTAGGGAAATCTTTAAAAAAAATTGAACTACAGAGACGGCGAAGGCCTTAAGGAGAGAAGAAGATGAAGCACGGAGCACACGGACAAAGATACTAAGCCGCCCTGGTTTTTCTCTCTGTCCGTGCTGTCCGCGTGGTTAAAATTTTTTATTCGAAAGTCTGGTTTAATATAAAGAGATTACCTGTTTGGTTTTTGTAAATTATTGGTTCTTCATTCGGAAAAATGAGCTTTTCTAACAAAAACCTTCATGCCTTTATGTTTCTATACGTTTACCCCGGCCTGTAAAAGAACGCTCTTCCATTTCCAGATGAGCGGTCCCTTCTGAATCCGGCGGCGTAGAAGTTCCTCGGCATTGGAAAAATCGTTTTTTCCCATCTGTTTGCTGATAAACGCCCCCCAGCGGGAATGTTTCCGGTCAAACCACGCGGCAAGGTCCCGCCCGGTGATAAGGCGTTCCTCTTTTTGCTCAAGCAAGTCAAAGCGCGCGCTAAATCCCCCTTCTTCAAGGGCATTTTTGAGCGTATCGGCGTCCCATACCCAGGGATCGGCGCCTAGGCCGCCCGCGGCAGCGGAGAAAAACAGCTCTTCGGCGCGGTGTATTTCCGAGGCGAGTTCCCCGGAGGCTTCACATTCCTCCAGTAATATCCGGGAGATGCGCTCTCCCAGACAGGGAGGGGAACAGAGGAGACAGAGACCGCCGCCGGGCGCAATGAGCGGCCCGGCAAGCGCGGCAAGGCGGAAAAACGCCTCCTGTGGGCTGTTGTTTTGGAAACCCCGTTTCCACGGCTCACGGATCAGGATGTGATCGAATTGGGGGCTTGAAAACCATTCGGCGGCCTGCTCCGGCGAAGGAAGCGCTTCGCTTTCCAGCACGGCGATTTCAGGCTTTTCAATTTCGTCCAGGGTAACGGCGTAGCGGAGCAGCGCTTCACGGGCCGTATCGCTGTTTACCAGAGCGGAGACGAGTCCCTCAGGGCAGCGGCGCAGGCCTTCCCAGAGGAGCAGTCCGTCGTTCGCAAGGGGAATAAGCAGACGGGCGTGGCGGGCAGGGGAAGCCAGACGGAAAATCGCGTCACGATTGGAGAGGAGCAGGCCCCCGCGGCCCGATTCCAGCCGCTTGAACCAGCCTTCCCGTCCCCCGGCCGCCGCAGACCAGGTGAGGAGTTCGCCGTTAGCAACGTCCGCCCCGTCGCCCAGGACAATCGCCGCCTGAAGCTCCCGCTTCTTCAGCACTTCCTCGCGGATATTTCCCTCATAACCCACAAGCGACGGAATGTAAAAAGTCCTGCCCCGCAGGGCCGTGGGAAGGTACTGCTGGGCGGCCCAGTGATCCCGAAACGCGTGGGGGTACACGTAGCCTTCACCGTGGCCGAAACTTTCGGCGTCCCTGCCGGCGTCGCGCAGGTGGTTGGGCACTTCGGCGTCTTCCCGGTCAACTTCTTTCAGCGCGTCAAAAAACGCCATGGCGGTATTGGACTTGGGCGCGGTGGCAAGGTACAGGCACGCATGGGCCAGGGGAAAATTCCCTTCGGGAAAGCCGATGCGGTCAAAGGCCTCGGCGCAGGAAATAACGACCGAAAGGGCATGGGGATCGGCAAGTCCCACATCCTCGCTGGCGAGGATGATCATCCGGCGAAAAATAAAGCTGGGATCTTCCCCGGCCCGGACCATTTTGGCAAGCCAGTACAGGGCCGCGTCGGGATCACTGCCCCGCACGCTTTTGATAAAGGCGCTGATCGTGTCAAAGTGGTAGTCGCCGTCCCGGTCGTAAAGCACGGCCCGGCGCTGTATGCTCTCCTCGGCGGCTTCCATGGAAACGAATATTTCCTCTCCGGCCGGAGGCGGCCAGGAGGGCGGGCTGGTTTCAACGGCCAGTTCGAGGGCGTTGAGGAGGCTGCGGGCGTCGCCGCCGGCCACTTCCACGAGGTGTTCCAGAGCGCCTTCCCCAAAACGCACCTGCCAGTTTCCGTAGCCCCGCTCAGTGTCGACGGCGGCCCGGCGGGCGGTTTCCATGAGGTCATCGGAACACAGGGACTTGAGCTGAAACACGCGGCTGCGGCTGACCAGGGCGCGGTTTACCTCGAAAAAAGGATTTTCCGTTGTCGCGCCCACGAGAATTACCGTACCGTTTTCCACCCAGGGGAGCAGGGCGTCCTGCTGGGCCTTGTTCCAGCGGTGCACCTCGTCCACAAAGAGAATCGTCCGCTTGCTGTAGAGCCTGAAACGCTCGTCGGCGCGGTCAATGGCTTCGCGGATATCCTTGACGCCGGAAAGCACCGCGTTGAGGCTTTCAAAGGCGGCCCTCGTGGTATTGGCGATGACTCTGGCAAGGCTTGTTTTGCCCGTGCCCGGCGGGCCGTAGAAAATTACCGAGGAAAGCCGGTCCGCCTGAATTGCCCTGCGGAGCAGTCTGCCGGGGCCTACAATGTGATCCTGACCGATGATATCTTCGAGAGCGCGGGGCCGCATCCGATCGGCGAGCGGGCTTTGCCCGGCGGCGGTTTTGCCGCTTCCCGGTTCGGGGGAATTTTTCGCTGCAAAAAGCTCATCCACGAATCATTCTTCCGCGTTCCACTGCCATCCCCCGTTGGACGAGCGGTTGCGGTACGACCACAGACCCTGATTTCCGGTGGAGGCAAAAAGAATCCTTCCGGAATCAACGGCTGCCGGAGCCTGAAAAAGATGATTAACCGGGTATTTTCCAATGGAAGACGTGTAATTACCACCGGTATGCATACTGGTAGGATTAGTTCCCGGCTCCTTGAAATCGCCGCTTATCGTCCCGTTGACCAGTACCAACTCCTTGTAACCATAGGTGTAACTCGTGCTGCTTGAGTAGCTCAGGTTTGCCAGGTGTCCCACGAGGAGAAGCGTAGTACCCGCACTGTTTTGCCAAAGGGCAAGGGCGCCGCTGGCGTAGTTGCCCACGTCTTTGGATGCGCTTGTAACACCACCGTCGTTTACCCAATAGAGCTCTCCCTCCCGCTCTATTGCCACAATTGCCGACGGCGTTCCGTTTTCCAGACTGATTATCCCCATGAATTCTTTATTAACGGAAAAACCCACCGTATTGTTCGTACCCGTTACCTTATAAATTCGTTTTTTAGTACTTAAATAGTAATCCTGCCCATTAAAAGCGACTCCGGTGAGTTCTCCGGTGTTTGACTGCAGAACGTGCAGGGAAAAATTCCCTTCATCCAGATATGAAATACTGTATTGGTCGTCAACTCTTTTCCCGACAAAAACCCTGTTCCCTGCGGCGCAAACTATTTCCAAAGAAGAACTGTCAGCTATTGGCTCCCAGGCTGTTCCGGTCGTACTGATTCGCCTCAAGCCTGAATACGTTAAAGCGTAAAGGTAACCGGAGGTGGCCGCGAGGCTGCGGATAATCCCCCCCGGATTGGATATCTTGTATGGGTCCTTATCCCAGTCCGTCCCGGTATAGGCATAGAGGGAAGAACCGGAAGCCACATAGAGAACCTGTCGCCCGCCGCGGGTAAACACCACCATATTCGTGGGGGTTCCCTTAATCCGGGCCTCCAGCGGTTTGGTCGCTTCGGAGATTTCATGAAAAATAGCGTCCTGGTTACAGGCCCCCAGCGCGAACAGCGCCAGGATAAGGAATAAAAAAGCCGGTTTTAATTTGTTGAGTCCCATTGTAATCTCCGCTTAAAAATGATAACGGACGGCAATAGTGACGTCCGCGATATTTCCGTCTACATCATTTTCGGGATCTTTGGTCCACTGCGGGAACCAGCCCCAGTTGGCGTTCACGCCGAAGGACCAGTCGGGGTTAAACCGGTAATACAGCGAGGCGCCCGCTTTCGCGAAAAAGCCTAAATATCCCAGGTCAAGGTAGCGCTGGGGGGCAAAACCCGCCGTTACCGTAAGGGGAATTTCAAAACGGTGGAATATAAACTGGTAGCCCACCCGAAATCCTATGGGAATAATAAAAAGCGTACTTTCCGCCACGGTGTAGTTAAACATACCGCCGATTTCCCCCCCTATGCTTATATTGGAGTCAAGATAGTAGTTGTACGCCAGTGAACCGGTACCGCCTAGGGGAGGGCTAAAATTATGTTCGATTATATTGCCCTGACTGAAAAAAACAGTGGGAAAAATCAGCCCCATGGAGATGATAAAGGTCTGATCCCCCCGCGAATAAAACTCGGGCGCGTAGATATCCCACTCGGATTCAATACCTCCGGGCTGGTCCTCCTGCGCGTGGAGCGTTCCTTCCAGACTTCCCAAGCTCAACAACAATACCAGTAAAAAGGCCCACACCTTTCGCATACGTACAGCTCCTCATATTTACCCGCAACAGCGGGCCGGTATATGGAACCTCAAAACTTGCGGTTTACGGTTCCTACTGTAACAACAAGCGCAAAGCCCTACAGTTACTCTGCGTTACGGCTGATTCCCCGCTCAAGGGCGAGGTAATCAAGCAAAACAGGGTATTTGGTGAGCAAGGCCCCGTACTGTTCCAGTTCGTCAAAGCGCAGCTGGCTGTCAATCCGGCTTTCCGCTTTTTGCAGAAGGGCGGAAGACGCGTATTCCCGCTGTCCGGCGATAAAATCCTCATAAAGACCCCGGACCTCGTTGTAGAGGGCAAAATCGGGGAATTTCGCCGCGCTCACCAGACAGGAAACATCGTCCAGGCCGGGAAATTGCCCCGCAAGCTCCCGCTCCAGTTCCGGGCTGGAGCCGGTTTTGAGCATTTCTTCCATTTGCCGGGCGTCCGCGTCCCCAGAACTAAGGCGGCGCAGGACAAAAGCCTCCATTTTTTCGGCGATTCCCTGTTCGTAGGTATCCAATTCATACTGGCTGCCGATATTATTATCAGAGACCAGAGTGACCAGCGTGTCGGGGTTTACCGTAAAGGACAGGGAAGCCTTGAATTCCCAGGAAAAGTCCGCGGCGGCGCCCGCAAAAGCCGCATAGGTGTCCCCCGACGGCAGGGTGTTTCCCCCGCTGACGCTGTGGCGGACCGGTTCAACGCGGAACACCACGACCTCCACGTTTGTGGGGATCAGGGCGTACCAGAGCCAGCGGAATTCCCCGGAACGGATCATGCGGGGATCGACGCCGTGGGTTTTTGAGCGTACAATCCCGTAAGCGCCTGGGGGGACCTGCAACTGGACCCAGCCGAAAAAGAAGGCAAGGCCGCCGAGAATTATAAGGATGAACAAGGTGATAAAAAACTTTTTCATCGCGTATTATTATAATACCCTAATGGGGTTAATTTTGCAACTAGCCGCGTTGCCTCATTGAAAAAGTAACCCTAATCAAGGCAGACCATCCGATAGCTACAGCTATCGGAGGTCACTATGGGGTTAACTATGCAAGAAAAAATGGCAGTTACCAGACAGGTCCGTTCCCGCTACAGCAAAGCCAA
>JAITIC010000270.1 GCA_031279635.1 Treponema sp. | reverse complement strand
ACCGAACGGTACGCACGGTGGTGTGGGAGGACGGCTGCTCAAATAATGGGCAGCCTCCTACCCGATTTCTATATTGTTTTTATCTATATTCCAATACATTATTACATATTTATACTATTTAATTTCTAAATTATTTTTCCAATATTCTTACAAAAATTTTAGGACCCATTTCGCATAACTACTGGTATCCGTCTTTTCGGCTGGTCGGCAAGGAAAAGCAGAGGGATGGCCGCTACCAGAAAATCTATGAAAAGAGTCCCAAGACGCCCTGCCAGCGGCTGCTTGAATCCGCTGAGGTGTCGGAGGAAAGCAAGGCCGAGTTAAGGCGGCGGAAGGCAGGATATAACCCGGTAGTATTGAACCGGAGGTTGAACGGGGCGATAGAGCGGCTCTTGGAAACAAACGGGGAAAAGTATGGTGAAAAACCTCCTGCCAGGAGGATGGTCGGGCCTCCGCGGCCTGATTTGGGCCAGGTTTTAGTTTTGGGGAGCCGACCTCTTTTCGGCAAGATTATTTTTGAGGCAACGCGAGTACTTGAAAACAATAGCTTTTTGTTCTATTATAAAAGCAAGGATGGGAGAGCGAATGACCGTAGCGGAAGCAGTTTCATTACTGGAAGGACAGTTTTTTTCAGGCGAGGAGAATGCCGGCCTTGAAGTAGCCTCAGCCTGCGGGGCCGATCTCATGAGCGACGTAATGGCCTTTGTTAAGGATCGGGTTTTGCTTTTGACCGGCCTGGTAAATCCCCAAGTGATCCGCACCGCGGAGCTGCTTGACATACACGCCATTATTTTCGTGCGGGGCAAAACCCCCGGTCGGGACATGATCGACATGGCCGGGGAAGCGGACATTATCCTTGGGGGCACCAAACTCCCCATGTTCCTCGCCTGCGGCAAGCTCTACGAAGCCGGACTCAGGGGAGGCGGCACCAGGGCGATTTAAACCATCCTTTTACTCGCCGATTACCGCGCGGATGTCTTTCCTGATGGCGTCCAGTTTTCGGGCCGCTTCAGCTTTGGCGGCGTCAAGGCCGCCTGAGCCTATCCTGGCGCAGCAGCTTGCGTAGAATTTGATCTTCGGCTCGGTGCCGCTGGGGCGGACACTGACCACGGTGCCGTCAGAGAGAAAGAACTGGAGCACGTCGCTGGGCGGAAGGCCGTCCGCGCCGTTTTTAATGTCCCTGACTTTGGCCACTTCAATGCCGCCGAGCGCCGCGGGCGGGTTGGAACGGTACTTGTCCATGATGCCCTTCATAATGGCCGGCCCTTGCGGCCCCTGGAAGTATTTGGAGATACCCAACTCTTGCCAGAAGCCGCAAATCCCGTAAAGTTCGTCCAGCCGGTCAAGCAGGGTCTTGCCCTTGCTCCGCCAGTAAAGGGTCATCTCGGTGGTAAGGGCCGCAGCGGACACTCCGTCCTTGTCGCGCACCTCGGTTTCCACAAGATAGCCGTAACTTTCCTCGGTGCCGAACACAAAGTTTTTCGCGCCGGCCCCGCCCTTTTCCCATGTGCGCATAACATCAGCGATCCACTTGAAGCCGGTAAGGCACTCAGCACAAGCCACGCCGTAATGGGCGGCAAGGACCTTCTGCATGCCGGTAGTAACGATGGTATTGATCATGGCGGCGTTTTCCGGCAGCGTTCCCTGTTCTTTGAGGGAGAGGAAAATATAGTCCGCGAGGAGTACGCCCATCTGGTTTCCCGTAACAAGGGTGAAACCGCCTGCGGCATTAGGAACGGCAATTCCGAAACGGTCGGCATCAGGGTCGGTGGCCATTACCACGTCGGCCTTTTCTTTGGCTCCCAGCTTGATGGCCATGTCCAGGGCCGCCGCTTCTTCGGGGTTGGGGAAAGCCACGGTGGGGAAATCTCCGTCGCCTTCGCGCTGTTCAGGCACGGTGATAACCTTGAGGCCCAGATCGCCCAGCGCTTTTTCCACGTGCATCGCGCCCGTACCGTGCAGAGGGGTGTAGACGATCTTCACCTCTCCCGCCTTCTCCCTGATGAGGCCGGGCCTGAAAAGCCGGGACTTCACCATGGCCTGGTAAGGCTCGTCCACTTCTTTATCGATAATTTTGAGCAGCCCTTTGTCCAGGGCCTCCTGCCGCGCGATTTCTTTGATGATTTTGACCGAATTAACTTCGTCGATGATACCCGCGTCATGCGGGGGGACCACCTGGGAGCCGTCGTTCCAGTAGGCCTTGTAGCCGTTGTATTGGGGCGGATTGTGGCTCGCGGTAACCACGATGCCCGTGTCGCAGCCCAGGCGGCGGATGGCAAAGGAGAGTTCCGGCGTGGGCCTGAGGGAGGAAAAAAGCCAGGCCCTGATGCCGTTGGCGGCAAAAATCAGCCCCGCGGCCTCGGCGAATTCCACGGAGTAATGGCGACTGTCAAAGGCGATGGCCGCGGAGAGTTTCCCGGCCGCGGCTTTTTCGGGAAAGGCCTTGATAAGGTAAGAAGAGAGGCCCTGAGTAGCGCTTTTTACCACCAGGGTATTCATCCGGTTATAACCGCCGCCGATTATCCCCCGCAGTCCCCCGGTACCGAATTCCAGGTTCCGGTAGAAACGGTCTTCCAGTTCTTTCCAGTCCTCCGAGGCTAAAAGTTTTTCCACCCCGGAGCGGAAACCCTCGTCCTTTTCCTTCGCTATATAATCCTTTGCCCGTTCAACAATACCATTCCTGTCCATGACATCCCCCTTACTCCCGATCAGCCGTATATGGCTATCATTACGCCGGCGGCAATGGCGGTACCGATGACGCCGGAAACATTGGGTCCCATGGCGTGCATCAGAAGGAAGTTCCCCGGATCGTACTCAAGGCCGACTTTATTGGAGACGCGGGCGGCCATTGGCACCGCCGAGACGCCGGCTGAACCGATAAGGGGATTGATCTTCTCTTTCAGAAACAGGTTCATAATTTTGGCTACGATAACCCCCGTGGCGGTGGCGATGCTGAACGCCACAAGGCCCATGACCACGATGATAAGCGACGAGGGGTTGAGGAAGCGGTCCGGGGTCATCTGGCTGCCGACGCCCAGGGAGAGGAAGATCGACACGATATTGATAAGCTCGTTCTGCATGGTCTTTGAAAGCCGTTCTACCACGCCGCACTCCCGGATGAAGTTACCGAACATGAGACAGCCGATAAGAGGCGCCGCCGACGGAATAAGGAAAATAGAAAGGACGAATACTACCAGGGGAAAGAAGATTTTCTCAACTTTGGAAACGGGCCTGAGTTGTTTCATCCTGATAAGCCGCTCCTCTTTGGTGGTGAGGAGCTTCATGATGGGCGGCTGGATGATAGGTACGAGGGCCATGTAGGAATAGGCCGCCACCGCCACCGTTGCCAGCAGGTGGGGGGCCAGTTTCGCCGCGATGTATATCGTGGTGGGGCCGTCCGCGCCGCCGATGATCGCCACCGAACAGGCTTCTTTGAGGTTGAAGGCGACGCGGGGCAGGTAGTTGGCAACGGAGATGCCGAAGAGCGTACCAAACACGCCAAACTGGGCCGCCGCGCCCAAAAGGGCTGTCTTGGGGTTGGCGATGAGAGGACCGAAGTCGGTCATGGCCCCGATCCCCATAAAGATAATCATGGGGAAGAATTCATTGCCCACCCCGCCCTCGTAGATGATGTGGAGCATCCCGTGGGGGGCGTCTCCCATGCCGGCAAAGGGAATGTTCACAAACGCCGTCCCGAAGCCGATGGGGATAAGGAGCAACGGCTCAAAGTTCTTGACCGCGCCCAGGTAGATGATGAGGAAGCCGATGGCCACCATGAGCAGTTCCTGCCAGCCGAAAATGGTGATCGGCAGGCCCGCGGGGGTCTCCATCGGGTTTTCGTCGTTTATAAAGGCAAAGATACCGGTGGTTTTCACGAGATTACTGAGGAAACTTCCCAGCGAAACACGGGGCAGGTCCGCGCTGTTGGGGATGATTCCGTCGAGGTTATGAATCGACGGAAGATCGTCACGCGCAGTCTGGGCCTGCGCCCTGGGCGTGAAAGCGGAACTCAGAAAGGAAACCGCGAAAGCGCCGGCCAGAATGAGCAGACAAACCCTGGTAACAAATACCGGATTTTTTTTCGTGTTCAGCATGTTCCGCCTCCTTAGCCGATTTCCGCTATGGGCTGCTGCGAGGCAACCTGCATGCCGGTGGGCGTGAGGAAATGCACCTTTCCGGCGGCGGTTGACTTGATTTCCAGTTCCATTTTCATGGACTCGATGATGATGATCGTAGTGCCCGAGGCGACCTGTTCGCCTTCGTTCACCGCGTAACGGAGAATGGTGCCCGCTACCGGGGCCGGTATAACCGTATCCGCGCCCGAAGGGGCCGCGACCGCGGGGGCCGCCGGAGCCGGCGCTTCCGCCACAGGAGCCGGGGCCACAGGAGCCGCGCCGCCGCCAATTTCCGCCACCGGCTGCTGGGCCGCGACCTGCGTCCCGGCGGGCACGAGGAAGTGAATCTTCCCGGCGGCAATGGACTTGATCTCCAGTTCCATTTTCATGGACTCGATAATGATAACCGTATCGCCCTTTTGCACTTCCGCGCCTTCATTGGCGGCGTAGCGGAGGATCGTGCCCGCCACCGGCGCGGGAATAACCGCGCCGCCGGAAGAGCCGCCCGCGGCAGGAGCCGCCTGAGCCGCCCCGCCGGGAGCCGCGCTAACCGCCACCGTCCCCGCGGGGGAAACTACCACCGCGTAGTTGGTCCCGTTCACGTTGACATTGTATTTTTCCGCCTGGCCCGGAGCCCTGGCAGCCGGAGCCGCCGCCGGGGCGGCGTCTTCAGGCTTGAAGACCACCGGCCCTTCGGCCCGTTTCTTGAAGAAATTGGGCGCCACTTTGGGGAACATCGCGTAGGTAAGCACATCCTCAGCGCTGACCGTGTCCGTTTCAAGGAGCTTTTTGGTCTCCGCTTCCAGTTTGTCGTATTCAGGGGGAATATCATCCGCCGGCCGGTGGGTGATTTCTTTTTCCATTTTAAGGCCCTCAAGGGCTTTTTTAACCACTTCGGGGTTTTTGGAGGCCGGGCATGCGCCGTATTTGCCCGCCATCAGGTCCTGGAATTCACCGGAAAGCCGGGTGTAACTGCCGAAGAGCACGTTGAACACCGCCTGGGTTCCCACGATCTGGCTGGTCGGGGTAACGAGCGGCGGATAACCGGCGTCTTTCTGGACAACCGCTATCTCTTTCAAGACCGCGTCGATCTTGTCCGAAGCGCCCTGCTCCTTGAGCTGGCTTTCCAGATTGGAAAGCATGCCGCCGGGCACCTGGCTCGCCAAAATGCGGGTGTCCGCACCCAGGAAACTCGATTCGAATTTCTTGTAGTTCTTGCGAACTTCCCGGAAATAGGCGGCGATTTCCAGCAGCAGCTTGATATCAAGGCCCGTGTCGTACTCCGTGCCCCGGAAAATCTCCACCATGGTTTCGGTGGGGCTGTGGCTGGTTCCCATTGACAGCGAGGAAATAGTCGTGTCAAGAATTTCCGCGCCGGCTTCGGCGGCCTTTACCAGCGTTGCCACCGACATGCCCGTTGTGGCGTGGGAGTGGATCTCCACGGGAAGGTCCGTCACTTTTTTGATCGCCTTCACCAGATTGTACGCCTCATAGGGCTTGAGGAGGCCGGACATATCTTTAATGGCGATGGAGTCCGCCCCGATGTCAACGTACTGCTTTGCCAGTTCCGCGTATTTCTCGATGGTGTGGAAAGGCGTTACCGCGTAGGAAATGGCCGCCTGGATGTGCTTGCCCGTCTTTTTGGCGGCGTCGGTGGCGGCTTTGAAGTTCCGGGGATCGTTTACCGCGTCAAAAATACGGAAAATATCAACGCCGTCTTTGGCGGCATATTCCACGAATTTCGCCACCACATCGTCGGCGTAGTGCCGGTAGCCCAGCAGATTCTGGCCCCGCAGCAGCATCATTATCTTGGTATTGGGCATGGCCTTTTTGAGTTTTTTCAGCCGTTCCCAGGGATCTTCGTTCAAAAACCTGATACAGGAGTCGAAAGTGGCGCCCCCCCAGGCTTCTAGGGCGAAAAAACCCGCCTGGTCGAGCTTGCCGCAAATGGGCAGCATGTCCGCGGTAACCATGCGCGTGGCGAACAGGGACTGATGAGCGTCCCGCAATACAAGGTCTGTCAGTTTAACGTTAGGCATTTTTCTCCTCTTTAGTTGTTTTTTCGGTATTCATTAACTGCCGCCGAAATGGCCGCGGTCACCGCGGCGTCCCCTGCGCCGGAGGGGGCCGCTGAACCGGCCTTTCCCGCCGGAGACGGCGCGTCTTTGTTTAGGCCCAGGGCATTGATAATCTTCCCCGTCACGGTGACGGCGATGATCAGGATAACCAAAAACCCGAACACAGTTCCCATGCCCAAGAGAGTCATAACCCCGCTTTGGCCCAGCATTTCCGCTATAGTCATAGATCCTCCGTTTATATTGAAACCGGTCCCCGGACGGGGCGGATATCAATGCATACTTCATTGTACTAACAATTGACGGTTAATTGCAAGAGCAGGAAAAATTCGCAGGCCCCGCCTCCGCAAAGCCTCTTCCCTCTCCCCTTTTCCCTGTTATATACTCTCCCTCATGAGAATTATCTCCTGGAACGTGAACGGGATCAGGGCGGTGGAAAAGCGGGGGTTTGGCGCGTGGTTTGCCAAGGAAGCGCCCGACATACTCTGTCTGAACGAGACAAAGGCCGATCCGGGGCAGCTTTCGCCGGAACTGGTGAACCCGCCGGTTGAGGGGAAACCGTATACGAGTTTCTGGGCCAGCGCCAAAAAGAAGGGCTACTCCGGCGTGGCCATATACACCAGGGTGGAGCCGCTGGACGTGCATCCCATGGGCAGCGCCGCGTTTGACAATGAGGGCAGGACGCTGGAGGCGGAGTTTAGGGATTTTACCCTTATCGCGGCGTATTTTCCCAATTCGCAGGAAGGCGGCGCGCGGCTGGACTACAAGCTCGCTTTTTGCGGCGCCATACTGGAACGCTGCAATGCCCTGGTGCGGCAGGGGCGGCGCCTTCTGCTCTGCGGGGATTACAATATCGCCCACACGCCCATTGATCTGGCCCGGCCAAAAGAGAACGAGGAAAGTCCGGGCTACCTGCCTGAGGAGCGCTCCTGGATGGACGAGTTTACCGCCGCGGGGTATGTTGACACGTTCCGCCGTTTTCATCCGGGCGAGGCCGGGCATTACACCTGGTGGTCTTACCGTACCAACGCGCGGGCGCGCAACGTGGGCTGGAGACTCGACTATCACTGTGTGGACAAAAACTTTTTTCAGAGTGTACAATCTTCGATAATCAGGCCCGATGTGGAAGGCTCCGATCATTGTCCGGTGGAGATAGAACTGCGGATATGAGGATAAAATACAACGCGCCCACGGTACTCACCTTCGCGCTCTTAAGCGCCCTGGTACTGCTCCTTTCAAGAACCCTGCTGCCGGGGCTTGCCGATCATTGGTTCATGGTTCCCGGCAAAGGGAACTTTCATCCGGGCAGCCTGCAGAATTGGCTCAGTATCTTTACCCACACGATGGGACACGCCTCCTGGTCTCACCTTATCGGCAACTTTTCGGTGATACTCCTGGTGGGCCCCATGCTGGAGGAAAGCTACGGCTCCCTTTCGCTCCTTTTAATGATGGCAATCACCGCCCTGGCGACCGGCCTGCTCAACCTGTTTCTGTTCCGCTCAAGCCTTATGGGCGCTTCCGGCGTGGTCTTTATGATGATCCTCCTCGCGTCGTTCACCAACTTTTCCCACGGCGAGATTCCCCTCACCTTTATCCTCGTGCTGATACTGTACCTGGGAGGCCAGCTGCTTGAATCGTTCCGCTCGGACAATATCTCCCAGTTCGCCCACATCGTCGGCGGGTTCTGCGGCAGCCTGTTCGGTTTCTTCCGCCCGCCCCGGAGGGCGTAGCGGCCTGCCGTATAGCGGCCTGTTACGGAGGAATCATAATGAAGAATGAACTGTTGAATCTGTGGCAATACCACTCGGGCGCGATTATTGGGCTTGCGAAAAACGTACTGGTCTCGGCCGCTATCATCATAGCGGGCACGGCCCTGTCCAGAGCCGCCCGGAGACTTGTCGGGCGGGCCGTTGCCCACGGCCTGTATATGGACGAGACCGTAGGCTCGCTTTTGCGCGTGGTCATCCGTTACGCGGTATTCATTATCTGCGTCATTATGATCCTCAACATCTTCGGGGTTAACACCGCGAGCCTCATCGCCCTTTTGGGCGCGGCGGGGGTGGCCATTGGGCTTGCCCTGAAGGACACGCTGGGGAATATTGCCGCGGGGATCATCCTCCTGTTTTTGGGCTCGTACCGCAGGGGGGAGTATATTGAATGCGGCTCGTTCAGCGGCACCGTGAAAGACATCAGCCTGTTTACGACGACGCTTGAAACCCCCGACGGCATTTTTATTTCCGCGCCCAATTCCTGCATCTGGGGCAGCCCCCTAAAAAACTACACCCGCAACGGCAGACGCCGGATGGAGCTTTCGGTAGGCATAGCCTATTCGGACCCGGTGGATACCGCTCTCCAGGTAATGCGGGACATTATCGCCGCTGAAAGCCGCTTTTTGAAAGACCCCGCGCCGCAGGTGATACTACAGTCGCTGAACGACAGCTCGGTAACCATCGCAATCCGCGCCTGGGCTTCAAACCAGGTGTACTGGGATATTTACTGGGAACAGATACGGAACATCAAGGCCAAAATTGAAGAAGCGGGCCTGCACATCCCGTTCCCGCAGCAGGACGTGCACATCATTCCGCCGGCAAAATGACATCTCAGCAGGCAAACACTTCCCCGGCGAGGGGAATTGCTTCCATCGCGCCCGCCCGCGAAACGGTGATGGCGGCGGCTTTGCAGGCAATGGCCAGGGCCTGGGACACGGAAAACCGCCTTGCCCTGGCGGCGATAAAATAGCCGGTGAACGTATCTCCCGCGCCGACGGTATCGGCCACTTCCACTTCCACCACGTCCGCCTTTTCGCGGATTTCCCCGCAGCCGTACCAGGCCCCTTTTTCCCCCGCGGTAAGGATTATTTCGGCATGGGGAAAGCGGCTTACGAGCCTGTCGAGGATTGCGGGCAGCGTGTCCGGCCCCCGGCTCTCCGCTTCGGGCGGAGCGGCAAGGGCCGCGCCCTCTATTTCGTTGACAAAGAACATATCTACCATATCAAGAGGCAAATCCTCAATCGCGCGGTCATAGGGTGAGGGATTAAAATACACCGCAAGCCCGCGCCGTTTTGCCCCGGTGATAATTTCCCTGAGCAGCACGATTTCATTTTGTAAAAGGATGATATCGCCCTGCCCAAAACCCGCCAGTGTGCGCGTTATTTCTTCCATAGTTATCGCGCCGTTGCCGCCGCCGTACACTACAATCGAATTCTGCCGGTTTTTGTCCAATTGTATTATTGCCTGCCCGGTGGCGCCTGCGTATTCAACAATGTTTTCGGTATTCACCCCGTAGGATCGCAGGAGTTCCGGCAAAAAGCGGCCGTCGGCGCCTGTCTTGCCCGCCGCATAAACCGAAAGACCCGCCTTTGCCAGAGCCGCCGCCTGGTTGGCGCCCTTTCCTCCGGCGCTTCTGGTCAGGGATTTGCTGCTGATGGTTTCACCGGGACGGACAACATGATCCACCGAAAAAATCATGTCGATATTGAGAGAACCGTATACCAGAACCTTCATTACAATTCCCCTTAATGAAGCGCCCAAGGGCCTGTTTTTCCCAATATAACCGCTTATCGAAGCGCGGTCAAGTTTGGTGCAGGACTGTGGCGTGCGGCGGCAGCAGCGTCTATGTGGCCGGGTCCTATTATGACAACTCCGGCGCCGGCACAGCCTGTTACTGGAAAAACGGGGTGAGAACCGACCTGTCCGTCGCATATAGCGGCGCCGAATTTTCGTGGATGCCTTGCATTCTCTTTTTCATACCCGCTATATTAGACAGGTGGACATTGAAATCAGGTTCAAACAATCGGTTTTCAGGCACGGCGTGAGCGAAGCCGATATTCGCCATGCGTTCACCAATCCCCGCTATGACGGTCCGATTGACGGCACGGATGCCGGCAGCCGCTATATCCGCCTGGGGTTTGATACGCATGCACGGCAATTTGCTTGAAATGCTGTACAATGAATATGATACCCATGTTTGTATATTCCACGCCATGCGGTGCCGGAGTATATTTTTTAGTTTGCTGGAAGATTAGGAGAAAATTATGGAAACCATGACCGAAGAAGAAGCATTTGCCCTTGACGAATATTATACCAATAATCCGCCCAGGGTAGACCCGTCAAAAGCCCGCATACGGATTCCGATGGTACGTGTTGACAGCCGTACCGCCGAATATCTGTTATCTCTTTCCCGAACAACCCACAAAACGCCGGAAGAGATTGTCAGCGAACTGGTACGAGAACGGATTGCCGCCGGGTAACGCAAGGGCGCCTGACGCCATAGGCGTACACTTGGGCCGAACTGAAAATACATAACTGCGGAATCCTTTTGCGCTTCGAGTCGGCGCACAGCCGCGGCAGCCGGCGGACGCTCTCGAGCAGCGAAAACCCAGATACGCCTCAAGTACGAGCTGCGCTGCCCGGCTCCGGACTATCCTCAGATCCCTCCAAAGACCCGGCCACACACTCTCCTCTTTCTCTACCTCCTCCCCGGCAGCTTAAAGGTGACGGTGTGATGTGTTCATCATCTTCCCTTTTCTCTCCATCCCGCGTATAATGGCCCCATAGGAGAATCGCATGTCCGACGAGCTTAACGAGTATCAGGGAAAAGCAACTATGGAGAAAATTACGTCGCTGGCGAAGCGGCGGGGCTTTGTGTTTCAGTCATCGGAGATTTACGGAGGGCAGGGCGGCGCGTGGGATTATGGGCCGCTGGGCGTGGAGCTTAAAAACCGCATCGCGCAGGCGTGGTGGAAGGAAATGACCCAGCTGCACGATGATATCGTGGGCCTTGACGCGGCGATTTTAATGCACCCCCGCACCTGGGAGGCGTCCGGCCACGTGGAGAATTTTACCGACCCGCTGGTGGACTGCAAACAGTGCAAGAACCGTTTCCGCGCGGACCAGATACCGGCTGAGAACCTCGCGGCGAAAAAATGCCCGGATTGCGGCGGCGAGCTTACCGATACGCGGAAGTTCAACCTTATGTTCAAGACCAACATCGGCCCGGCAGAGGACAGCGCCAGCGTCATTTACCTGCGGCCGGAAACCGCGCAGGGCATTTATGTTAATTATAAAAATATTATCCAGTCCAACCGCATGAAAATCCCCTTTGGCATCGCGCAGATCGGCAAGGCGTTCCGCAACGAGATTGTTACGAAGAATTTTATTTTCCGTACCTGCGAGTTTGAACAAATGGAAATGCAGTACTTTGTAAAGCCGGGTACGGACGAGGAATGGTTCGCCGAGTGGCGCAAGCGCCGCTGGGCCTACTATGAAAAGCTGGGCGTCAAGATGGAGCGGCTCCGCTGGCACCAGCACGGGCCGGACGAGCTGGCCCATTACGCGAAAGACGCCTACGATATTGAGTATCTGTTCCCTATGGGCTGGCGCGAGCTTGAAGGTGTGCACAACCGCACCGACTATGACCTGGGCCGCCACGCGCAGTTCTCCGGCAAAGATTTACAGTACATCGATCAGGACAACAACAACGCGCGCTATATTCCGTATATTATTGAGACTTCCGCGGGGCTGACGAGAAACCTCCTCATGATCCTCTGCGACGCCTACGATGAGGAGCAGGTGGCTTCTGATAAAAACGGAACCGCGGCCTCCGCAGATGATGATTGGCGGACGGTGCTTCGTTTTCATCCGGCTGTAGCTCCTGTTACCGTGGCGCTGCTTCCCCTGATGAAGAAGGACGGCCTTGCCGAGATAGCGCAGGATATACGCGCCGAACTGAAAGAGGACTTCGCCACCGATTACGATCAGTCCGGGGCCATAGGCCGCCGCTACCGCAGGCAGGACGAGGCGGGTACTCCCTTCTGCGTCACCGTGGATTACCAGTCCAGGGAAGACAGCACCGTAACCCTGCGCTTCCGCGATTCCATGGAGCAGGTTCGCGTGCCCCGCGCCGGGTTGGCCTCACGGCTGCGTCAGGAGATAAAGGCGTACCGGCGGATTAAGTGAAAGGGGAGTGACCGGTAATTGGCGCTTGGCGGTACAGGTTTTTCGTTCTTGCCCTCCGCCGTGTTCCTGGCTATAATCACAGGCACATGGGCAAGAACAACGGGCAAGAAACCGCGCCTGAAAAGGCCGGACGCAAAGAAAAGCCGGCGGCGCATTGGGCCGATGAAACGGCGGCAAAGATAATCCGCGAAAAAGGCGAAAAGGACCTCTACACCTGCGCGTCGGGGATTACCCCTTCGGGTACGGTACACATCGGCAACTTCAGGGAGATCATCTCGGTGGACCTTGTGGTCCGCGCGCTGCGGGACCTTGATAAAAAAGTGCGCTTTATCTATTCCTGGGACGATTACGACGTGTTCCGCAAGGTGCCCAAAAACATGCCTCAACAGGAAAAACTTGAAAAGTATCTCCGCTTCCCTATCACCATGGTTCCCGACCCCTGGGAGCGGGACGAGAGCTACGCCCGCCACCACGAGGTCGATGTGGAAACCAAACTTCCCCTGGTGGGGATACATCCCGAATTTCTCTACCAGGCAGGGCGCTACCGGGCATCGCTCTACGCCGCCGAGATACGGAAGGCCCTGGAACACCGGGAAGTTTTGAAAAATATTCTTGACAAATACCGCGACGAGGATCACAAGATACAGGGCGAATGGTGGCCGGTGAGCGTGTTCTGCGATGCCTGTAATAAAGACGAAACCGAAATCGACGGCTGGGACGGGGACTGGCGTCTCTCCTGGCACTGCAACTCCTGCGGACACAAAGAAACGGCGGACATGCGCACGGCCAGGGGGATCAAGCTGGGCTGGCGGGTGGACTGGCCCATGCGCTGGGCTTATGAGAAGGTTGATTTTGAACCCGCGGGGAAGGATCACCACAGCCAGGGGGGCAGTTTCGACACAGGCCGCCATGTGTGCAAAGAGGTGTTCGACTGGGAGGCCCCGGTGAGTTTCCGCTATGATTTTATCGGCATCAAGGGATCGGCGGGGAAAATTTCGAGCTCCACCGGGGTGGTGGTTGATCTTGAGGATGTTCTCAATGTGTATACCCCCGAACTGGTCCGCTACCTTTTTGCCGGAACCCGGCCCAATACGGAATTTACCATTTCTTTTGATCTTGACGTGATAAAGATTTACGAGGATTACGACAAGACCGAGCGTATTGCCTGGAAGATGGAAGCCGCCAAAGATGAGGCAACGTACCGCCGGGAACGGCGCATCTACGAGCTTTCCCGGACCGGGGTTTCTCCTGACGGAAAAACCCTCCCCCTGGAAAGCCTGACGCCGCCTTACCAGATACCCTTCCGCCACCTCTGCAATTTAATACAAATTGCCGACGGCGACATTGAAAAGGCGCTTGCCGATCTGTCCGCCAAGTCCCCGGAGGCCGCGCCCAAAGACCTGAAACCGGAACAGCTTTCAGCGCTGCGGGCAAGGGCCGTTTGCGCCAAATACTGGGTGGAAAACTGCGCCCCGGAAGAATTCCGCTTCCGCCTGCGGCAGGCGGGTGAGCGGGCCATGTTGGATGAGTTTGAGCTTGGGGCGCTCAGGCTGCTTCGGGACGACGTAATTGCCCGGATTGAAATTTTTGCTGATGATAAGGCCTGCGCCGGGGCGATTTACGATGCCGCGGAAAAGGCCGGTCTTGAGGGCAAGGTCCTGTTCCACGCCGCTTACCAGGCCCTTATAGGCAAGGACCAGGGTCCGCGCCTGGCGAACTTTCTCAGATCAATAGGAAAGGAGCGGCTGCTCGGTATCCTCAATGTCTACTGATCCCTCTCAGGAGATGCTGTTCCCTGAGCGTCCTCCCCGTATCTTGTTCACGAGGGGGAAGTAGGCGGGGCAAAGACGGCGGTTTCTTTTTCGCCTGCCGTTCCGGAAACCCTCCTGAACCATGCCGCTCACGGCGCATTGGCCGGAGATGTGGAGACGGCCGCCGTTTCCTTCAATCGTTTTCAATGTCATGTTCGGGTACCTTATGCAGTATAATGTTATTATTCAGCAGCACTGACTCCGCTTCCTGGGGGATTCTATCATCGGTATACACGCTGATAACCTTATCAAAGTTCACCAGGCCAAGAGCGCCGGGATGCCGGAACTTTTCCGAGTCGGTAAGGACAATCACTCCCTGTGTTTGTTCCGCCAGTGCTATCACCGTCTCTACCCGCATGTGGTCCTTGCCGGTAAACCCGAAGTCGGGTATAAAACCGTCCACACCGATAAAAAACTTGTCGGAGAAAAATATCTCGCCGCATTTACTGGTCATCGGTCCCACCAGCACCTGCGAGTCAGGCTGATAATAGCCGCCCAGCAGGACAATTTTAAGCTTCGGCGTGTGACGGACAAAGCCGGCGATAAAAGCCGAATTGGTAACAATGGTGACGTCTTTTCCGGAGGCCGCCAACTCTTCCGCCAGAAAGGCGCAACAGGACCCTGACTCGATCATTATCGTTTCGCCATCTTCCACCGTCTCGGCGGCGGCTTTGGCAATCCGTTTTTTAATGGCGTAGTTGAAGGCCATGCGGTTGCCTACATCGTCCGCGGCCTTGAGGCTCGCATATCCGTGGATACGGCAGATCAGTCCCCGTTCCTCAAGCTGATCAAGGTCCTTCCGTATGGTTACCTGGGAAACATCCAGCAATTCCGCCAGGGCGCTTACCTTAATACGCTGGTCCCTGGCTAAAACCTCAAGAATTTTCGTGTGTCTTTTTATCATCCTTTCATCCTTTTCCTCTCTCAGAGTTTTGTTTGTGGCGGCGCGGCCCAGCACCAGGACTTGGTTTGAAAACCATCCTATGATTAAAAGATATAAAAATTACTAAAATAGTCAAGAAAATTCAGCTTCATTTGAAAAAATTCCACAATGTGCGGCGGCGCTTCTTTGTTAATTCAGAGCCTGTCCCAACTGTGCGCCGGCGTTCCCGGCATAGCCGGGGGCACGGTTTTGGGACAGGCCCGTGCAGTTTTTCAGGCTTTCAGCCTTGCAAAACCGCAAATTTCAAGGTTGCTTTCCCAAAACTGAAGTTTTGGGAAAGGCTCTTCATGCACTTATTACTCAAGATCGGTGATGCGTATCTCAATAACGGCGGATTCGGTTATTTCCACGTTTTGTTTGGAATAGTAAGCCCCGTCTTCGTCCATCAGGCGGATGTTGTAACTGTTTGCTTCGCCGGAAGAGATTTTAAGGCTGAAGCGGAAACTTTCGCCGTTATACAAATTACCGTCGAAAGAAACGAGGTCCTGGCTGCCGCTACGGCTGACAGAAATGGATTTTACGGTGAATCCTGTCCGGTTGAGAATGTTGAAAGAGGAGTTCTCAGAATTCGAGAACGAGGACATGCCGAGTTCCGAGGCGATATTGAGCACCCTGTCCAGCAGACTGGGCGACTGTCCCGCTTCATCCTGCGGGAACACAAAAACGGCGGCGCTTATACACAGAAAGAGGAGCGCTATCTTTTTTTTCATGGTATCCTACCTTCAGCGCCGAAAACCCCTTGGGATTTCAGCGCCTATACTATAAACTATGCCCCTTATCGGGACTGTTTTCAAGTGGCCGGCGTACGGCTCAGGCGGGCACTCCGCTTTCACTCCCCCAAAATGACGCCTATACTAAAATGAGCCTCCGCGGTATCTTAAACGTTGCGTTGGCTTGAACGGAGGCTCGTTCGATAGGAAGTTTATTATACCCCCCGCACAAGCGGGTTCTTGGGTTGAATACCAAATTTTTGTAAGCGTTGTGTCATTTGAGCCGGAGCAGAACTTGGCAAGCGCAGCTTGCCTTAGGGTATTAAACCAGACTTTCGAATGAAAGAATTCGGCTCATTCTACCTGTTCAAGAAATAGCCGGAAAAAGTTGTAGTTATAATTTGAGCCTGTTCCAAAACTAATTGACTGTGCGCTCACGCGCACGGTTTTGGACCAGGCTCTTGCGGTTTTTCAGGCTAAAGCCCTGCAAAACCGCGTTTTTTAAAGGTTGCTGTTCCAAAA
>JAITIC010000264.1 GCA_031279635.1 Treponema sp. | reverse complement strand
CCGCAGAAGTCTGCAGCCGGGTCATCCTCCTCCGCCAGGGCCAGGTATACGCCCAAGGCCCCACCGCGGAAATCCTCGAAAACCCCAACCTTTTAGACGAAGTTTTCATGGCCTGCTAGCAGCCTGTTGTACTTGTGGATTTTTTTGCAATCTTTCAGGAAAAACGCAAAAAAACCCTCAATATAAGGGCTGCTTGCAGTTTGCAGGGTAAAAAATCGCCTGAAGGCGATTTTTGGGGATTATAATGCGCGAAGCGCAACAAACTGCTGGCAGGCTGTTGTACTTGTGGATTTTTTTGCAATCTGAGCCTGTTCCAAAACTAATTGGCTGTGCGCTCACGTTCCCGGCATAGCCGGGGGCGCGGTTTTGAAACAGCCTCAATTGCAAAAACACTTGATTTAGGGGCAAAGCCCTACAAACTCCCGCTTTCGGCCCTTCGACAGGCTTTCGCTCAGCGTTTTCTGAACAACAGCAGTATGCTGTGCCAGAGGCGCTTGAAGATGTTTCCCCTTTCGCTGGCCTCCGCGGTAAGCAGCGCTACGCGGTAGAGTTCGCCCTGCCCGTCGGAGATGACCAGATGCCCCACGGGGAAGCCGTCGGGAAGGGGGGCGATAAGGGGATCGGTTATCTCGGTGGAAAGCCAGAGGGAGGCGGCGCGGTCTGCCGGGGCGGTAAAGTCCACGGCCCCGGCGGGCTTGAGCCCCACAGAATTGGCCTTTCCCTTCCACAGGCGGGCAGGCTCAATGGGGGGGATGAGGGGGCGGACGGTTTTGAAACGGGAGAAAGCCCAGGAGAGGAGCCGCGCCCCGTCTTCGTCCCGGACGCGGTCGCCGCCGGGCCGGGCGGGCGCGCCGAGAATGACGGCGATAAAGCGGGTCCCCTCCCTTTCCGCGGTAAGGGCGATATTATAGCCGGCCTCGTCGATGTAGCCGGTCTTGAGGCCGTCGACGCCGGGAAAGGTTTTTAACAGGGCGTTGCGATTGGGCTGCACAAAGGTATAGGGATTGTCCCGAAAAGCCTCCGGCACATTGGCGGCCCTGGGATAGGCGAATTCGGGTACCGAGTGATATTCGGCGAGGCTTTCAGGGTGCAGGCGCAGGTACTCGCGGCAGAAGGCGGTGAATTCCGCGGCGGTGGTCGCGTTCTCTTCGGAAACACCCGAAGGCTCCACAAAACGTGTCTTACGCAGCCCCATGCGCCGGGCTTCCAGCGTCATCATGGCGGCGAAATCTCCCACCGTCGGGGCAAGGTGTAGTGCCGCCGCCACAGCCGCGTCGTTGCCGGAGGAAACCGCCATTCCCAGCATAATCTCCCGCAGGGTCACGATCTGCCCCGGCGCGAGGAACATCAGGCTTGAGCGGGGGGGCTGGCTCTGGGCCCAGCTTTCCCTCCCAATCGGCACCATTTCGTCCAGCGAGGCCCTGCCCGCCGCAACTTCGTTCATCACCATGTGCATGGTCATCAGCTTGGTAAGGGAAGCGGGGGAAATGACGTCGTCGGGATTTTTCACATACAGCGCCGTTCCGGTTTCGGCGTCAATGAGCGCCGCCGCCTGCGAAGCGATTTCAGGCGCCGTTGCCGTATAGGGGGCAAGCAGCGCGGGGGGATTATAGTCAACAATCTGCGCAAAAAGGGAACATACGCTATTCCCCGCGAGCCACAGGAAGCACAGGAACTTAAACTTTAGCATCTTTACTATCCGCGCGGCCGCATTGCAGCAATCATTCAGAAATCAGCCTGACCCACAGAACGGGGATAGGGAATTACATCGCGGATATTCGCCATGCCGGTAATGTACTGGATCAGCCGCTCAAAGCCCATGCCGAAACCGGAATGGGGGACCGTGCCGTAACGGCGGAGGTCAAGATACCAGGAATAGTCCTCAGATCGCATCCCCAATTCCGTCATACGGGAAACGAGCTTTTCCAGATTGTCTTCCCGCTGGGAACCGCCGATAATTTCGCCCAGGCGGGGAACGAGCACGTCCATAGCCCGCACGGTTTTGCCCTCGTCATTGAGCTTCATGTAAAAGGCCTTTATTTCTTTGGGATAGCCGGTAACGATTACCGGGCCGCCGGCGACTTTCTCGGTGAGGTATTTTTCGTGTTCACTTTGGAGGTCGCAGCCCCAATAGGGTTTGAATTCAAAAACGCCGCTGTCGGCCGTGACCGCTTTTTCCAGTTCCGCTATCGCGTCGGTATAGCTGATATGGGAGAACCGCGAATCGGCCACCTGCCGCAGCTTGTCGATAATCCCCTTTTCAATGCGGGAATCAAAAAAAGCAAGATCCTCCGCGCAGTCTTCCAGGGCCGCGGTAAAGAGAAATTGCAGAAAATCCTCGGCCAGGGCCATGTTGTCGTCAAGATCGGCAAAGGCAAGCTCAGGCTCAATCATCCAGAACTCCGCAAGGTGCCGGGTAGTATTCGAGTTCTCCGCCCTGAACGTGGGGCCGAAGGTATAGACGCGGGAAAGGGCGGCAGCGTAAGTCTCCGCCTCCAGCTGTCCCGAAACGGTCAGGAAGGTCTTTTTGCCGAAAAAGTCCCGGCTGTAGTCAACGGGTTGCGCGGCGGTTTTCGCCAGGGCCTCCAAATCGAGAGTGGTTACCTGAAACATCGCGCCCGCGCCCTCCGCGTCCCCCGCGGTGATAATCGGCGTGTGGATGTACTGAAAACGCTGCTCCTGAAAGTACTGGTGCACGGCGAAGGACATACGGTTCCGTACCCTGGCCACGGCGGCCAGGGTGTTGGTACGGGGCCGCAAATGGGCGATTCCCCGCAGGAATTCCAGGGAATGTCGTTTTTTCTGCAAAGGATAGGCGGGTATGCCGGGGAGGTTTTCCGCCGGCGCCTCCCCGATGACCCTAAGACCGGCGGCGGCCACTTCCACAGCCTGGCCCTGCGCGGGGGAGGCTTCGAGGCGGCCCCGTATTTCAACCGACGCGCCGGTACCGAGCGCCGCCAGCGCTCCGGCATCCGCCGCACCCTGCTCAAAGGTGCATTGAATCCCGGCAAAGCAGGACCCGTCGTTCACTTCGATAAAGGTAAGATTTTTCATCTCCCGTTTGGTTCTGACCCAGCCCCTGATCGTCACCTCCTGGGAGCGGGGCCGGGCGGCAAGTATATCCTTAATCAATTCAGGCAACATGGGGACAGTATACAGGAATAAAGCGCAAAGGGCAATGAGCCGCGGAAACCGGGTACAGGTTTCAGGCTCATTCGTTTGTGGTTATTTTGAAAACGGGATTGCCGGGAAGCCGGCGAGCCGGATAGCGGGGAATATGTTGATCCGCAGCCGGAAGCGCAGAATCCGCCGGAGGGTCTCTTCATTCGTACTATAATAATTTTCAAATGAAATTACCGGTATTTTCGTTGAATTACACCCTGCCTTTCACTTTTTTCGGGAAAATAGAGTGAAAAAAACAACCGAAATATTGACAAAATCAAAATAGCGCGGTATATTATCACATAGGTAGTATGTTTGGGAATGGCCTTTCGGTACAACCAATCAACGTCATACCGGCGCCAGTCAGACTGCCGCCGGAAGGGGTGAGGTAGAATATGAAAAAACTTGAAGGTGACGGAATGAACGTCCGTAAAAAATCATGGATATTACCATGCTTATTGGTAATTTCCTCCATCATGACGATCTCCTGCTTGAATCCGGTCGGATTCACTCCGGAGGGAATCAAACTATCGATAACCGCGGAAAACTACAATTATGACGCGAATAACGCGATTCTATGGACTGTCAATGGAATAAAGTCCGCCGGAATCACGAAAGTGCTTGTTACCAGAACGAACGATTCTGAATACAACAAGACGTATCAGGACACTTCCGGCGGAGTACTTATACCGGGTCAGAAAAGACTGGCGTCCTTTCATAGACCGGCGCCCACTCCTGACAGCATAAAGAACGATACGCCTGAAATCTATCACTATGCGATATCGGTTACGGTGGGGGCGCATATTTACGACGGGGTAAGCTACGAAGAAGAGACTCTAACGTTCGTTCCAAAGGATATGCCGAAGCCGCTTGAAAATTACTACATATTCCTTGTGAGGAAGGCGGACAAGACGCTAAGCCTCGTAGACGAGGTTCCACCCGAGGCCAATTTCGACGAGGATACTGAAATTGTTAATCCCCCCATAAACACCTCAACTACGTTTCCCCTCATCGTAAAGAACCGTCTTGATGAAGAGATCAAGTTTGCCCCGTTTAGCGTAGGTACGGATATATATACGATAAACGATATTGCTCCGCACAGCCAGGATATAATTTACCTGCCGGCAGGTACTCATGTGACAAGGCTCAACTCACCCTCGTACGGTCCGTTTAACACGATCATCGTGGGCCGGCCGGTCGAAGCCGCGGACTACATAACCTACCTCCACATCTTTAAAAACAACGCCGGGCAGATAACTCATGAGGCCAATGGCGACCCGACGTTTAACTACTCTCTGGTGGTAAATACTACCCAGGACAGAGACAGTTATGGAACCCTGGCGGTCCACAACTACCTGGAGAAAGGGATCTACAAGATCTGGTTCTTCAAAGAGGGAAATAATACCGATTATTTTTATCTAAACGACATCTCGGGCAGGGGAGCGTTTACATACAGTTCGAAGACATTCGAGAACGAAAATGGACACTGGGTAGTGATGGGTAACTACAAGGTCGTAGTCCAGGCCGAAGAAGGCGGACCTATCTCAGAGCCTATCGACTGGTTCATAAAGCCGTACAACTCTCTGAACGGCGGCGCCAACTACCTGGAAATTAAAGACCTAAATCTGACGCCGCAAACCATTGGATATACAGTATCCGCAAATGGCGGGGCGGGAGATCCAAGAGATGCTGCCTACACAACTACGCAGATCACCTTTACATTTGACTCGGATCCGGGCTTTACCCCGACATTCGTTAAGGATAACGGAGCCGCTGTGATTGGTCTGCTCACGAGAACCGGGCCTGGAACATTTACCGCTGACTGTACCACTTCCGTGGAGCCCCAAGAGTATCTCCAACTACACTGCACAGACAGCGACATTGATGGGACCGTTAAGGGCGTTACGGTCTACAGGCAAGACAGCACGCCGCCGCAGGTCAGTACTGCGTATCGTTATTTCTACGTTGATTCGGGGGTAAAGAACCCGCTGCCGCTTCAACGGCATCAGTCCCATACTTTAACTTGGGAATTTACGTACAGGAAGGTTAAGTATGAGAACGGCGTGTCTGTGATTGAAGAGCTCTTTACCGAGTCGAACTTTGGCACGTTCGTGATCGACAGCTCGAACGACACCCAAGGTAGCGATAGTGACAGTGACTACGTGAGGTTTAGACAGGGCGGCTCGTATGGAAACAGGGATGCGTCGTTAAGAGTCGGTACACACCCGGGCAACGGGAATGTCGTTATGGCTGAAGACAAGGCGCCAGGAACCGGCGGTTATGTGTGGAACTTCTATACCGCTCTCGACTTTACTAAAGATGTACAAGAGCTGCAGAAGTCGCTCGGCGGTGTAACTATCGAGGACATGCCGTCGGCTGAGTTGCCAGTTTATTTCGGGTCATGGCTATTTACTAAGATTAAGAAGGAGAACTACCTGCAGCTAACGTTCACAATACGGAACTAAACGTGAGTCCCGCCTCCTGAAGGCGGGATTTTCTCTCCCCGAATGACAAACCCCGCCGCTTCACGGCGGGGTTTTTTTAGGGTGTGCCGGAAGGAGAACCGGAGAGCGCGGAGGAAGAGAGGGCTACCACATATCTTAAAAGCATGTTACCCTTACTATGGCGCGGAGGTGTATGGTGATTGGACATACCGAGTTGTTGATTATTGTGCTGGTGATACTGGTACTTTTCGGGGCATCCGCAATACCCAAATTTGCCCGCTCCCTGGGTCAGGCCAAAAAGGAATTCACCAGGGCCATGAAAGAAGGCGAAGCGGAAGAAAAAAAGGCGCTTGAAAACACAGACGAAACCAAGACCTGAGTTTTAGATATGAAGGCCCGCGAAGACACTAAAAAGGCAATGACGGTTATTGAGCATATTCGGGAACTGCGTAATACCGTTATCGTTTCCCTCATCTCATACGCCGCATCCTGCGTGGTTTGTTTTATTTTTTCAGAAGCCATTATCGGCATTTTTACCAGCCAATTCAGCGCTGTGGGCAGCGAAGTGGAAAAGGCCATGGTGGTCAGTACCATTGCGGAAGGGTTTTTAGCCCAGCTCAAAATGACGGTAATTGCCGGCCTGATTCTTTCCCTGCCGGTTCATATATTCGGCATTGTTAAATTTGTGTTTCCCGGCCTGCTCCCGCGGGAACGGCGTATTGTTATGACCTTTTTAATTTGCAGCCTCATCCTGATAATCCTGGGGGCCTATTTTGCCTATTTCAAGCTGGTTCCCCTGGTGGTGCGGTTTCTTACCAACCCCCGCTTTGTACCTGAATCGGTGGGCTTCCTGCTGAATTTCCAGACAAATGTTTTCTACATCCTTTCATTTATCCTTTGGGCGGTACTGGCCCTGCAGGCCCCCCTGCTCATGGAAATACTCTTGTTCCTGAATGTACTCAAACGGCGGCAGGTGCTGCGGGCGTCGCGGTATATCATCGTCGGTATCTTTGTCCTTGCCGCCGTTATCACCCCGCCGGATTTTATCAGCCAGTTGGGAGTCGCCCTGCCCCTGGTCGCTTTTTATTTTCTTGCCCTCCTCATTGCCAAAATTTTTAAATTCGGAGAAGACTAATGTTCGGTATCGGGTTCTCTGAAATGGTACTTATCGGCCTTGCCCTGATCATTTTGATTAAGCCGGAGGATTATCCCAAATTTTTGCACGCCGCAGGAAGGACCTACGGAAAAATGAAGAAGTTCTACAACGAACTAATAATGGTAAAAGATAAGATATTAAAAGATATAGACGAGATGGCAGCATTGGAAGAATCGAAGGGCGCGGAAGAAGAAGAAAAAGCCGAGGACAGACACGGACGAATTAACGGATAACCCTGAAACCTGTGCCCGGTTTCCTGTTTACTTCGCCCCCGGATACGGAAACTTTCGTTTTCATACCGTAGTTTTCCTTTCTTAACTTTCTGCATGCTATTATATCGGTTTTGTTTGTTCTGTCCGTGATGGTCTGTGGTTGAATTCGGAATTCCTGGCGGTACATAGACCGGCCGGTCCGTACCAGGGCTTAGGCGCTCCCGGCAACTGGTTGTAGATACGCGGATTTAGAAGAGACAGCAGTATGATGACGCTTGATTTCCTCATTTTGCGCTCCTTCCTTCCCGCCCATATCGCAACGTCCATTAAAAATCCCGCCCGGCCTAATGCAAATGGCCGGCGCGTAGATATTCCCCGTCAGCCTTCCGGTAACGCCGATTTCAACCCCCACCTGGGCCGTTATATTCCCTTTCACCATACCCAGGACAACAACCTTCATTGCCGAAATATCCGCCCGCACCTTCCCCGTCTCGCTTACCGTCAGAATTCCCCTGACGGTGACATTGCCGCTTATCTCTCCCGTGACCAAAAGGCCCTGTTTAAACGTTATCTGCCTGTTAAGACCCATAGCCGGGCCAATAAACGGCCCAAGACATTCATCCACCACCGGTTTCATTTGAACTTCCTCCTATTGTGATATGAAAATGGCGCAAAAATTTTGAACGAAATACACCCAAAAATCAAAAAAGAGCGGTTTTTTGAAAAATTTTTCGGCATGGTCTGATGAATATTTTGAACGGCTGCCGTTTCATTCCGTATGTGCAGCGGAACTCATTTTGCCTGAACCAACAGGGTGATTAGGCTAAAATCAAGGATAATCCCAAAGAAAAATAAGCGCGGAAATGTACGGAGTTTTGGTTGCAAATCCACCTATTTGTCCGTCCTGTCCGCGCTTGGTTTTTTATTCGAAAGTCTGGTTTAATACCCCGGAGCTCTGCTCCGGCTCAAATGACGCAACTATGATTTTAATGCACCCGCCCTGAATTAAAAATCCTCCAGCGGCTCGTCGCGGTCCATGAGGTCGGGAATGGTGTAGACCAGGGTACCGGACTTTCGGACACGCAGTTCGGCGAAGCCTTTGGAAACCAGGGCGTCAAGGTCCCGTTTTGCGTCCTCAATGGAGATGTTTGCCGCCAGCGCCAGTTCGCTAACGGTGAGGATGCCTTTGTTTTCCTTTGCAAGCCTGAGCAGTGTCCGCTCTACCGTTTCCTTTTCCCGCACAATGCGGGCTTCGCCGTCATTGATATTGCGCCATAAGCGGCTGTGATTATCAAAACTGTGGGCGCTGCCTTCGCGGAAAGCCAGACGGATGTTTGCCTTCCGGACCTGGTCGGGCAGGGTAAAAAAATCGTAAATCGAACCTATCATACTCAGCCCGCCGGTACACATCCAGAGTATGCCGGTGGGTATTTTTCCCAGATAAAAGCGGTGAAACCCCAAAGCCCCGAAAGCGGAGAGCAGCCAGAGCAGATATGCCATTCCCACACTGTACATGAAAACCTCCAAAACAGCCCCGCTTTATAAGCGCCGGCTCTGACCGGTCGGGCCTGTTCCGGCCCCTGAACGGCGGTTATACTGTAATAATGCAGTTTATTGATATTGGTGTCAACCTTATGAGCGCCGCTTTTGACCAGGACCGGGAGGCGGTACTCGCGGCGGCAAAAAACGCCGGGGTAAGTCCCCTGATTATCACCGGCAGCAGCCTTGAAAGCAGCGCCGACGCTCTTTCTTATGCCGAAGGCCGCCTGAACGATTGCAGGGCCACTGCCGGCGTCCACCCCCATAACGCGAAACACTGGGATGACGCGGCCCCGCATCTCCTGCGGGAATTGGCCGTCCGCGACGCGTTGGCTGCCGTCGGGGAATGCGGCCTTGACTATAACCGCAACTTTTCGCCGCCGGCGGCCCAGCGCCGGTGCTTTGAGGAACAGCTTGCCCTGGCGGCGGAACTGGGCAAACCGGTTTTCCTCCACGAGCGGGACGCCTTTAAGGATTTTTCCGCCATTGTAAAAAAATACCGCGCCCAACTTGCCGGCGTAGTGGTTCACTGTTTTACCGGCGGCGTGAAAGAGCTTGAAACCTATCTTGCAATGGACTGCCATATCGGCATTACCGGCTGGATATGCGACGAGCGGCGGGGCGGGCATCTTGTCTCACTGATAAAGCACATTCCCGCCGATAGACTGTTGCTGGAAACCGACGCGCCCTACCTTTTGCCCCGCAGCCTGCCTCGTCCCCTCCCGTCTTCCGCAGGCGGGCCGGACGCGGTCAAAGTCCGCGGCGGCCGCAACGAGCCGCGCTTTCTTCCCCATATCGCCGCTTTTGCCGCCCGCGCCCTGGGCAAGGAAACGGAGCAATTGGCCGCGGAAACCTGCGCCAACGCGATTCGCTTTTTCAAAATTAACCGCGTTATTTAAGAAGCCTTTCCCAAAACTGAAGTTTTGGGAAAGCCTCTCCTCTAAGGATAGGTTTTAAACTGATCCCAAATCCCCGAAAGGGCGGTCCTGACCGCGGTGTATTTTTCGTATTTCCGCCGGTAGATTTCGACTGTTGCGGGGTTCGGTTCGATTTTCCGCTGTATCCTAGTCATGGCGGAAACCGCCTCGGCATAGTCCCTGAATTCCCCGGCGGCTATTGCCGCGGCCATGGCACAGCCCAAAGCGCCCAGTTCCTTCGCTGCGATCGTTTCCATGGGGAAGCCGAGGATGTCGGCGAACATCTGTACCCAGACCGGCGAATTGACCGCGCCGCCGGCGATCCGTATAGCCTTGGGCGCCGGGCGGGTTTTGAGCAGGCGGTCGATGTGCGTTTTATGGGAATACACCACACCCTCGTACACCGCCCGCAGGCAGTGGTTCAGTTCGTGGTACGCGGTCAGGCCGATGAAGGCGGCTTTCCCAAGGGGGTGATCATTCGAGCCGTACAAAAAAGGCAGAAAATACACGTCACTTTGCTCCGGCGGAATCGAAGCGGCCAGTTCGTCGGCGTATTCGTACAGGCGTCTGCCCTCCGGCACGTTTTTCTTGTCGAAAAAATTGTCCAGGAACCAGTCGAGGTTACCCGCCGAGGTGGCGCTGCATTCTTCAACCAAAAAATACGGCGGAATGGCGAAGAGTGAATTCATGGCGATACTGCCGTCGGTTACCGGCGTTTCGGCAATATACTCGTTGATACTCCATGTGCCGGCGATGGTACAAAGCGCATCGGGATTTGTAATGTCCATGGCAACGGCGCAGGCGTCAATGTCAAACATCCCCCCCGCCACCGGCGTTCCTTCCCTGAGGCCCGTCAGTTCCCCGGCTTCGGCGGTAATCGAACCGCATTTCTCATAAGAAAACCGTATCGGCGCGAGTTTGTCGTATATTTCCCCTATTCCCAGAATATCCAACTGCTCCTTGTCAAATTTCACGTTCATAATGTCCATGAGACCGGAGCCGGATATGTCGGTAGCTTCCGAATAGGCCTCTCCCGTCATGCGAAAGCGGATATAATCTTTAACCGAAAAAACCCAGCGGATATTTTCATAGACCGCCGGTTCCCTGTCTTTGAGCCAGGCCAGGAGGGATACCTGCTGGGAGGCGAGCAGCTTCTGGCATATTTGGGGGTAGATTTTTTGCGCCGCGCCCGATGCGTACCATTTTTCGGGGTACTCCCAGGCCCGGCTGTCCGTTGAAACGATACCGTTGTACGCGGGCCTATTGTCTTTTCCCCAGAGGTACAGTCCCTTCCCGTGGCCGCAGACGGCTATGCCGATAACGTCGCGGCTGTCAAGCCGCGCGCCCGTAATTGCGTCCCGCACGCATTGACAGTTGTGCCGCCACAATTTCTCCATGTCCCGCTCGGTGCAGCCCGGCCGCGGGGCCAGTACGGGCGTATGCATCCCTCTGGTGATTATTTCTTTTCCGGTCAAATCAAAGACCGCCGCCTTTACCACAGTCCCGCCGTTGTCAAGACCAATCACATATTTGGGCATGCATTTCTCCCCGCACGGCGCTTTACTTCGCGTCGTCTCCTCTACAAATACTACAGCCTTCCCCCATCGGTCAAGGTCTTGGAAGGGGAAAAGAGAAACCACTATAATTACCCATGCGCGTCAGGGCGGATCTGCATATTCACTCCCATTATTCGCGGGCGACGAGCGGCAAACTGACGCCGCCGTATCTGGAGCGTTGGGCGCGGATCAAGGGGATCGACCTTGTGGGGACCGGGGACTGCATCCACCCGCTCTGGCTGGCGGAACTGCGGGAACTGCTTGAGGACGCGGAGAGCGGTCTGTATGTTCTGAAAAGCGCGGGCCGCGCGGCATTCGATGCCGGTCCCGGCTCGTACTCCCCGGAGGGACTCCCCAGGCCGGGGGGCGGGGACGACTCCGCCGGAGGCAGCCTGCCCCGCTTTGTTTTAACCGGCGAAATCAGCACGATTTACAAGCGGGAAGGCCGGACGCGGAAGGTGCATCATCTGGCGCTCCTCCCGGATTTTAAGGCTGCCGCCGCTTTTCAGGCCGTCCTTGAACGGGCCGGCAATATCCGCTCCGACGGCAGGCCCATTCTGGGCATCGACTCCCGTGACCTTTTGGCCATGCTTTTGGATACCGACGAGCGGGCGCTGCTCATCCCCGCCCATATCTGGACGCCCTGGTTTTCCGCGCTGGGGGCCAATTCGGGCTTTGATTCTATCGACGAATGTTACCGCGATCTCGCCTGCCATATCCCCGCCATAGAAACCGGTCTTTCCTCCAATCCGCCGATGAACTGGGCCGTCCGCGCCCTGGACCGCTTTGCCGTTATCTCCAATTCCGATGCCCACTCTCCGGACAAGCTGGGCCGGGAGGCGACGGTCTTCGACATGGAATGTTCCTTCGCCTCGCTCGGCGAGGCCCTGCGTTCCGGGCGGATTGTGGAAACCGTTGAATTTTTCCCCCAGGAAGGAAAATACCACTACGACGGGCACCGCGCCTGCGGCGTTTTTCTGACGCCCGAAGCGGCGGCCGGGGCGGAAGGCCGCTGCCCCGTGTGTGGAAAGCCCCTGACCCGCGGCGTCATGGGGCGGGTACTGGAACTTGCGGACCGGCCGGTGGACGAAGGCGCGCCATTTGTCGCGGAACCGGGCCTGCCGGACAACCGCCGTCCCTACCGCTCTCTCATCCCGCTGAAAGAAATCCTGGGGGAACTGCTGGAAACGGGGCCGGCCTCCAAAAAAGTGGACGCGGCCTACAGCGCGCTTATCGAAAAAGCCGGAAGCGAGTTCGCCCTGCTTTTGGACGCGGAAGCCGGGGAAATTGAAACCTTCCGCCTGAGAAGCCTTTCCGGGGAACTGCTTGCCGCAGCAATCAGCCGGATGCGCTCCGGAACGGTTTCCATCAAACCGGGCTACGACGGCCTATACGGCCAGATTCGCGTGTTCCCCGCCGGATACAAACCCTGGCAGGAACAAAGCGGGGAGCTTTTCGGGAGCCTGGGAGCGGGAAAGCCCGCGCCGCTTTATTTGCGGGAGGAAGGGGAAAAAGGGGGGAAGTCTCCCCCCTACGGCGCACTTCGTTGCGCCGTACCCCCCTCTGCGGAGCCCGCGCCCGGTGAGCGCGTGCAGATCGCGGGTAGGCCCTCGCCTCTGCGCTTCGACAGGCTCGGAGGCCCTGCCGCTTGTGCTGAGCGCAGCCGAAGCGTCGAAGGGGCCGCCATGCCGCTATTAACCGCCGAACAGGCGGCGGCGGTAGGCGGCGCAGAACGCGAGGCCATCGTCATCGCGGGTCCCGGCACAGGGAAAACCGCGGTACTTGCCGCGCGGATTGTCCGGCTCCTGGAAGAGGGCGCGCGGGCGGCATCGATCCTCGCGGTGAGTTTTACGGTCAAGGCGGCAACGGAACTGCGGGAGCGTATCGCCAAAAGCGCGGGCGCTTCCGGCAATGTTCACTCTGATCTTGCCTCCCTCACCGTGTGTACCTTTCACTCCTTCTGCGCCTCCCTGCTTCGGGAACAGGGGCCGGCGGCGGGAATCCCCGCTAACTTCAGGATCATTGCCGGCGCGGAACGCGGCGGGCTGTTAGAGGAAATCGCCAAAGATACGGGGCTGAAAAAAGCGGCCGGCCCCCGGCGTCTTGGGGAATATATCGAATCGCGGAAACGCTTCCTGCTCCTCCCCGGTGAGGAAAAACCAGCTTTGGATTTCCTCGCCCGCATAGCCGCCGAATTCGGCCCGCCTTGCCTTGACGGCGAACTTGAAGCGGGCTACCGGCTCTACCGGAGCCGTCTCCGCGCGGAGGCCCTCCTCGACTTTGAGGACCTGGTCGCCGGGACTGTCCGGCTCCTGGCGGGGAATCCCGCGGTATTGGCAAACTGCCGTTCCCGCTGGCGTCATATCCTGGTGGACGAATATCAGGACGTCAACTTTGCCCAATACGCCCTGATCCGACTCCTCGTCCCCGGCTCTCATCAGACAGGGGAATCGTCCGCTGGAAATTTCTGCGGAATTTCTCCTGAAAATTCCGCAGAACTCCGGGTAATCGGCGATCCCAATCAGGCTATCTATGCCTTCCGGGGTTCCGACAAGCGGTTCATCGACCGGTTTACGCAAGATTATCCTCTGGCGGCCTGTTTTCATCTCAGACGGAGTTTCCGCTGCGCCGCCCCTATCCTTAACGCGGCGGGCCGGCTCACCGGCTCACGGCTGGAGGGGGAAGACGCCGCCGTACAGCTTTTTCGCTTCACCTTCCCGACAGAAAAGTCCGAAGCGGAAGGCATAGCCCGCCGTATCGCCGCCCTCGTGGGCGGAACGAGTTTTTTCGCGATTGACAGCAAGGCCGCCGGAACCGGAGCGGGCGGTACAAACCCCGGGGAAATCGCCGTATTGCTGCGCAGCGCCGCCCTGGCCCGGCCCGTCCTCAAGGCTCTGGAAGATCACGGCATCCCCTATGAGTTTTGGGGGGATAAACCCTGGTGGGAAGAAGAACCGGCGCGCTCGCTTGTCGGCCTGCTTCGCTCCCCGGATTCATCTTTGCGGGGATCCCCCGTTGAGGCGGTCAGGGCGGCCTGGGACTTGGCGAACAAAAACAAAGCGAACCCCTCACGAAAAAAACCCGGCGGCGCTTTGGACGACGGCGAGGCGCTGGACCGGCTCACGAGCGCCGCCGCCTTTTACGATGATCTCGCGGAATTTCTGGATACCCTTGCCTTCGCCTCGGAAGACGGCGTGCCGGAGATACAGCGGGAAGGGGTGAGGATCATGACCATCCATGTGTCAAAGGGGCTGGAATTCGACCATGTGTTTGTGCCCGCCCTGGAAGAGGGCCTGCTTCCCTTTACCCTGTATGAGGACAGCCGTACTTTTTCGGGAGCGCTGATTGAGGAAGAACAGCGGCTCCTGTACGTGGCCATGACCCGCGCCCGCCGGGGCCTGTATCTTTCCCGCGCGGAGTCCCGAATGTACGGCAACCGGAAACTCATGCTCGCCCCGAGCCGCTTCCTCAAAGACCTGGAAACAATCATTCCCCTCGCGAAAGACAAAAGCCCCAAACGCCATGATCCCCAGCAGACATTGTTCTGACGCGCCGGGCGTCTTTTTTTGAGCAGGCGCCATATTCTCACCCCAGCAGCTCTTTCCAACTTTTGCCGGTCTTCCGGTCACTCCGGTCCCTGATTTCCACAGGCAGAATAACTTCCTCGTCGCCGTGGTAATCGCAGCGGCCGGGACTGGCTGCAATGCCGGTTATGCCGTGATTGCGGATTGCCTCCACATAGCCGGCGATGTTGTTCAGTTTTTTTTCAAGGTACACCCCGAAGATTTCCCCTTCCCGAAACTGCCGGGTCTCGTGGATGTCGGAACCGGCGGTTGCCGGCAGGCCGAGGCGGCGGGCGTAGCGCATGGCCAGCGCATCGTAGGAACATTCGTAGTTGCCGGCATTGGCGGCTTCCACCGCGTCCACACAGCCGGGGGAGAGGATGACGCGGCGGATATAGCTGTGCTGCCTGAAGGGGTGGGCCTGTACCACACAGCCGCCGGCGGCCTGCAGGGTAAGGTACTGCTCGCGCCTGGTCCAGCTTCGGACTTCGGGGTGTTCCAAAAGCCAGTCCTTGTCCAGGCCGTAGACCAGGTAATCGTCGCAGCCGTCAAAGGTTTCCTCCCAGCCGAAGAACACGTCAAGGCCCTGCCGCTCCCCTTCCTCCCCGGCCTCCTCGTAGCCCCGGCAAAAACGGTTCACCCATTCCCGCCAGGGCAGGTTCCGGGGAATGGCGGTGTTCCCGTTGTAAAAATGGTCGGTGACGATGATGCCGGAATAGCCCCGCTCTTTATACAGGCGGATATATTCAGACCCCGCCGAGCTTGCGCAGGCGCTGGATCGGACGGTATGCAAATGGGTTTCGTACAGGAAGCTCAACGGTCGGTTTTCTCCGGTTCGACCGCTGTGTCCACTGCGGCTTTACCCGCCGCCTGTCTGCCCGCGCCGTTCCTGCCCGCGGCAAGGCGCCAGAGTTTTTTTATCAGCCCTATTCTGCCGAAGAGCAGCCAGAACAACAGGGAAAGCAGCAGTATGACCGGGATGCCGTAAATCACGATGCCGGTCAGAACCACCAGTATGATGGAAGCAAAATCGCCAAAACCGCCGAAAAGTTCACTGATCCGTTCGCCCAGCGTAGGGCCGCTGTAGGGCGTCAACGCCACGGGGCCGTACAGGTTCAGTTCGATAGTGGCGTAGTCCACCATGTTCGCCAGCCGCCGCAGTTCTTTTCCCGTTCCGTCGATCTCGTCCTGGAGTTCCATGATCCGGGTCTCCACCGAGAGGATCTCTCCGATGTCCTTCGCTTTTCCCAGATAAGACTGAAACGTTTTAAGCAATTCCTGTTTCGTGGCAAGCCTGCCCTCAAGATCGTAGTATCGGAGGGTTACATCTTCGGCGCTTTCAAAGCGGTGCAATGTGCGGCCCATGCCGCCCAGGGCGGCGAGAAAGCCTTCGTAAGAGGCCGCCGGGACGCGGATCTGGTAAGCGCGGGAATTTTCGGCGATTTCCGTTGATGCGGCGTAAGCGCCGCTGTGCTGTACCAGCAAGGCCTGTACGGAAGCGTCCGCCTCGGCGAGGTTCTCCACCCTGACACTGAGGTTTGCCCGCTTTACCAGTTTGCGCGGTACGGAAGCATCCGCGAGCAGGTCTTGTTCCGCCTCCTCCCGGTATTGCCCGCCCGCTTCCCTCGCCCGTGAGGCCGCAGCGCCTGTACTGAGCGCAGCCGAAGCACCGTAATTCCCGGAGCGAAGAACAGCGGCCGAGTCTTTCACTCCGCCGGCCGCGAAGCAGCCGGCAAAAAGGATCAGCGGGAACAGCAGCAAACCAGGTCCATACGTTTTCATGTTACTTTTCATTTCGTTTTACCTTCCATAATCATTCTATACCAGCAGCGTGCTGATGATAAACATGGCCAGGCCGCTTGACCCTTTTTGCGTAAATGTAGTATGATGAAACATCAGCCCAGATGGTGGAATTGGTAGACACGCTGGTTTCAGGTACCAGTGCCGTCACAGGCATGGAAGTTCAAGTCTTCTTCTGGGCAGAGAAGCTAATTCCTTACGGTGTAAGGAATTAGCGGATTAGTACCTACCCGAAAACGGGCGGTACGTCATACGCAGAATCCCCGAGGCACACTCCGAGGCACATTTTTGAATGTGTTTTCAGAGGGCTTGCGGGAAATGTGGAGTTGATGTATGCGCCCGTCAAAAGAACACGCCCCTTATTCTCTCTACAAGAAGAAAACCAAGTCAGGCATTTTCTGGTACGTCCGGTTCTGGGATGAGGAAGCCGGAATGTATCGCATCGTCCGGTCTACCGGCATCCCGGTGGAAGGCAAGCGGGAACGCTGGCGGGAAGCCGATAATGCGGCTCAGGCTCTCCTTGCGGAACTACGGCAAGGGTCTATCCAGCCGGAAATTACCCATAGGGATTCGGTCCAACCAGACAAGCCTACGAATGCTTTGCCTGAACCGGCTTTCCTTCCAACGGAACCCACTCCGAAATCTCAGCCCTTGCTCCAGACCACCGTAGCCGGTACCCCTTTTATCCGGTATCTGCTTGAGTTTTGGACCCCTGAAAGCGGGTATGCCAAGTACAAGAGCGGGGTCAAGAAGCGGCCCCTCTCCGGCTACTATATCTCGATGAACCATGACGATGTGAGGCGACATGTCGCTCCCTTTCCCGGCTTTCAGGGCATCGCCCTTGGGCAAGTCTCCCGGAAACACCTCAAGGAATGGCTGATATGGATGTCGGCCCGGAAGGTACAGCGGAAAAAGAAAGACGGGATTATCGCGGAAGGCGATAATCTATCCGGCCGGCGGATAAACGCCGTTCTTCAGGGGATGCGGATTGCCGTCCGGTGGGCGGTGGACAATCAAGAACTGGCAATGGACCCCTTTCGAAAACTTGATGAAACCGCCGAAGAATCGAAGGAAAAGGGCATACTTACCCCTGCCGAGTTACTGAAACTGATAGCCCTGCAGGTTTCCGACCCCTTCTCCCGGCTTGTGGTCCTCCTTGCGGCCCGGTGTGGTATGCGCCGGGGCGAAATCCGGGGACTCCAATGGGGGGATATAAAAGACGGGATTATCACCATCCAGCACAACTACGTCAATGCGGACGGCCTGAAATCCCCCCAAATCAAAGGGGGAACCGTGGTAAAAAATATCTCCCCCGTTCCTCTCCCTTCTGATGTGGAGGCGGTACTCGAAATGGTCCGGCGTTACTCCAACCATACGGAAACTATGGACTTTGTTATCCAAAGCCGGATATGCCAGGGCACGGTAGTGAGCGCCGAGTATTTCCGTTCTGCTCTTGCACGGGAACTACGAAGTATCGGCATAGACGAACAGTCCCAGAAGGAACGTAATATCACCTTCCACAGCCTGCGCCATAACTTCGTGACCCTTGGGAGAATGTCGGGACTATCGGATTTTGAGATTCAGACCCTCGCCCGGCAAAAATCCACCGGAATAATGGAACGCTACAGCCACGGCAAACAGGCCATCGACTTTGAGGAAGCCCGGAGGAAGCTTGAAGCATCGCTGGAACCCGCCCAAGAGAAAAAGACTACGAATAGGTGATGCCCTATGGAAGCGCTGAAACCGGCAACCGCTAGTTGCCGCCGCTTAATGCGTTTTTCAGCGCTTCTATAGGGATTTTGATTAAAAAAGAAGCACTAACACTCCATGACAGCGATTGATAGCATATTTTTTATTGGAATTGATAAAACCACCGGCTATGCCGTGTTCTGCGTGATTCGAATAAGACAATGATATAATGTACTCCTGAGGAAGCCCCTGAGAAGGCAAAAACAGGAGTACATATGAAAGACTGGGAAAGTTTAGCACATACCAAATGGGAGTGTAAATACCATGTAGTAATCGTACCGAAGTACCGAAAGAAGGCACTGTACGGTAAGAGAAGGAAAAGGATAGGATCGATCATAAGGGAACTATGCCGGTATAAAGGCATAGAAATGCTGGATGCGCATGCGATGGCGGATCATATCCATACGCGTTTGTCGGCGCCGCCAAAATTCAGTATAGCGATGACTATCGGGCATCTGAAGGGAAAAAGCGCGATTCGGATACACAAGGAAGAAGCCGGACGGGAGCCTAAGGGGTTCACGAATAAAAAGTTCTGGACCCGGGGTTACTGTGTAAGTACTGTTGGATTGGATGAGGAGCAAATTCGGGAGTACATACGGAGCCATGAAAAGTTGGAGACAGGAGAGCAGGCATCTCTAAATTTTGGAGA
>JAITIC010000080.1 GCA_031279635.1 Treponema sp. | reverse complement strand
TTCCATAGTATTAGCTACCGTGTCCACCAGTTGCAGCCCATTGGCGTCTACAATTATGACGAGGTTTCCAAGTTTATAGTAGGAAGCTGCCATAGCGGCTTCCCAATTGGTTCCTTCTTGCAATTCCCCGTCACCGGTAAGAACAAAAACCCGGTATTTTTTATCGGTTTTTCCGGCCCCCAAAGCCATGCCCACGGCGATGGAAAAGCCGTGTCCCAGGGCGCCGGTACAAACTTCGATCCCCGGCACATGGTTTGTCGGGTGTATGGTGAGGGGACAATCAAGGGACAAATAAGTATCCAGCCATGCCGCGGGGAAAAAGCCCGCCCCGGCCAGAGCCGAGTAGTAGCCTTCGGAAGCGTGGCCTTTACTCAGGACGAAGCGGTCCCGTTCCGGATCGCTAAGGTTTTCAGGCCGAAAATTGAGGGTTTTAAAGAATAAAACCGCCAAAATATCCGCTTCGGACAACGAAGAACCCAGATGTCCTCCCCGGGCTCCGGTAATCATGGCTACCGTTTTCCTCCGTATTTCGTTTGCTTTCATTTTAAGAGTTGCATTATCCATTATAACCTCAAAAGCTGAATAAATAAATAATAAAGCATAATAATAAAAAGGTCAAGCGGCTCTTTTTTATTTTTTTTACCTTTTTTTGCTTGACTTTTCAAAAGTCCTGTGATAACCTGTGTTTACCAAATAAATTCATCTTTCACAGGAGGATGTTATGAAAAAGAGAAACCTATTGGTTTCGGTACTGCTGCTGGCAAGCATTTCCTTGGCCTTTGCCGGTGGTGGACAACAGGGCAGGACTCAGCAAGCCGGGGCAAAGAAGCTGATCTATGTTATCACCCCCGGATGGTCCAATCCTTACTTCAAAACCGAAGCGGATTTTGCGGCCGCAAAGGCGAGGGAACTGGGCTATGATGCCAAGGCCTACGACCACGGAGACGACGCCAATCTGCAAAGTCAGTACATTGACGCCGCCATTGCCGATAAAGCCGCCGCCATTATTCTGGACAACGCCGGCGCGGACATAACCGTCGCGGCGGTCAGGAAGGCAAAGACTGCGGGTATTCCCACGTTCCTGATTGACCGGGAGATCAACACCACCGGCGATGCGGTGGCCCAGATTGTAGCGAATAACTATCAGGGTATTCAGCTTGTGGCCCAGGAATTTGTCAAGCTCATGAACGAAGAAGGGGAATATGCCGAACTCTTGGGCCTCGAATCGGACAACAATGCCCACGTGCGGGATCAGGGGTATCATGATATTATCGACCAGTATCCCAAGATGAAGATGGTCGCCCAGCAGGCCGCCGATTGGGATCAGACCAAAGCCAAGACCATTATGGAAACAATGCTCCAGGCTCATCCCAATATCAAGGGCGTTATCTGTTGTAATGATACCATGGCTATGGGTGCCATGGCCGCTCTTCTGGCCGCTGGCAAGGGTAATGTTATCGTAGTGGGCTTTGACGGATCCAATGATGTACGGGATTCCATCCTTCGCGGCGAGATCAAAGCTACGGGCCTCCAGCAAATGGCGTATATCGCCGAGCAGGCCGCGATTCAGGCTGATCAGTATATCAGAACCGGTTCAACCGGCAAGCAGGAAAAGCAGATGATTGACTGTCTGTTGATTACAAAGGACAATGCGAACAAGCTCAATAATTTTGCAATGTCCAATTAACCGTTTGTAGAAGATACCTCGGGGCAAGCCCTAAGCCCCGGAGTATCTTTATTTAATTTGAGGGTAAACATGCGGATAAAAGGAATCATTTTATGCGGTATCCTTATAGGAGCGTTTCTTTCCTGTACGATTGTAAAAAACGATGAATCCAAAAAAGAGGAAGGGGGAAATCCTTACGGCTTTTCCATCGGAACTATTGATCCAAAACAATATGCGAGCGAGATTTGGGATTCCATGGTTATTCCCAGAGTTGAAGAAATGGCGGTTGATTTTAACAGCCTGGCGGCACAGATGGAGTCCGATGAGGCTGCAAGCTCAGAGGCCCACGGGTACCGTCTTTCAGAGAAAAATTCCTATAACTTCGCGGTGAAGGCAACCGTAAAGTTTTTGTCTATAGATACAAGTTCGGCCAACGGCTCGGCGTCTTTGGATACCTATCCCTTCGACGGAAAGGAAGACTGCCGTTTACGGATAGGCCCGGTACTCCAGGGGTATACTTTGCGGGATATTCAAAGTGATATTTCGCCGACCAGTTTTGTTAATCAAGTTGACTGGGCCAGGCTTGCGACAGAGCTTAACAATAAGGTGAAAGAAACCGCCCTTGCCGGTGTTGATTTTACCGGCATGGCCGGTAAAGAGGCGGAACTCCTGGGTGTCTTTACCTGGGAAGGGAAGGGCAGTGTTATTATCATTACGCCGGTACGCATCACTTTTAAGGATTAGCCATGGACGAAATAGTTCTTGAAGCCAGGCAGATCACCAAGATATATCCCGGCACTACCGCCCTTGATAAGGCCGATTTCAAGGTACGCAAGGGCAAGGTAAATGTGCTCATAGGCGAAAACGGCGCCGGCAAATCAACCATGATGAAAATCGTCGCCGGCGTCGAAAGCATGACATCCGGAACCATTTACATAAATGAAAAAGAAGCGGAATATGCCACACCCAACGAGGCGGTTCAGCAGGGCGTGGGGATCATTTATCAGGAATTGAACCTCTTCCCCAATTTGAGCATTGCGGAAAACATGTTCATGACCAGAGAGCTTAAAAGCGGCCGGTTTTCCATTGATCATAAAAAGCAAAATGAAACGGCGGTTCAATACCTCCAAAAACTCAATCTTGATGTAAGTCCGGAAACACTGGTTGTGGATTTGCGGGTCGGACAGCAACAACTGGTGGAAATCGCCAAGGTACTTTCCCAAAACGCGCAAATAATAATCATGGATGAACCCACTTCGGCCCTTACGGAAGCGGAAGTTGGCACCCTCTTCAAAGTAATTGACGAACTGCGAAAGCAGGGCACCACCATTATCTACATCTCCCACCGGCTGGAAGAGGTTATGCACATCGGCGATTATGTGACCATTTTAAGGGACGGAAAATTAATTGCTGAAAATCCGATACCGGAAATTGACATACCCTGGATAATCGACAAAATGACGGGGGGACACAAAATCGAAAACATCTACGAACGCCGGCCCATGGGTGAAGAAATTCTCCGGGTCAACAACCTGTCCCTCCCCCAAAAAAACGGCCACGGTTTCGCTGTTAAAGACGTTTCATTCTCGCTCAGGGCCGGGGAAATCCTTGGGCTTTACGGCCTCTTGGGCGCAGGCAGAACGGAACTGCTGGAATGTCTTATCGGCGAACAGAAAAACTATACCGGAACGATTGAGCTTGAAGGAAAAACGGTCAAATCAACAACCATTAATGGCCGGATTAAAGACGGCTTTGCCCTTATACCGGAGGATAGAAAAACCCTCGGTATCTTCGGCAATATGATCATTCTGGAAAATATGGTCATGTCCGCGTTATCCCGGTTTTTCAAGCGATTCTTTCTGCGGGAAAAAATGGAACAGGAAGCGGCGGCGGGGGTTTCCAAAGATTTAAATGTTAAAGCGGCGTCTATTATGGATTCCATTAATTCTCTTTCCGGGGGAAATCAACAGAAGATCATTATCGGCCGCAGTCTTTTAACCAATCCGAAGATTCTGCTGATGGACGATCCTACCCGGGGCATTGACATTTCGGCTAAATACGATGTGTACGAAATATGCAAGCGTTTGGCGGAAAAGGGCATAGGCATTATCTTTGTTTCTTCGGAAATGCAGGAAATGCACGCCATCCCCGACAGGGTTTTTGTACTTTCTCAGGGACAGATTAAGGGGGAATTTTTGCACGAGGATTTAACGGAAGAAAAACTGGTAGCGGCCTCCGCCATTACCATTACCACAGGAGCAGAGAATGAATAGTCTTAAACTGAAACAACTTAATGCCGCCGAAGCCCTCATGAAGCTGCGGGCGTATATCGCCCTCGCCGTACTTTTAGTTTTCTTTAGTTTTAACAGTCCCAATTTTCTGACCCTTACAAGTGTGATTACCATGGTACGGCATATTTCCCTAAACGCGATTATCGCCATTGGGGCTACCTTTGTTATTTTAACCGGCGGTATAGACCTCTCCATCGGGGCCATTATCGGCTTTACCGGAATGATCGCCGGCGGTTTCATTCACCAGGGGATCAGGCTTGATTTCCTTAGCGTCACGATTTATCCCTGGGTCCCGGTGATACTCCTTGTGTGTGTACTCATCGGCATATTTATCGGCTGGATAAACGGCGCGCTGGTATCAAAATTCAATGTTACCGCCTTTATCGCAACCCTCGGTACCATGTATATTTTCCGGGGATTCGCCCTGATCCGTTCAAATGGCACCACATTCCCCAACCTCCAGGGTAAACCGGAGCTGCACAATACCGGCTTTCCCCTGCTGGGGCAGGGGACCTTTTTGGGCATTCCCTACAGCATACTTATCATGATTTTCCTGGTAATTATTACCGCCTATATCGCCAAAAAGACGCCATTCGGCCGGCATGTATACGCGGTGGGAGGCAACGAGAACGCCGCCAGACTTTCGGGCATTCAGGTAAAAAAAGTCAAAACGATTGTATTCATGATCTCAGGCGGATGTGCGGCCATGGTGGGACTCATCATCAGTTCTGAACTGGTAGCGGCCCATCCCGCCACCGGCGAAAGTTACGAAATGAACGCCATTGCCGCCACCGTATTAGGAGGCACTTCCCTGGCAGGCGGCCGCGGTACCATTGGCGGCGCGGTTCTGGGGGCCTTTGTTATCGGCGTTCTGAACGACGGTATGGTTATGATGGGCATTTCCTCTTTTTGGCAGACGGTCATTCGGGGTATCGTCATTATTCTGGCGGTTATTCTGGATCAGCTTCAGAACCGCGGCCCGGAAAGAAGCAATGTAAAGAAAGCGGTTAAAGCCAAGTGAAACAAATACGGAGGGGTCGTGTGTTGCTTCGTAACATTTCCGATTTACATCGGCGCTGCCGCGCCTGTTTTTTATAGGAGGAACCATGGAGAAAAATAAATTAGGCTTTGCCCCTACACGGCGGAGTATTTTCAGCGCGCCGGACGCAATTAAATACCGGGGCCTGACTAAGACCAGGCTGGCGGAACTGGGGATTGATATTGTTGACATTGATGACATTAACCGGGAAGGGCTCCTCTACGATGCCGCCGAGATTCCGGCAATTATCGCCAAATTCAAAGCCGCCGGGGTGGACGGCATTTTTGCGCCCCACTGTAATTTCGGCACCGAATATGCGGTGGCGGAGCTGGCCCGGGAAATGAGGCTCCCCGTGCTGCTGTGGGGGCCCCGGGATGAAGCCCCCGACAGTGACGGCATACGCCTGCGGGACAGCCAGTGCGGCCTGTTTGCTACCGGCAAAGTGCTCCGCCGCTTCCGGGTTCCGTTTACGTATATGACAAACTGCCGCCTTACCGACCAGGAATTCAAACGGGGGCTGGATGTATTTTTGAGAATTTGTAATGTAGTAAAAACATTCCGTCATATACGAATACTCCAGATTTCCACACGTCCTTACGATTTTCTTACCACCATGTGTAACGAAGGAGAACTGCTGGAAAAATTTAATATTCAGCTTGCCCCCATACCAATGACGGAACTGGTTGAAGCGATGGGCGAGGCGGAAAATCAAACGGAAGCCAAAGAGACACTCTCGTACATTAAAGAAAAAATGGAACTAAAATGTGACGAGAGCGTGGCGTCAAAAACAGCGGCGCTCAAAACCGCCATGAAAAATTTAGCGGCCAGGTATCACTGCAACGCTGTGGCCATTCAATGCTGGAACGCATTGCAAAGCGAGATCGGAATCATGCCCTGCGGCGCCAACGCGCTGCTCACCGACGAAGGAATTCCCGTGGTTTGCGAAACCGATATTCACGGGGCCATAACGTCCCTTCTGGTACAGGCCGCGGCACTGGGGGAAAATCGCGTTATGTTCGCCGACTGGACGGTACGGCACCCGGATAATGAAAACGGCGAACTCTTGCAGCATTGCGGTCCCTGGCCCATTTCCCTGGCCCGGACCAAACCCTCATTGGGAAAATCCGTGGCCTTTTCCCATCCCGGTTCGGTCTCCGCCGAGGCGCGGCACGGCGAACTGACCCTGGCCCGCTTCGACGGCGACAACGGGGAATACAGTCTCCTGCTCGGAAACGCCAAAGGGATAGACGGGCCTTATACGAAGGGCACCTACCTTTGGATCGAGGTGAAAAACTGGAAACGTCTGGAAGCGAAAATTGTTGAAGGGCCGTATATCCATCACTGCGTCGCCGTGCACGGCAATGTTGTGCCGGTCCTTTACGAAGCCTGCAAGTATCTGGGCATAAAACCGGATCTCTACGACAACAACGACGAAGAAGTAAAAGCGTTCCTTTGGGGAGAATAAATGGAGACCGGCTGTGTTCTTGTGATTGACCAAAGCACTTCCGGGACCAAGGCGCTGATCATTGATGGCAGGGGAAAGATCATCGCCCGCTCGGATAAAGCCCATGAACAGAAGATTTCTTCAGAAGGATGGGTTTCCCATGATCCGGAAGAAATCTACCGTAACACCACCGCCGCCGCCAGGGAAGCCGCCGCTATGCCGGGAGTTGACGCCGGCAAGATATGCTGCGCCGCCATAAGCTGCCAGCGGGAAACGGCCCTGGTGTGGGACCGGCAAAGCGGGAAGCCCCTGGCCGACGCCGTGGTGTGGCAGTGCGCCCGGGGAGCGGCAATCTGTGACGCCCTAAGCCCCCATGCCGGTGAAATCAAAAATAAAACAGGGCTGCGGCTTTCGCCGTATTTCTCCGCGGCTAAAATCGCCTGGGTACTTCAGCATACACCAAACAAAGGTTCCGGAAATCTCTGCGCCGGTACTATGGACAGTTGGCTCGTCTATAAATTAACCGGCAATTTCAAAACCGATTTTTCAAACGCTTCCCGAACACAACTTTTCAATATAAACGGCCTGACGTGGGACAAAGATATTTGCGCCTTGTTTGGCATAAACGTTGATTTTCTGCCGGAGGTCTGCTACAGTAACGGCGATTTCGGTTTGACTGATTTTAACGGCGTTCTGCCAAACAAAGTGCCCATCCGGGGCGTCATGGGTGATTCCCACGCCGCTCTTTTCGGTCAGGGCTGTCTGGAAAAAGGCATGGGAAAAGCGACTTACGGTACCGGTTCTTCGGTCATGGTCAATATAGGCGATACGCCGCTGTTTTGCGAAAACGTGGTAACGTCCTTAGCCTGGGGAATGAACGGAACGGTGCATTACGTGCTGGAAGGAAATATCAATTACACCGGGGCGGTCATTAAATGGCTCATTGATGATGTCCGCCTGATAGCTTCACCAAAGGAAGCGGGCGTACTGGCGGCCTCCGCCAACCCGTCCGATACCTGCTGCCTGGTACCGGCCTTTTCCGGTCTTGGGGCGCCTCACTGGAAGAGCGAGGCCAAAGCTATTCTCTGTGGCATGACCCGTACCACCGGCAAAGCGGAAATCGTAAGGGCCGCCGAGGAGAGCATAGCCTGGCAGATTGCCGATGTTATCCAATCAATACATGAAGAGTCCGGAATATCCATAAAAGAACTGAGGGGCGACGGCGGCCCCACCAGGGATGTCTATCTGATGCAGTTTCAGAGTGATATTCTCAACATTCCGCTGTCAATCCCCGAATACGAAGAGCTGTCCGCCTCAGGCGCGGGCTACATGGCAGGTATTGCCGTTGGCCTGTATAGCCCCGGAATAATAAACGAAGCCGCCAGGAAGCGTTACGCTCCCCAAATGGACTCCGCGTCCAGGGAAAAACGCCGCCGGGGTTGGCGGGAAGCTGTCAGACTCGCAACCGGCGGCCGATAGATTAGTGTTCCAGCAAAAGCGCCCGGCGCCTTGAGTCGCTATGGAGGCCGGCCCCCGAAATCTCAGCGGGCGGGAATAAAGGTATATCCCCCCGGAACCCCTCCCCGCGCCTGTACATCCCCGATGGCCGGGTAGGGCAGGTGCATTCCCGCGATGGGGATGTGGTTTTGAACGACGTATTCCAGCACCCGTTTGCGGCTGGCGACGGCCGCCTGAGGGTCCGTATCATAGGTTACCGCCACTTCCGGCGCGGGGAACTGGATGTCCATGGCGTGCATCAGGTCGGCCCAGATCAAAAGCCGCTGCCCTTCGGAGCTGACCAAAAACAGCGTATGCCCCGGGGTGTGTCCAAAGGCCGCGACGGGGGTGATCCCCGGAAGCAGTTCCGCAAGCGGGGAACCCAGTTCGCCCGGCAGAAAGGTTTCAACGCGGGAACCATAGACCCGTAAAGGGACGGCCCCGTTGGTTTTTGCCCAGAAATCCCGTTCCTGTTGGGCAATATACACCCTGGCCCGGGGAAACAGGGGCTTGCCATCTTTTTGCAGCCCTCCGGTATGGTCACCGTGCATGTGGGTAATCAATACCGCATCCACCTCTTCGGGACTCACCCCCAGGGCTTTGAGGTTTTCAAAGAGCGTCGTCCCGAAGCCGGTGTCCACCAGCACGGTCAGCCCTCCTCCCCGGACCAAAAAGGTGTTTACCGCCGACTGATAGCTCCCGGTGGGGATATACCGCCGTATCAGCGCGTCGTCGGCTCCAATCAGAATGGACGCGCGGCCCTCGGACCGGGCTTCCACCAGCAGGTGGACCTCAAACGCGCCGACCCGATAGGCAAACAGATTATTCCCCTGGGGAAAAGCCGGTATGGCGGCGGCAATCAACATTCCGCATACTATACTCATTTTCATCATCTATACCTCCTGCGCCATCTCTATGGATGATTCATCGTATACCACCCGCGCAAAGTAATCAATTGAGCCCGCGGCGATGGGTGCAATTTCTTTTTCGGGGCAAAAGGGGAAAGTATGATATACTTGAGGTATCCCACGGGAGGGGATACCTATGGACACAAAAGAACGGGAAAAACTCATAACGGACGCGGTGGCG
>JAITIC010000215.1 GCA_031279635.1 Treponema sp. | reverse complement strand
CACAAAGTCGGTTACTTTGCGGACAGACATTGCATTTTCTCGCCTAACGGCTGCGAAAATGCGTTTTTTAAGGAAGTCTGTCCATAATGTGTCTACATTATGGACAGACTCTATTTATTGCGCCGCCGGATCAGTACATCGGACAGTACCGAAATCACAACAATGATGCCGACGGTTATATTCTGAATCGCCACGGGGACGTTAGCCAGCGAAAGCCCGTTTGAGAGTGTTGACCAAATGGCCGCCCCGACTATGGTGCCCAGGAGTATTCCCTGTCCGCCGAGTGTACTTACCCCGCCAATGACGCTTGCCGCTACGGCGTACAGTTCGTAGGTGTTTCCCGCGCTCATGTCGCCGGTACCGCTTTGCGCCGTCTGGATAAGTCCGACAACCCCCGAGCAGAATGCGCTGACAACGTAGGCTGCTAAGGTAACCTTAAGCACGCTTATACCGGACATCTTGGCCGCCTCAACATTGCTGCCTACAGCGTACAAGTGGCGGCCGGTTTTGGTACTCGTAAGGATAAAATTGAAAATGAACCAGAGTACCAAAGCGATTATAATCGTGGAAAATAAAAATCCAAACCGGTGATAGTAAAAGAAATTTTTAAAAGTATTTATCTGCGCCCGTAACGATTCGGCAACTTCGGCGCTTACCATTTTGTAATTTTCGCTGGAGTCTATGGCACGGGTATTGCGGCTTCCGTTGCTAATCTGCGCTATACCCCGTGCTATGGTCATCGTGCCGAGCGTCGCTATGAAGGGCGGAAGTTTGAACTGGGCAACGAGGAAACCGTTGGCAACTCCGATAACAAGGCAGCAAACAAGCGCGAAAGCCGCGGCAAACACCGGCGGCACATTGTGGGTCATAAGGGTCGCCGAAATCATGCAGCTCATACCGAGTACGGAACCTATGGAAAGATCGATGTTACCGGTAATCAGTACATAAGACTGGGCGATTCCGACTATAATGAAAGGCGCGATTTGCCTGAGCAGATTCTGAATGTTTCTGGGACCAAGAAAGTTGCTGTTCAATGTCTGGAAGATAATCAGCAGCACCACGAGAAATCCGGAAACGATTATTACCTGACCCACACCCCGGGCCTTGAATGTCCTTTGAATGCTCTTTATGTTCATAATCTCTCCTCTCTTCCTGTGTTGCTCACGCTATTTTTTTCTCGAACCTCGTCGCCATATCCAGAATCAGTTCCTGGGTGGCGTCTTTTCGCGGCAGTTCCCCGGTGATTCTGCCGTCGCACATTACCAGTATCCTGTCGGCGAATCCAAGTATTTCCGGAAGCTCGGAGGATACAAACAGAATCCCTATGCCCTGCTGCTTCAGCCTGTTGATGATATTGTAAATTTCTATTTTTGCCGCCACATCAATGCCCCTTGTGGGCTCATCAAAAATAGCCACCCTGAAACTCCTGGACATCCACTTTCCCACAACCACTTTCTGCTGGTTCCCGCCGGAAAGGCTTGCGGAATCGTTCTCTATGGAAGAAAGCTTTATTTTTAAGTCATCCCGGCATTTAAGCGCCGTATCTTTTTCTTTTGTTTTATTGACAATACCGAACATGTTGGAAAGCAGATCGAGATTGGGCAGTCCGATATTGTTCCTGATTGAAAGTTTTGTAAAAAGACCGTCTTTTTTTCGATCTTCGGGAATAAGCACAATGCCTTCCCGAATGGAGTCGGCCGGCTTTCTGACTCTTATCGATCTGCCGTCCAGAATTATTTCGCCGGACTGCTTTTTGTCGATCCCGTACAGGGCGCGGGTGGTTTCGGTTCTTCCCGAACCCATAAGGCCGGCTATCCCGACAACTTCCCCTTCCCGTAGTTCAAAACTAATATCCCGCACCAGGCGTCCGGCATTGAGGTTTTTTACCTCCAGCACTTTTTTCCCCACAGGGCATTCAACGTGAGGGAACTTTTCTTTAATGTCCCTGCCCACCATGTGCGAAATCAATTCCGGCAGATTCGTTTCGCCGTAGTTAAGGGTCGTAACATAAGCGCCGTCCCTGAGTATGGTAGCGCGGTCAACAATGTGCCGCAGTTCCTCGAGCCGGTGCGATATATATATAATGCCGCAGTCTTGTTCTTTAAGGGAACGGACTATCTTGAACAATTCTTCTATTTCGCTTGACGTAAGGGCCGATGTCGGTTCGTCCATAATCAGGATACGGGCGTTTTGAGACAGGGCCTTTGCTATCTCCACCATCTGTTGTTTTGAAACCTGGAGGTCCCCAACTATGGTCTCCGGATCCAGGTCGATATTGAGGTTTTGAAGCAGTATACGCGCTTCATTATTTGCGGCCCGCTTGTTTAAGATCCCGCGGCGGGTCTTCTCCCTGCCGAGAAATATGTTTTCGGCAACCGAAAGATGGGCGCACAGGTTCAACTCCTGGTGTATAATGGCAATGCCAAGGGCGGACGCCTTTTGGGGATTGAGGGTGTCCACTTCTTTGCCGCAGACCTTTACGACACCCGAATCTTTGGTATACACACCGCTGAGTATCTTAACCAGTGTGGACTTGCCCGCCCCGTTTTCTCCCAAAAGGGCGTGTACCTCTCCGGCATTAAGATCAAAGCTGACATCTTTAAGCGCCGGAATGCCGGAAAATGACTTGTTTATATGTTCTGCGCGTATCAATTCCACAGCCATACCGGATTCCCTCCATGATGTATACTACGTTATTATTTTGCCATATTTGCAAAAACTTGTCAATAAAAATTTTTGATTCTTGAAAGAAAAAATTAAGATTTGAACGTTTTTTATTGACAACAAGGAAAAAGCTGTATATTATTCCCCTATGGCGGCCGTGAAATCAGAGCTTGTCTATCAGGACTTGTTAAAACGCATCACCGAAGGCGACTTGGCCGGAAAGGTCCATCTTCCCGGCGAAAACCACCTTGCCGAGTATTACAACTGTTCCAGGCCGACCATACGAAAAGCCATTGCCTCCCTCCGTGACCGGGGGCTGGTGAACAGTACGAAAGGTTCCTGCGCCTATATTACCGGTAAACCCGCCACCATGGAAAAAACGAGGGCCGAAACGTTTATGGGCATCATCTTTCCTAACATGGGTTCCGAATTTTTTTTCGACTACCTGGGCCGGAACCTTGCGCAGTACGCCTCGGAACAGGGTTATTCCCTTGTCTGGGGCGGTTATTTGTCCCCCCAGTCGGATATGCTAAAACTGGACATTCTCGGAACCTGCGAGCGCTTTATCGCCCAGAAGATACAGGGGGTATTTTTTGCCCCGTTTGGGATCCACCCCAAATCGGATTTGATCAACCATGAAATAGTGGAAACCTTCAACGCCGCGGGTATCCCCATCGTTCTTCTTGACGCGGATATTCAGGCCTATCCGGCGCGGAGCTCCTTAAACCTCGTTTCCCTCGACAATTTCCAGGCCGGATATCTTATTACCAGCTATATGCTCCGCCGCGGACTCCGCCGCCTGTTTTTTCTTGCGCCGCCCTATTCCCATCATTCGGTCAAGCTGCGATATATGGGCTTTCGGGAAGCGGTTGCCGATTCGCGGGAACTTCAGGGTGGAACTTCACGTTATATAGAGCTCAACCGCGATGATAATGAAGGCCTTGCCCGTTTTGTCCGTAAAAACCGTCCCGACGGCATCCTCTGTTCCAACGATTTTACCGCAATGTCGGTACTGCGTTCATTTGATACGCTCGGAATCCGGGTTCCCGAAGATATCTCCCTTGCGAGCTTCGATAACCTCAGCCACCAGATGCTGTCTCCCCGTTTCATTACCAGCATTGA
>JAITIC010000035.1 GCA_031279635.1 Treponema sp. | reverse complement strand
TCCTCTCCCCCGGAGCCATGATCAAGACCGCCGTCCTCATCAGCGACATCATCTCCCGCCAGGGGAGCATGGAGTATTCATCTGAGAAAAGCGGCTTTATCGAGAAGAAACTGGACGAGACCTTTCAGAAAATTATTTCCCTTATCCTGATAGTCCTCATGACCTTCGGCCTCCTCATGGCGAGTATCTTTTGTGTTATCCAATACATCATGTGTATCTTCGAGTATTTTATCGTCACCGCCGTAGGGGTCATTTTTATCCCCTTCTGCCTGTGGGACGGGACCAAGAGTTTTACCGCAAAACTGGTAACGCTGTTTACGTCTTACTTCATCAAGATAATGGTCATGGTCCTGTGCCTCTTTTGGGTGTACAGCGCGTTTATCTACATGGGCGTATCCATCATGTCAAGCAACGAGCCGGTTTCCTTTTTATCATTTGCCTATTTTATTTTTACCTGTCTGTTGGGCTGGGTGGTAACGCAGAACGGCCCCCAGATAGCGGTGGCCATATTGAACGGGACGCCGCAGCTTTCGATGGGGGAGTTTCTCCACGCAGCGGGGACCGCCGTTGCAAGCGCGGCAATGGCGAAACGGGCGGCGGCAACCGGAGGCGCGGCGCTCAAAGGCGGGGGCAAGGCGGTACAGGCGGGGGTCCGCGCCGGGCAGACCGTGGACGCCGCGATTTCCGGGTCCACGGCGGCAATCGAGGCGGCGCAAAAGGCGGCGGGGGGAACCCTTACCAAGGGACAGCAATTCGGCGTCGGGATGGGCGCGTTGTCAAGCATTATCGGCGGGGGGATCAAAAACACCGCCGCCACGCTCCTTACCGGACAGGAGAAGAAGGAAGGCGGCATATCCGTAGGCGGGGGCAGCTTGCTGGACAACAAAGCGAAGGACAATTCCCGAAAGCACGTTGATTCAGAACTGGCGGCGCGGTCTATGGGGTCCAAATACGGGGAGGAATGGGCCAAGGACAAGGCTCCCAAAGCGCCGGAGGAACCGGAGAAACCTACCGGGGTGGAAGGGCTCAAACGGGATTAGGTTTCCAGGCAGGGAAAGAGGAAGAAGCAATGCTAAGAGAAAAGCAGTTGGACGGAACAATCTATGATAAAAGCGCTGTCGCCATTGAGCGGATAAAGACCATGGCCCCGATAGCCGCGCGGATTTACAGCGGGTATACCGTCATGGTGTCAGGGGGCAAGGATAGTTCGGTTATTACCGATTTAGCGATCCGCGCCGGGGTATCCTGTAAATTTGAAGTATCATGGACGGGCATTGAATATCCCCAAACCGTCTATTTCCTGCGGTCCGAAAAGAAACGGATTGAAGATATGGGATACTCGTTTGAGTTTATCATTCCCCGTGATAAGGACGGAAAACAGATTACCATGTGGAAGCTGGTTGAAAAACGCGGGTTTCCCACGCGGAATATGCGTTTCTGCTGTCAGGAGTTGAAAGAGAACACGTCAGGAAATTGCTACAGTGTTTTGGGGGTGCGGTGGGCGGAGAGCGTCAGGAGAAAGAATACCCGGCGCTTGCATGAGGAAAAAGGCCGCGTACACAGCGCTTTTATGACCAACAGCGATAATGAAGCCATGCGCCGGTGGTCGGAAAATTGCATGAAAAAGAATGAGTTTATCCTGAACCCGATTATTGAATGGTCGGACGACGAAGTGTGGGAGTATATACGGGAACGCCGCCTCCCGTATAATCCCCTGCATGACCATGGCCATAAACGGGTTGGATGTATCGGCTGTCCCATGAGGGCCAATAAAAAAGAACTTGAACAAAATCCCCGGTATGCGGCGTTATACAAAAAAGCCGCGGGGAGGTTTCTTGAAACCAGAGCCCGCAAGAGGGAAGGGAATAAAAAAGACGCGGAGAGTTACTTCAGGTGGTGGGTTAATTTCTGCAGCGGGGCGAAGGAAGATAATTATTATGACGGAACCATGTAGTATCCGCCCTGTTATTATCACCGGCCCCGGTCATAATCCCGCGAAAGCGGTTTTGCGGATTTGCCTTGTTCAATGTTTGGCCTCTCCGCCGCTTCCCGCTTGAAAATCCATTTGCCGCCCTGCTGGGCTATTACCAACTCCCACCCCTGCCGGCCTAATTCTTTTAGTTCGTCATATTCAACAAGCTGCCCCCGGCTGTCTTTCCGTACCTCCCGGATAAAATCAGGCGCATGGGTCAGATATTCAAATTGTTTCATCTTCATTCCTTTACACGATGCCGCGCAAGCCTTGTATTCAATACTACTATAACCGCCCGCTTTTTCTTTTAGTAATTTTGTCAATATGTAACAATTTCGTAATTAACAAGCCTTCTTACTCCTGGTTAGGTTAGCGTAAGGAGTAACGTAATGCCCCAATCTTTTTATGTCCCGGAAGGAGCGAACGGAACCGCCTTTACCCAGGACGATCACAATCTTGAGCGGGCCGACACCATTGACGGCCTCGCCCAGAAGAACGCCCGGACATGGCAGATCATCGCCCTCGTTTCGTTAAGCTCATTCTTTATCGCCCTGGGCGTGCTTATCTATGCCGTAACCCTCCCGAAAACCGTCCCGGTGGTGGTAACGGTAAACCCCGAAGGTGAAGCCGCCTATGCGGGGAAGATCGACAAGTCCGCCTACGGGAAAACGGCCATTCCCGATATTGCCAGGGAGTACCAGGTTAAGCGCCTTTTGACCAAAATGCATCAGTGGGTAGCCGACAAAGAGGCGCAGCAAGCCTATATCGCCGAAGCCCAATCCATCGTCCAGAGCAACGCGGTAAGACAGTTGGATCACTTTTTCCGCGCAAACAACCCCTTCGCCGAGTACGGCAATAAAACCCGTTCTATCAGCATTGAACCGCCCCTCAAGCAAACGGACAAAACCTACATTGTGTATTTTACCACCCTTGAAAAACTCAGGAGCGGCTACGAGGGAAAGCGCGTCCGCTGGAGCGCCCTCATAAACCTTGACCAGTACGAGCCAAACATCGAGAACCCGTTGGGTTTATA
>JAITIC010000126.1 GCA_031279635.1 Treponema sp. | reverse complement strand
CAGGGGTTTTACATTTAACCACAGACACGGAAAGACACGGACAATTTCGCGGAGTTTCAGGTAAAACCCGTGAAATTGTACGAATTATAGCTGACTTATAGACGAAAACTGTGTTTTTAAAGTAAAAATTCGTGTTCATCCGTGGTTCATACTATTTTGTGTGTAAAATGAGCTGTAAATGTAAAATTGCTGGAGCAATGAGTGACTCTCTGCTTTCCGCCTGTGGATAGTCCTTCTTACGTTTATGCTATTGCGCCCGGCCTTGTACCAGGGCCATTGCGCATCCCGGCGCTATTACCATTCACGCGGATAATAGTCTCCCTTTGGCTCTATAATATTGAACGTATCCCCCGACGGCTCTATCACGTAAAAGCCCTTCTTTAAGGCATAGGTTTTTTCACTCTCGCCAAAAACCACACCCGCAATGGCGCCGCGGTATTTCCGCTTGTCGTTGTGCAAGTCCGCGTCTTTACGCAGTTTTTCCATACGCTCGATGTGGTCGTTTATATCGTCAACGTTGGGCTTGGTCTTGATTTCAACAATCATCACCTTGTCGCCGTTTTCCAGAAGCACATCAACTTCGGTGAATATCTGGCGCGTCTTGCTGGCGATTACCAGATCCCGCTGGGTTTTTTCAAATTCAAAGCCCAATTCACGGAATTTCGTCACGAGGTTTGGCACGATCATGTATTCAACCATTTCGCCGAAACGGTTGCCGAGTTTTCCGAGCTGTTTGTCGAGCCGGCTGCTGCTTTCCCTCATCTCCCGGATGTTTTCTTTTATCTGTTGGTCTGTTTTTTCCTGTTGCCGGGCATTCGCTTCTATCCGCCGGTCGGTCTCTTTCATCCGCCGGTCGGTTTCTTTCATCATAGCCCAAATTTCATCGGCTGCGGCTTTCCACTCCGGTACTGTCTGTACGGCTTCCATCTTAAACTCCTGTCGTAAATATACTCTGTTTCCCGCCCCCTGGCAAGTTTTCATACCGCTTATATGGCGCGCGGATGTGAGGCGCTTTAGTAAAACGGCGTCTGTGGTGAAAAAATCGCGCGAGGCCTCATTTTATGCGTAAAATGAGCGGTAAAATCGCGTCTTTCCCTATAGAAATTTGGGAACAAAAACTATACTATGATCACTATGCGTTGTTTACTTGCGTTGGTGTTGCTCATTCCCGCCGCCGGCCTGTACGGGGAAAATCCGCGGGACTGGTTTATCCCGCTGCGGGACGCGGTGTACGAACAGAAGCTGGGGGCCGATGACATAGCGCCCCTTTTCCGCCGGACCGAAGACCACGCGCGGGAAAGCCTTTCCGGGGCGACCCTGTATGTCACGCTTTCCCGTTGCGAATACATGATGGGCCGGGCCTATCAGTACGAGGAGCGGAAGGAAGAAGCGGCGGCCCGCTACGAGGAGGGTATGAACTGGGCGGAAAAGGCCCTGGAAGAGGGAGCGGGGGCGGATGCCTGGCAGATGCTGGCGGAGAACCTTTCCCAGGCCTGTGCGGTGCGGCCCGCCTCCTACGCCATGGCGAACGGGCTTAAGGTAGGAAAATACGCGAAAAACGCCCTGGCCCTTAACAGCCGGAACGCCGCCGCCCAGTACCTTATCGCCGCCCGCTGGGTGTTCGCGCCCGCGCCTTTTCACAATTACCGCAAGGGCATCGAGATGATGACCGCCATACTCACCGAGGGCAACATGGAAAAAGACGACCGCTTTAATGTGTGTCTGGCCATCGGCTACGCCTATACGCAGCAGAAAAAAAACGAGGAAGCGCGGCCCTGGCTGCAAAAAGCCCTGGAGGTGTACCCAAGCAATAAATATGCGCGGAGCCTGCTGTAGCGCCGGACAAACAAATTACATCAAACAAGGAGCGTTATGTTTACTTTTCTTGCTGAGCTGCTAAGCCCCTTTTATTATTCCGCACTGGGATACGCCGCGGCTTATTTTTTTATTCTGTCCCTGGCCAATCATTACGAGATGTGGCGTTTCACGCGGGGGCCTGAGGTCCTTGACGGCCCGCTGGTGTCGGTGCTGATCCCCGCGCGCAACGAGGCAAAAAATATCGGGAACTGCCTCGCCTCGCTGCAAAACCAGATTTACAAGAATTACGAAATCCTCGTGCTCAACGATAATTCCAGCGACGGCACCGCCGCAATCCTCGATCGGATCGCCGCCGGGGACAGCCGCGTGCGGGTCTTTACCGGAGCGCCCCTGCCGGAAGACTGGTACGGCAAGCCCTTCGCGCTGCATCAGCTTTCGCGTGCCGCGAAAGGGGATATTCTCGTCTTTACCGACGCGGATACCATTCACAGCCCCGCCAGTATCTCTTGGGCGGTTTCCAATATACAGGCACTGAAGGCGGACATGATCTCAGGCTATATCGGGCAAATATTCCTCAAATTCGGGGAAGTGATAACCGTGCCGCTGATGTTTTTCCTTACCGGCTTTGTCATCCCGCTGTTCATAAACCGCTTCGTCAAAGTGAGCTTTTTCTCCGCCGCCATCGGCCAGTATATCGTTATCAAAAACGACGTGTTCAAGGCAATCGGAGGCTGCGAGGCGTTCAAGAAAAAAACGAGCGAGGATATTTACATGGCCCGGCACGTCAAGCAGATGGGTTACAACACCTGCTTCCTCAACATCACCGAGCACGTCAAATGCCGGATGTACAAAGATTACCGCTCCGCGATTGAGGGGATAGGGAAAAACGTTTTTGATTTTCTGGGGAAAAATACTATCGTCCTGTTTCTGGCGGCCGTGGCGGTTTTCTTTTTTCTGTTCTTCCCATTCCCGCTGCTGTTTTTCTGCATCGCCAAATCCAGCCCCTGGACCTTTGAAATACTGATAGTGAATATACTCTACACGCTTAGCTGGATTTTCATGTTCCTCGGTCAGCGGCTTAACTGGTGGTACGGTTTCCTCTGGCCCCTGATGTTTTTGAACCTCCTGTACATGGCCGCGTGGTCATGGTTCAGAACCGTGTCGGGCAGGGGCTTTCTCTGGAAAGGCAGGAGGGTAGGCTGATGCCGTACAAACACGGACGCCCGGTTATCGACCTGTCCCTTCCGTTCAGGCTCGCCTCGGCATGGACGTTCTACCTGATGATCTTTCCCATCGCCATGCTGGTCAATTTTATGCAGTATTTCACCACGTACAAACACCGCTGGCGGCTGTACGCTCTGCGCCGGGCCATTACCGTCTCTAACCACACCACCTTTCTGGACCCGGTAAAAATCGCCGGCCTGGTAATACCCCGCCAGATATTTCAGACCATGCTGGAAGCTACGGTGGAATTCCCCGTGCTGGGTACATTCACGCGGCTCCTCGGCGGGGTACCCATCCCCAGGGGCAAGAGCGGCTACCGGAAGATTTTTGAAACCGGTGCAAAGGCTTTCAAGTACCGGCGCTGCCTGCATTTTTATCCTGAGGGCGAATGTTATCTGTACAACCAGCAAATCAGGGAGTTCAAATCCGGCGCGTTCAAAATCGCCGCGGAGCTTGACATCCCGGTAGTGCCGCTGGTAACGGTGTTTTCCGAAGGGCCGTTCAAACCCTGGTCGTTCTGGGGGCGCTCCCTGCCGCTGGAGACGCTCGTGGTGCTTGAGCCTGAGTACCCTTCCGCTTATGTCAGGCGGAACGAGGATGGGGAGATCGTCTCCGAATCGCTCAGGGAGTTCGCCGAGGCGGTACGGCAAAAAATGCAGAAAGAAATTGACCGCCGCGGCGGCTCGTCGGCTTTTAGCCGGGGACAGATGAAACGCATAAAGGGGCTTAACGACTAATCATTTTGTTTGTTGAGGCTCTTGTTCCGGAACGACAGATCTTCCCGCTCGGTGTAGCCCATTTTTTCCCAGAAGCGGTTTCCTTCCCCGTTGGCTTTGAACGCGACCAGGGCGATTTTGTTGATCCTTTCCGCCCGCACGGCCTCTTCAACCGCGGCAACCAGCGCGCACCCAACGCCGTGGCGGCGGAAGGCTTCGTCTACCGCGGTATGGTAGATATAGGCGCGCCGTCCGTCCTGCCCGCAGAGGATCACGCCGATAATGTTCCGCTCTCCGCCTGAAGGCGAAACCTCCGCCGCGAAACAGGTACGGGGATTCCGCTCAAGAAACTTCCTGAAGCCTTCGGGGGAATCGTCCAAAGGCCGCATTCCCATACCGGCGCACCCGCTCCACAAGAGAAAAACCTCGTCGTAGTCGGCAACTTGTAAAAACCGGATACTGAAATCGTTCTTCGTCATTTTTTATCTCCTGTGCCTGTCCCCAAAATAAAAGCAGCGCTTACAGGAAATTGGTATTAAACCAGACGGTATTATAAACTTCCTGTCGAACGAGCCTCCGATCGAACTAATACAACGCTTAAGATACCGCGGGGCTTGCCCCGCGGAGGCTCATTCCAGTTTCTTCTCCAGCCGTTCCGCGCGGCGTTCAAATTCCTCCCGCTGCGCCTGGGCGCTCAGGGGCAGTTCAAGACCGCGGTTGGTCAGTTCGAGGGCAGCGGCGGGATCTTTCAGCCGCCATTCGGAATCAATAGCCAGACGGCGCAGGGCGGCGGCCCGTATGTCGGCGCTTAAATCCGCGGCGGCGATACGCGAAAGCCTGAGCCTGCCTTCGGCATAATTGCCCTCACGGAGCAGATCCAGCGCGTAAACAAGAGCCGCCCTGGGGAAACCTTCTTCCGCGGCAAAACGCAAAAGTTCTTTTCCGGTATGCCGCAGCATACCGGCCTTTGAATCCCGCGGGCCGTTCCGCAACATATCGCGCCAGCGGAGGGCCAGATTTTCTATATCGTAGTTGTATTTTTGAACAAGGCCGCGGGGGTCCGCCGCAATGCGATTGATCGCCGCGAAAATACCGGCAAGGCCGGTTATATCCCTGTAGTTGTGATCGCAGATACCCAGGAGGGGGGGCGCCTCCCCGCGGCTCAAAAAGGCAAACCATATCTCAGGGGCCAGCGCGCCGGGTGTGTCCCCGCTCCGCTCAAGGCCGAGGACGCCCCTTTCAAGCGCGGCCTGGGAGCAGTCGCCGAGCGGTCTTTTCCACAGGCGCCGCGCGGGGTGCAGCAGGTCCGCGTGCAGGTATTCCAGCGGCGGTATGCCGTTCATCAGGCAGCGGGTTTTAAGTATTTGGGCATCAAAGCTCTTGCCGTTATAACTTACCACAAGCGGCGGCCTTGTGACGAATTCGCCCAGGATCGCCTCAAGAAAATCATATTCCCCCGGATAGTCCAACAGCAGATACTGGGTTATACGCAATGCGCATCCCGGCGCCGCGTCCCCCCCGCGCCCGTAGCGGACCGGCCTGCCGAAGGCCGCAAGGAAAGCCACGGTTCCGGCCCCGCCCGAAAGCCCGGTGGTTTCAAGATCGAAGAACAGCAAATCTTCGGACGCGGGAGGAGCGGCCCCGTCTTTTATCGCACCGCGCGCAAGATCGGGAACAAGGAGAGGCAGCGCGGGGGAAAGCACGGCGGGAAAATCAGGCGGCAGTTCTGCGGGAAACTCGCGCTTTAAGACATAGCTTCCTGCGGAAACCCAACCCCGCGCCTCAAAGGGCGAAGGGTCAGTTTTCACCGTTTTTTTCACCGGCGCGGTTTCTTCTTTTTTTCTGCCCTGTATCCGCCGCAGCCTGTCCCGCAGATTTTGAGCCATAGAACCCCCAAGGGCTTATTATAACAGATAAGGGGAGGAGGGAAAGAGAAAAATCACGAACCACCAGCAATTTTACTTTTACCACGGACGGCACAGACAACACGGCAAAAGATAGAATTTCAAGCCAAAAGGCCGGGGGCTTCGTGTAACGAAGCGCAGTGGTCCCGCGGCCACAGCCTGTTTCAAAACTAATTGACTGTGCGCTAAACGCGCAGGGTTTTGAAACAGGCTCTTGCAATTTTTCAGGCTAAAGCCTTACCGTTCAAAGGTTCAAAGCCGGTTTGAGTCGCCTGGGACTCTGCCGGAACAACCGCGCTCTCGTCAAGCAATCTTGAACCGGGAAACCTCAGTCATAAGCTGCTCTATCTGCTTCTTGTTCTCTATGCTTATGTCGTTGACCATGTGTACCGCCGTATCTATCTGCTCCGCCCCGGAGGCCATCTCCTGCATCCCCTCCCCTATCTCCGCAGTGATCCCTTCAAGGCTCTTA
>JAITIC010000252.1 GCA_031279635.1 Treponema sp. | reverse complement strand
TGAAACCATACCGGAAGACCCTGAAAGAGCGCGTGAAAAAGCTGAATACCTATGGGAAACAGCGGGACATCACGGGGAACCGTACCAGGTATTCCAAAACCGGCCGGGACGCGGCGTTTATGCGGATGAAGGACGAAACGTTGAAAGCGGCGTATAACGCGCGGCCGGCGGTAGAGGGGGAATACATAACGGGAGCGGACATTTTCGCCACGGCCAACGACGGGGCAGCCCTGAAGCCGTTTCCGGAACACCTGAAACGGATGCCGGGAAGAAGCTATAAGAAGATCGTCGCCGGTGCGGGATATGAAAGCGAGGAGAATTACGCATATCTTGAAGAACACAAGCAGGAGGCGTATATCAAACCGGCGAACTACGAACGGATGAAGAGGGGGAAGTTCAGGAAGGACATCGGCACGCGGGAGAACATGGGGTATGACGGGATACGGGACGAATACACCCGTGCGGATAATAAAACGCTGCGGGCGGTACGGAGCGAGACCCGGGTGAGCAAGAGCGGGTATGAAAGCGAGATAACGGTATATGCCTGCGAGAACTGCTGTGGGTGTCCGCTTCGGGAAGGGTGTACGGCATCACAAAAGAACCGGGAGAGGGGAGTATCAAAAAAGCTGCTTGCCTTTCGGGAAGCCTCTCGGGAAAACATCCCCAGTGAGGAGGGGATTGTGCTGCGGGTGAACCGTTCGATACCGGTGGAGGGGGCCTTCGGGGAGACCAAAGAGGACAGCGGCTTCTGCCGGGTTATGAAACGTGAGAAAGGCGGGGTACGGGGGGAACTGTTTCTGCTCTGCTTTGGCTATAATGTGAACAAACTGCATCACAAGATACAACAGGGGCGGTGCGGAACATCGCTGCACCGGTTAAAAGAAAAAGCATCCTGAGAGAAGCCTGACAAGAGGCTCCGTTCTGAATTAGGGGATAGCTCTGTCCACGCCGTAGAACAGGCAGGGTAAAACAGCGGATAAGGAGGGGGAGCGGGGGACAACCGCGGAAATGAACCGTAAAAAGGGGAAAGCTGTCCGCCGCGGGCCCTCAAAAAACAGCCGTTTTTGTACTTCGTTTACAGCCCCGGAATTTTTATTCTGTAATCACCCATATCAGTGTGTTTAGTCCAATCGTTCTGCCGGGCTCACTCCCCAACGCGGATTGAGTTAAACCACGCGTCGTTGTAGAGGTCCAGGGCTTCTCCGAGATCGTCTTTCAGCTCGGTGCTGGCCAGTTCCTCGGCGGTATACCAGGAATCGCCAGTTTTGTATTCTCTGGCGGGGGTATTCGCGGTGGCGGGGAAGCCGAATGCGTCCACAAATTCGGCGTAGATTTCCGGCCGGTGGATAAAGTCGATGAACTTGTGGGCCAGGTCGGTGTTTTTGGAACCCTTTAGAATACACATGCTGTCGATATAGGCCGGACCACCTTCGGGGGGGATGAAGAAAACCGTGTCCGCCATAAGCTGGGGATTGTCGGCGATTTCCTCAAAGACCACTTCGGCATAGCCCTGCACTACCCAGAAGTCGCCGTTGGCGTAGCCTTTGCCGAATGCCTCGGCGTCAAACTTGGTGAGGTTCGGCTTCCAGGAATTGTTGATAAGGTTTTTCACTTCCTCTATTTGGGCGGGATCTTTGCTGTTCACCGAGTAGCCGAGGTGAACCAAGGCATCGCCCATCACTTCCCGCATATCGTCTAACATGGTCATACGGTTGCGGAGGTCTTCCCTGCCGAAGATAGACCAGCTCCGCTCAAAATCGGGAACCTTGCCCTTGTTGACGGTAATGCCCGCGGCGCCGAAGTAGTAAGGAACCGAGTATTCCATGTCGGGATCATACGTTGCCTTTTGGAGCACCACCGGGTCGATGTTCTTCAGATTGGAAAGTTTTGATTTGTCGATTTTTTCCAGCATGTTCTGCGCGATCATGATCGACACGTAATCCCCTGAGGGAAAAACAATGTCGTAACCGCTGCCCCCGGCCTTTATTTTGGCGTACATGTCCTCGTTGGAGGCGAACTCGTCGTAGATCACGGTGGCATTGTATTCTTTCTCGAATTTTTCTATCACCGTATCCGGGGTGTAGTAGGTCCAATTGTAGATAAAGAGCTGATCGGACTTTTTTCCGCAGCCGTTCAGCATGACCAGGACCAGAGCCATGCCCAGACCCACAGGTATTTTTTTCATCTTTTCCTCCTTAATGTTGAAATTTGGTATAATTTGATTTCAACACATTTAATCAAGAGATTCAAAAGAATCTCCAAAATCCAAATTAAAACATTTATGAACGCGCCGCGCAACCCCTATTTCGCCGCGATGTATTTGAGGAAATTCCTCAAGAGAGTGGTAAGCGCCACGGTCCCCAGAATCATCACCACGGAAAGAGCGCTGATCACCGGGGTAACGCCGCCCCGGCGGGTGATGGCCGAATAGATAAAAATCGGCAGAGTCGAGGAACCCGGACCGGCCACGAAAAAGGTGATGACAAAATCCTCCAGCGAAAGGGTGATGGCGGTTAAAAGGCCGGACATGATGCCGGGCATGCAGATTGGCAGGGTGACTTTGAACAGGGTCTGCTTTTCGCTCGCCCCCAGGTCGTGGGCGGCTTCAATTATGGAAAAATCAAACTCGTCAAGCCGGGCCATCACCATGAGAAACACAAAGGGCAGGTTGAAGGTGGTGTGGGCGATATAGATGGTAAGCAAGCCCAGGGGAATGCCCAGCCCGGCAAAAAAAATCGAAAGGGATACGCCGATGATGATCTCCGGCAGAATCATGGGCAGAAAGGAAATGGTTTGCACATAACCGCGGAGTTTGAAGCGGTACCAGTTTACGCCGATTGCGCCGATGGTCCCTATCACCGTGGCGGTGGCCGCCGAACTCACGGCGACGACAAGGCTGTTTCCGAAAGCCCGCCAGAGTTCCCTGGATGAAAGAAGCCGCTCGTACCAGCGCAGGGAAAAGCCGTTCCAGTGCATGCTGGTAGAATCATTAAAGGAATAGAGAATCAAAACCAGCAGGGGCAGAAAGAGAAAAATAATCGTAACGATAAAAACGGTCTGTGACAGGGAAAAGTGCCTGCGGTAGGCCAGCCGCGCGTGACGGGCGGCCTCGCCCTGAATAACCCTGCCGGGCCTGATTGAGGTGATTACACTGCGGACTACCGCTTTGAAGTTCCAGCTCACAAGCGGCCTCCGCGGTCTGGAGCGGACGGCCTTGCGACATCCGCGCCTTCGGCTCCCCTGAGATCGGCCGTCCGGGAAACATCGCGCCGCTGGATGTTCATCATCAGCAAAACTCCCGCCGTAGTGACCAGGGTAAGCACCATGGAAATTGCCGAAGCCCGCGGCCAGTTACGCGATTTTGAAAGCTGGTCGGCGATGATATTTCCCAGCATGTAGGAGTCCTTGCCGCCCACCAAAAGCGGCACCGCGTAAGCGCCGAAAATGGGAATAAAAGTAAACAGTACCGCCGTAAAAATGCCGCTGCGGATATTGGGCAGCAGTACCTTGATCATCGAAGTCAGCTTGGTAGCGCCCAGATCGCGGGCGGCCTCAAGCAGGGAAAAATCGAATTTGTCTATCGTGGAAAAAAGAGGAAGAATTGCGTAGGGCAGGTACATATAGACCAGCACCAACACCACGACTTTCTGATTGTAGAGGAAATGGATATATTCGTCGATGATTCCCACGCGGATTAAGAATTCGTTGAAAAAGCCGTTGTTCCCCAAAATATTCATCCAGGCGAAAACCCGTATGAGAAAATTCGTCCAAAAGGGAATGATGATGAGCAGCAGTAAAAAAGTTTGATTCCGGCTTTTCGCCATGAAGTAACCGCAGGGCAGGGCGATAAAAATTGTAATCATCGTGGCGGCCATTGAGGTTAGCACCGTGCGGAGGGTGATGCTCAGGAAAATCGGATCGCCAAGATAGCGGTAGGCGTCAACAGAGAATTCGTTCTCAACACCGCCGTAGAGTCCCTTTTTGAGAAAGCTGTAGATGATGATGATGCCCAGCGGCGCGAGAAAAAACAGGGTAAACCAGAGCGCCATCGGCAGCGAGTACAGTGGACCGAAATTCCGCTCGCGCTTCCGCTCGATGCGGCTCACTTTTTTACCTCGACGATATAACCGTCATTGGCACTCCAGGAGAGAAAAACCGAATCCTTCCAGACAATATCCGGCCCGTCGTCGGAATAATTGGGGTGCTGTTTTATCACCCTGATAAGGGTTTTTTCCATCACCTTGACGTAGAATTTCGTCTGGAAACCCGAATAGATCGGCTCGTCCACTGTGCCCTGAAAAAGGTTGATGTCACCCCGCTTGGTGGCGGGCCGGTCTTTGGTGATAACGATCTTTTCCGGCCTGATGGTAAAGCTCACGGTCTGGCCGGAGCGCACCTTGTCCACGGTCGTCACCTTGATCCGCCCCAGCTCCGGAATATCCAACTCCGCCATATACTCCGTGCTGACCGCTTCAATGCCGGACAACAGAGGCTCATTTATTTTTTCGGCGCTGATCACTTCGGCGTCAAAGAGATTGGTCTCTCCGATAAAACGGGCCGCGAAATCCGTGGCCGGACTTTCGTAAATCTCGTGGGGCGTACCGATTTGTAGCACATCGCCCTGGCTCATCACCGCCAGGCGGTCGGAAACCGAAAGGGCCTCCTGCTGGTCGTGGGTAACGTAAATAAACGTGATGCCGATTTTATCGTGTATCTGATCCAACTCAATAAGCATGTGCTGGCGGAGCTTGGCGTCCAGCGCGGAAAGCGGCTCGTCCAGCAGCAGCACACTCGGCTCATTGATCAGCGCCCTGGCAATGGCAACCCGCTGTTTTTGCCCGCCTGAAAGCTGATTCGGTTTTTTATGGGCGTGGCCCTCAAGCTGCACGAGGCGGAGATATTCGTTCACTTTGGATTCGACTTCGCCCCTGGCGGCCTTTTTAATCCGCATGGAGAAGGCCACGTTTTCAAACACCGTCAGATGGGGAAACAGGGCATAGTTCTGGAAAACCGTATTGGCCGGCCGCCGGTTGGGAGGAAGGGGAAGCACGTCGTTCCCGTCAAAAGTAACCGCCCCGGAATCGGGCTGCTCAAAACCCGCGATAATCCGCAGGAGGGTTGTTTTCCCGCATCCTGAAGGTCCCAGGAGGGAGAAAAACTCCCCTTTTTTAATCTCAAGGCTCACATTGTTGAGCGCCCTAAAATTACCGAAGGTTTTGGAAACCCCTTCGATGACCACATCGCTTCCCTTCAATCTGTTACTTCCAGCCTCCTTTAAGGCGAAAGGTATGCCGCGTCCCGGCGCGGCGCCGCGTTTCGGCGCGGCATCCCATGCCGCCGTTCCCTGACCGGGTTTGTTTCTAAGGGTACAATGCGGATTTTCGCCCTTATTGTCAACTAGGGGAAGGGGAAGAAACTCCGGCCCCTTCGGTCTCTTTGTTCCCTGTGGTTCGACTACGCCAGCATCAGCAGCGAAAACACTTTGGCGTCACCCAAAATATTTTTCAGCAGGGCGTATTCGTTGGGTTGATGGGCGGTGTTGTCGAACCTGGCCCAGACCACCGAGTCAATTCCGGCGTTGCGGAGGTAGGCCCCCACGGTACCGCCGCCTATGCCTATGGGCCGGGGGTTAACGCCGTACACTTCCTGTATGGCCTTGCTCAAAAACCTGACCACCGGCGCGTCCGGGGAAGTGGGTTTTGACTCCATTACCTGGGGAAGGGTGTATTCAATGGTTACTTTGTGCTTTGCCTCCACTTCCGCCTTTATCCGGTCGATTTCGGCCAACACGGTTTTGGGCGAATAATGGGGGAGCGCCCGTATATCCATGCAGAATACGTCCTCACCGGGAATGGTGTTGATATTGGGGACGTTGGCCTCTTTTTTGGTGGGCTGGAAAGTGGAGTAGTCAGGTTCAAAGAGGGGATCTTTGTCGCCGAATTTGGCGGAAAGTTCGTAGTGAAGCCGCACCGCGAGGTCAGCGCCGGCAAGGTGGGCGTTGGCCCCCTGATCCGGCCTTGAGCCGTGGGCCTGCAGGCCCCTGGTGACAAAACGGATCCAGATCAGATTTTTCTCCGCGACTTCTATGGATTCGCCCTTGCTGTCCCCGCTGTCGGGGATAATGACCATGTCGTTTTTCTGAAACAGATCGCCGTGGTTTTTGATGAGCCAGTCGATGCCGTAATAGCTGCCGTTTTCCTCGTCGGCGGCAAAGAGGAGTTTTACCGTCCGTGCGGGGTGCAGGCCCTGTTCCACAAAGGCCAGGGCGGCCAGCACCGAAGAGGTAAGTCCCTGCTGGTTGTCTTCCACCCCCCGACCGATAAGCCGCGGTCCCAGGGGGGCATCATCGGCCTGTACCACCGTCCAGGGATCGCCGCTCCAGAGGGAAAGCTCGCCGGGCGGCACCACATCGATGTGGCTCATGATCCAGAGGCTGCCGCCGTTCCCGCCGCCGGGGATCGTGGCGATAAGGTTGGGCCGTATGCCGCCCCTGGCCCGCTCGTCCGGGGCGTCGTAACGCTCCAGTTGGGTGACGCCGTGCTTTTTTAGCCAGCCTTCAAGAAAAACACACTTGTCCAGCTCGCCCTCACCGCCTGAGTCCGGGGATATTGCCGGGTGTTTGGTCAGCCCGGTTTCAAGCTCCACCGTAACGGGTGTTGATTTGTCGATGTAGGAAAAAATCTTCTCTTTCATGGCGCGTAACTCCTTCAAATGCGCATAACGGCATATTTAATTCACCTAACGATTATTGTAGGCTTCCCAGCTTGTTTTGATCAGCGTGTCCATATCCGAATATTGGGCCTTCCAGCCCAAAAGTTCCAGGGCAAGCGAGGCCGAAGCGGTGAGTTTGGCGGAGTCGCCGGGACGCCGCCCGGCTGTTTTCGCGGGGATGGCTTTGCCTGTTATCCGCCGGGCGGTTTCCAGCACTTCGGCCACGGAGCTGCCGGTTTCGTTCCCCAGGTTGACGATAAGGCTCTTCCCGTTTTTGCCGATATAATCCAGGGCCGCGGCGTGGGCCGACGCCAGATCGCTTACGTGAATATAATCCCGGATGCAGGTGCCGTCGGGGGTGTCGTAATCGTTCCCGAATATTTGCAGCTCTTTGCGCATACCACAGGCCGTTTCCATAATAACCGGCAGAAGATTGGCGGGATTCTGTTCCAAACCCTTGATCCGCCCCTTTACATCGTAACCGGCGGCGTTGAAATAGCGGAGGCTCGCATAGCGCATGCCCCGGAGTTTTTCATACCATCCCAAAAAGCGCTCGATTTCCAGCTTGGTAAAACCGTAGTAATTTTCCGGTTTTGTGGGATGCTTTTCATCAATGGGCAGATACTCAGGCTCGCCGTAAACCGCGGCGCTGGACGAAAAAACGATGTTTTTAATCCCGGTTTCGGATGCGGCGTTGAGAATATTGATGGTCCCGTTGATGTTGTTTCGGGAATATTTTTCCGGTTCCAGCATGGATTCACCGGCGGCTTTAAAAGCCGCAAGGTGAACGAGCGCGTCAAAACCGCCCTTCAAGGCCTGTACGATGCCGGTGTAATCGTGAATGTCCCCGTGAATAAATTCCGCGGAGGAAAACAAATTTTCCCGCAGGCCGCTGGAAAGATTATCATACACGGTGCAGCGATACCCCCGATCAAGCAATTCCCTCGTTACGTGGCTGCCGATATAACCGGCCCCGCCGATGAGTAAAACGTTCATATCAAAAGTATAGTACAAAAAAAGCTTAAAAGACTATAGAACGCCGGGATACCCACAGCAATTCCGAATGCAAGACAACCACAAGCCCGCGCTTGCGCGGGCACTACACGGACAGCCACGGACGAATCCAGGGAGCAATTTTTCGCCTTACATGCTATCTCTTATTCATATCTTAGTCAGCTATTCAAGCGACCTCGTGTCGCACCATTGCCCGTTTCTTCAAACTCACCACCACGCCCGCGAAAGTCCCCTTGCCAAATCCGCCGCAGGCTTTTCCTCTGTAGCGCGGCGGCGGGGAAGGATTCCGGGGATGATAAAAAGCAGTGGCACGAGCGCCGGCGCCAGTTCCCCCGCGCCGCCGCTCAGGATACCACCGTCCAGGGAGGCCGGGCTTCCGTCTTGCATCCCGCCTGCGGAGAGAAATTCCATCAGTTGTTTCAGGGGAAAGGGGGATTCCTCCTGTGCGCCGGCGGACGGCGCGGCCGCCGTCTTGTAGACGGGACTGACCAGGCCGTCCGGGCCAAGTTCGTAGGCAGGGTAGGGGCCGTTGCGGTCTCCGGCGGCTTCACGGCCCAGCGGCCGGAGCGAAAAGGATGCCTGCAAAGCCGCGTGGGAGCGGTAGTCCTCTTCGGTAATAAGCGACGGGGCGGTGAAAGCGGCGGATCCGCTCCCGAAACGGACTCCGCCCGCGCGGGCCGCCAGCAGCGCCGCAAGAAGTCCGGCTAAAGCAAAGGGCAGCATCGGCAGCGCGGTTTTTCCGGCATTGGAAAATCCGGCTGACAGAGAGGGCCGCGCAATCAACACCGGGGCAAAACGGGTATGATCTCCGGCGCGGGGCAGAGAAAAAGTCCTGAGCGAAAAAAGGTATATTCCGGTATACGCGGCAAAAATCCCCAGGGCAAGCGGCGGGGAAAAACCGGAATAGAGGGCGACAAGCGCATAACCCGCCAGGAAGAACGGCGACAGCAGCCATTGCGCCCTGAAAGAATCCAGGCCGCCGGAGCGGCGGCGGCGCGGCCTGCAGAGTTCGGCAAGGGGGTCGTAAAGCAGGACTGAAAGCCCCAAAAGCAGGGCGGCCAGGGCAAAACCGGAAGCGCCGCCGGAAGCAAAGGCCGCCAGCGCCGGCAGGCAGGGGAGCGCCCATTCGGTGCGCCGCTGCCTTCGCCGCCTGATCAGAAGGAGGAGCAGGCCCGAGGCAAGGGCAAAGAGCAGCGCGTAAAGATACAGCGGCTTCCCGAAACCAAGGTACTCCACTGAAAAAGGAACTGCGCCCAGAGCGGCGGCAATTTTACCCTCAAGCGTCTTCTCGGCCCGCGCAACCGATCCAAGGGGGATAAACACAAAACGCTTCCCGTCCCTCACAAAAAAGGAGCGCGCTTTTTCGGCGTAACCGTCATTTCGGGGGTCAAAGGGGGTAACGCGGGCAGGGTATTCGTCCAGGGGAATCCGCGCCAGAGAGCCGAACTCGTCAAGCAGCGCCCATTGGGAGGACTCCGAAACCGGCGCCCCCGCGAAATCCCCCTCAAGCGGGGCCAACAGTTCCCGCAAAGTCCGGTCAGGAACCGCCTCGTCGGTTGCCAGCACCACGTAACCGCCCCGGAGTCCGGCGATTCCCCCTTTCCAGGCCAAGATGCACAGCACGGCTCCGGCGAGCAGGGAGCAGAGAACCAGAAGCGGCAAAGAACGGGCAAATGACATTAAAAGCGCTGCCTATAGCAGGGCAAAACCGGCGGCAATAAAGATGCCCAGCAGCCCCCCCAGCACCACTTCAAGCGGGGAGTGTCCCTGTATCTCTTTAACCGCGTGAAAATCAAGTCCCAATTTTTCCGCAGCCTGCCTTCCCAAATGGTTCAGCGCCTTGGCCTGCAAACCCGCCGCCCGCCGCACCCCCAGAGCGTCCCGCAGCACGATCATCGCGAACCAGAAAGAAAACAAAAACAAATTGGACGTGACCCCCTCGACAAAGGCAACCGAAGTGGTAAGGGCGCAAACCACCGCCGAGTGGCTCGACGGCATACCGCCCGTACGCCAGATCGCTATCTCAATAGTCTCGCGGGCGCCCCTGCGCCGCTGATGAGTCAACAAAAATATCACTGTCTTGATAAGCTGGGCGATAAACAGACTGGAAACGGCAGCCAAAAAAATGGGATTGTCAAAAAAAGCCCTGAGTGACGACGCTTTTAACGAAAGAGCCTGCGGCATTGTACGATTATGCTATCAGGTGTAGGGATTTTGTCAAGATAGCGCGTTGCCTCATTCTAATGAAAACTCCCCCAGCGCGCGCCGGTCTCCACGCTGACGCGCAGGGGGATGCGCAGGCTTACCGCCTGTTCCATTTCGGCCTTGACCAGAGCGGACGCAGCCCTGGCGGCTTCCCTGGGACATTCCAGAATCAGTTCGTCGTGTACCTGCAGCAGGAGCCGCGCCGGGCTTTGTTCCGCAGCAAGGCGCCTGTCCAGATTCAGCATCGCGGTTTTGACGATGTCCGCGGCGGAGCCCTGAATCGGGGTGTTGACGGCTATGCGCTCGGCGGCGGCTTTTTCGGTTTTATTCCGCGAATTGATAGTGGGGATATAGCGGCGGCGGCCGAGGATCGTGGAAGCGTAGCCGGTCTCTTCGGCTTTTTTGATTAAGTCCCCGATAAAGCGGCTCACCCCGGCATAGGTGGTAAAATAGGCGGTTATAAAGTTTGCCGCGTCCGTGCGGCTGATGTTAAGCTCGTTGGCGAGGCGGAAGGCGCTCATGCCGTACATCACCCCGAAGTTGATGGTTTTGGCGATGCGGCGCTGCTCGCCTTTTACCTCGTTTTCGTCGATGCCGAATATCAGCGCCGCCGTGCGGGCGTGCACGTCCTTGCCTTCCTTAAAAGCGGCGATGAGGTTTTTGTCTTCTGAAAGATGGGCCAGCACCACCAGTTCGATCTGGCTGTAGTCGGCGGAGATAAGCAAAAAGCCCGGCCTGGCGATGAAGGCTTCCCGAATACGGCGGCCCTCTTCGGCCCTGATAGGGATGTTTTGCAGATTTGGCTCGCGGCTGGAAAGGCGGCCCGTGGCAGTGCCGGTCTGCACAAAGTTGGTGTGCAGCCGCCCTTCCTTGTCGGCCATGTCCGCCAGAGTGTCCACGTAAGTTGATTTCAGTTTTGCCAGCGTGCGGTACCGGAGGATCAACGCGGGAACCGGGTCCTGCGGGGCCAGTTCTTCCAGGGCCGCGGCGTCGGTGGAATAGCCGGTTTTGGTTTTCTTGCCGGGGGTAAGTTTCCGCTCGACAAACAGCACTTCCTGTAATTGCTTGGTGGAGGAAAGGTTAAACTCGTGGCCCACGGTTCTCCAGGTTTCATCCTGAATGTGGTCCAGCTCTACGGAAAGCTCCCTGCCGTAATCGGTCAGTACCTTTGGCTCGATTTTAATTCCCTCCCCTTCCATTTCGGCGAGGATGGGCAGCAGGGGCATTTCAAGATTTTCAAAGAGCGCCAGGGCTTCGGCTTTTTTAAGCAGCGGCTCAAGGTAGCGCATCATCCGCATACAGAGGTCCGCGTCCTCCGCCGAATAGCGGGCGGCCGTTTCCAGGGGAACCATGTCAAACGTGCCGCCCTTGGGCACAATGTCAAAGTAGGCGGTGGGGGAATAATCAAAGGTATAGGAAGCGAGGGAGTCAAGGGAATAGTTGTTCCGTTCAGGGTCGGCGAGCCATGCCGCTACCATGGTGTCCCATATTTTGCATTGCCAGCGCGCCGCTCCCCAGCCGCGGCTTACCTTGTAGTCGAACTTGGCGTTATGAGCGGCGATGGTCATTGCGGGATCGGCGAAAAGCGGGACGAGCAGGGCGCGGACTTTTTCGGGATCAAGGAAAGGCGACGGTTCGCCGCCGGCTTCCGCGGCGCCAGGCCCGACGCCGTCCGCACTGTCCGCGGCTTTTCTCCCGTGGGGCGCGACCGGCACATAGTACGCCTCTTTGGGCTTCAGCGCCAGTGAAATGCCAATGGGGCGGGCGTTCCACGCATCAAGAGAATCGGTCTCGAAATCCAGGGCGAGCAGTTTTTGTTTTTTTGCCCCGGCAAGGAGCGATTTTAATTCGGCCATATCAAGGATGATCCGGTAAACGCCGTCCCCCAGCAGGGATTTGTCCGCGCTTGAGTACGTCCATTCGGGCCTCGTGGCGGGAGCCGCGCCGCGCTCTTGCGGGGGGGCCGCGGCGGGGCTTGCGCCGGTACTGCCCACATCAGGGTCAAGCTGTTTGGCGCTTTGACGTATGCCCTCGCGGAAAAGAATCCGCGCACCTGCCGGCCTGTCGAGGCTTTCAACGGAGAGCTCGTCGATGTTTTTCACCGGCAGGGGCACATCGGCCGCAAGCCGGATCAGGGAGCGGGAAAAATAGGCGCTCTCTTTTCCCGCGGAGAGGTTTTTCCCCGCCGCGCCCTCAATGCCGGCAATGTTTTCATAAATCCCGTCCAGGGAACCGTAACGGACCATGAGTTTAACCGCGGTTTTTTCACCCACCCCTTTCACGCCGGGCACATTGTCCGACGTGTCCCCGGTAAGGGAGAGGAGGTCCAGCACTTTTTCCGGCCCCACTCCCCATTCGGCCTTGACCTCGTCGGGGCCGACCAATTCCCAGGCAAGGCTGCCCGAAGCGCCGCCCTGCCGTCTGCCCTCGCCCTTTACCGGCTTGAGCGGCCGCAGCTCAAAAGTCCCGTCTCCCACGAGTTGCAGCAGGTCTTTATCCGAGGAAAGAATATAGCACTGCCGTTTTTCGGCCCGGCACTTTCCGGACAGGACGGCGATAATGTCGTCGGCCTCAAACCCGTCCGCCCGCAGGCTGGGAATACCCAGGGCCGCGAGAAACTCTTCCACCAGCGGCACTTGGCTGTGCAGGTCCTCCGGGGCCTTTTGCCTGGTCGCCTTGTATTCGGGGTATTTTTCGTGCCGGAAGGTCGGGGTACGCGAATCAAAAACCGCCGCCAGCCGCAGCGGTTTTTCAACCGCGTCCCGCCGTACCCCCTTGTCGTCCCCGGCCGGCGCGCCCTCATCAAGCAGGGTCACCAGCGTCCGCGCAAACCCGAACAGGGCCGAAACATTCCGGCCCAGGCTGTTCCTCAGCGGATGGGTAAGAAAGGCAAAATAGGAACGGTAAATTAAACCGTAAGCGTCTATTAAATAAAGGGGAGGTTTATCAGGCATACATTTAATCCAGATAATTCCCCATGCCTTCGGCCTCAAAAGCCCGGCGAATTTTTTCGGAGGCGTTTCGCGCGATGAGCTTTCTTTTGGGCCAGGCGGTTTTCTCAAGCGCCTTTTTTAACAGTTTGCGGGCTGTGGCGGAGATGGATTCGAGTTTGCCCATATCCAGGACCACGAGGACGGAATATTCCAGCGATTCGTGCTCTCCCCTGAAAGCCGACAGCTCTTCTTGCAGGGTGGGGACATTGGCATTGTCCATCCGCCCGACAAGGGAAAGGGTGAAGGTGCTTCCTTCGGTTTTTTTAATGACCAGGAATTTTTCTTCCTGAACAATGAGTTTGATAAATCCGGTCATTTCAAAAACTTCCCGGATAGATTCATTCATGTTTTTAATGATCAATTTGCGGTCCGATTCGTTCATGGTCTTCTGTGTCTGCAGGAGCACGCGCAACCCCATACTGGATATATATGTCAGGTTTGAAAGATCGATGGTAAGCTCGGTAATGTCGTCTCCCACCTGCTTGATTTTCCGTTCAAACAGGGGAGCGGTGGCGGTGTCAAGGCGTCCTGAAAGAAACAGGGCTAATGATGTACGGCCAAGCCGTTCCGATTTTATGGTCATGATCCCCCCTTTGAAACCGCCCCCGCCTATACCGCACGATTTTCAGGCGGCCAGGATTTGGTGATAGTCAAGCGGTTCTTTCCCTTTTCATAGCTGTATTCAATAGTATCCATTGTGCGTTTTACAATCAATACGCCCAGCCCCCCTGCCTTCCGCTGTTCCAGAGGCAGGCTAAGGTCGGGCTCGGCGCACTTGAGGGGATCGAAAGGCTCCCCCCGGTCAATAAACCTGAGCGTCATGGTAGTTTCGCCGGGCCGCCGCTGGATTCCACATTCCACGACTACTTCAAATTCTCCGCCCAAAGCCCCCCCGCTTTCGGCCGCTTCCGCAATATCCCGCAAGCCGCCTGTGTACCCGTATCTTGCGATATTGACAAAAATCTCCTCGGCGGCGAGTTCTATAAAGCCTTTGGTTTTCGCGGGGCAGGCCTCCGCGTCCAGCTCCCGCCCGATAAAGCCGATAAGTTTTTCCAGTTCGCCGACATCTGCCCGCAGTGAGAGAGAGCGGGGGGGCTGTTTCCTTGAGATGCGGAGGGCCAGCATGGTGATGTCGTCGGATTGTTCCGCGCCGGCGGAGAATCGTCTGATTGAGCCGCGAAGGGCAGGCAGGAGTTCACGTAACGGAAGACTGTTGTTCACATCAAGAAAATGGCGCAGCCGCTCCTTGCCGTAAAAATAGCCGTCGGTATCTTCCGCCTCGGCAATGCCGTCGGTGTAGAGAAACAGCGTGTCACCGTCCTCAAGGCTTGTCTCGCGGCAATGGTAAACCGTGGTATCACTGCCCGCGAGAACCAGGTCCGGCGGGGAAACAAAAAATGCGGCGGGCTTGTCCCTGTTTTTCACAAGCGGCGGATTATGGCCGGCGTTGATATAGCTCAGGCGGCCCGAGGAAATTTCCAGCACTCCGAGCCATGCGGTAACAAACATGTTGGCGCGGTTGTTTTGGCAGAGCTGCCGGTTGGTGTTTTCCAGGGCAGGCGCCGCCGCCGTCCCGCTTTGCAGGTAGTTCTTGATCAGGGTTCTGGCGACAGCCATGAACAGCGCCGCGGGAATTCCCTTGCCGGAAACATCGGCCATGATTACCGCGAAATGATCATCGTCAATAAAAAAGAAATCGTAAAAATCACCACTCACTTCTTTGGCCGGATGCACCTCGGCGTACAAATCGAATTCGTTTTTCCGGTTCGGGAAAGGGGGAAATTCGTTTGGCAGCATACTGGTTTGTATCTGGGTAGCCACGTCAAGCTCGACGGCGATTCGTTCTTTTTCGGCGGTGGCCCTGGCAATTTCGGCGATGTGATTCTTCAGGCGGCTTGTCATGGTGTTAAACGAGGCGGCAAGCTGTTCAAGTTCGTCACCTGTTTTTATTTGCACCTCACGGTTGAGGTTTCCCCGGCTTACCTCCTGAACGCCCTCATTCAGGGCGAGTATTGGATTGGTGATGGCGGCGGTGAATTTTACCGAAAGCAGGACGATTGCCAAAAGACTCAAGAGCAGAACGAGCGCGACAAAACCGGCGAGGAAAACTATGTACCTGTCCATGTTGTCCCTGATCTCTCCGGTGATACTTTGTATCTGCCCCTCTATGATCCAGGCCGGCACGCTGATCTCCTGGGCCGGAATGGCAACGCCCAGGCTCCAGCCCAGGGTGTGAACCGGAGCGTAGGCCACATACACCGGCATTCCATCCATTTCAAGCTCGGTCATACCGCTTGCGCCGAGTGTCATGCTAATGGCAAGGCTGCGCAGCCTGGGGTCCCGGCTTTTGAAAAAGTTCTCTCCCTCAATATCTCCGTCCTCGCCGATTTCCACTTCAATGCTGCCCGAAGAAAAGAGCTTCATCCCCGATTGGTCCAGCAGAAACAGATAACCGGCGCTCCCCACTTTGGCCGAATCGATGATCTCTGAGAAATCGGCAAACAGCACCGTGCTGCGGGCCACGCCCTTGAATACCCGCCCGCCGCCTGAACGGTCGTAGAAGGGCATGGCGCAGGAAATGGCCGGCCCCCGCCCACGGGGGTCGAAGTACACATTCGTCCAGTACAGTTCCCCCGTTTCCTTTGCCCCGTGGTACCATGAATGAAGCCGGGGATCAAAATCCTCCGAGGGCCAGGGAAAGGCGTCCATGGCGATAATATAGCCCGCCTCCCCGCCTATGGTGCTGGTGGTTATCCCCCGGTCAATCACGATGATCTGCCTGAGTATTTCCCCGATATTCCCCGCAAAATTCGTTTCGCTTTGTATCGCTGAAAGGTCAACTCCCGGCGCGGCGTGCAGGTAGGGTTCGGCGGGCGATGTCTCTCCGGGCCGCACATGGATCAGCGGCTTGTCCGGCCATGCTTCTTTATTGGTATAAATCGAACCCGCGATGTCGGCGGTCATTCGGGTGTGATGTTCGATTTTGAGCAGCTTCTCGTCCAGAACAAGCGCTATGTCCGCGGCTATTTGGGAGATATTGTCGGTTACCTGTTCTTCCAGGGCGTATGCGCCGATATCCGCGGCGCTGTCCCCCAGATTGCCTGAATTGGAAAGCACCATTTTTCGGATTCGCGCAACGGTAAAAAAAAACAGAAAGCTGAGAAAAAGGATAACGACAAAAGAGGCCGAGAGGGTCTGTATGAGGAGGCGGTTCCGCAGTGTCATCAGGGGCTCTCCGCGAAAATATGTACCGGCGGCAGCCGCAGATATTTGCTTTCGGCGGCTTTCAACTCCGTCATCCACGGATACTGGTCAAATAGTCCTCTGTCCCGCCCCCAATCAGGAAGCATAACCGCGATATTCGCCATGGTAACCGTAGGGCTTAGGCTTGCGGTATTTACGAGCCTCCCCTCGAAGATATAGGTATCCGGCGTCTCCTCGCCGGCAAGCTTCGCCGCCAGCAGGCGCATATTTACCGTACCGATAAGGCCGGGATCTTCCGCCGCGGCGCAGAGCCACACGGCTGAGCGAGCCAGCATCTGTTTGAGATCGTCGTTGGAAATACCGATACTCACCAGCTTGATGTCCAGCCGGCCCGTCTCGTACAGAGCGTCCGCGCAGCCCTTGGCAAACTCGTCATGGGAGGCCCAGACCGCGTCCACCGTGCCTTCCGGCAGACGGGCCAGCGCCGCCGTCAGCGCCTCTTTGACGCCGCTTCGGGCAAAGCTGAAGTCCTTCGGGCTGACCAGCGCCGCTTCCTCAATTTTTCCCTCCCTGACAAACTCGTCGAAGACCCGCTGCCGCCGGTCCAGTTCAGGAATACCCGGTCCAAACCAGACGCGGATAACCCGTACCGGCCGGCGGCCCGGATTTTGGCCGGATTCGTCAAAACGGGCGAGAATCGCCTCAAGCGAAAGCCGGGCCAGCGACTCATCCCCCTGAACGGTACTGGTTATTCCCGGCATAAGCCCGCCGGAAAAATCGCCGTTTTTATTGGGGGGAACGTCAAAAGTCACCACCTTGATCCCCTTGTCGAGTATGGGCGTAAGGCTGCTGTATGAAAAACCGGGGCCGCCGCGGGCAAGGATAAGGCCGTCGTAATCGGCGCCGGCAATCCGCCCGACAAGCTCCCGGCAGCGCTCATGTTCCCCGTCGGTGAGAAAAGTATCCACCGTAAAACCCATGGACCGCCCCTCGGACACACAGGCGGCGGTGAAGCGCCAGGTTTGATCCCCCCCCGCCTGATTGAGGACCACCGCCACTTTTACAATCCCGTCAGTCATAGCCTCCGGCATGCAGCGCTCCAGAATCCGTCTCGCCGGAGGCCCCTTCCGCAGCGTAACCGCGGACACCGCATTGGCCGTTTCCCCAGCCGCAGGAGAGGGCGCCGTCCCCCCGCAGGACAGAAGTGCGGGAACTCCCAGCGCAAGTATAAAACCGGCAAATATTTTCATACGCGGGTATTATTGTAATGAATGAACCTCCGCGGAGCAAGCTCCCGCGGTATCTTAAGCGCTGCATTAGTTCGATCGGAGGCTCATTTGATAGGAAGTTTATTATAACGTCTGGTTTAACACCAAATTTTTGTAAGCGTTGCGTCATTTGAGCCGGAGCAGAGCTCCGGGGTATTGAACCAGACTTTCGAATAAACAGATCTTTGTTAAGAACGAATACGCTACATTTCCCATAACGCTGAAACAGGAGGCGTAGAGGTCTTTGCCAAATCCAATTACCTGCGTCCCCGGTAGAGAAGAACGCCGCGCACAAAAGAGCCGGGGATCAGTTCTTTTAGATAACGGAGATGTTTGAAATCTTCCGCTGCCGCGCTTGCGGAAGATTTTAGCTCAATGAGGCTGTTTCAAAACCCTGCGCGTTTAGCGCTCAGTCAATTAGTTTTGAAACAGGCTCACTTCTTTAAATAGAGTCTGTCCATAATGTAGACACATTATGGACAGACTTCCTTAAAAAACGCATTTTCGCAGCCGTTAGGCGAGAAAATGCAATGTCTGTCCGCAAAGCAACCGACTTTGTGGACAG
>JAITIC010000231.1 GCA_031279635.1 Treponema sp. | reverse complement strand
TGAGGCTGTTCCAAAACTTCAGTTTTGGAACAGCAACCTTAAAATCCGCAGTTTCGCAAGGCTGAAAGCCTGGGAAACTGCAAGAGCCTGGTCCAAAACCGTGCGCGTGAGCGCATAGTCAATTAGTTTTGGAACAGGCTCATCTTTTCAGTTGCAATTCTTCTCTTCGCTTCTACCACCTCCGGTTGAAGTGCATCCGCGTCCACGGCATCATCGGCGAGGCCGGCTCGCCGGGATAATCGGTCCGGGCGGGAGCGTCATGCCGGGGACGGGCCAAATCGTAGTCCTTGCCGCCTATGGTCAGCTTGCTTACCCGAAGTACTTTGATTTTGGCGTCCTGACCGGTGCTTGTCGCGTCACCCTCAAGTTTTACCTGCGCCCCGTCCTTGAGGCTGTCGATAAAGTTCGCGTAACGCAGAAGCCCCGGAACCAGATAGGTAATATCCCCGCTTTTAACCGCCAAAGCCCCCTGGACAATGGTAAGATTTCCCGTAACCGTCACCTGTTCGGTGGGAGGCTGCTGAGGCCCGGGTCCCCCCCCTCCCCATCGCTCCCTTCCCCAAGCCGAAACCATAGCAACAATACCGAACGCCAGTAAAACACACAAGATAAACCGTTTCACAATGAAACCTCCGAATTCTCTCATTTCAGAAAGGCCAACGGCCCCAATAATAATATACTAGCAATTTCCGTGCCAAACAAGATTAAAATATATGAAAAAGTCTACGGACTACACAGATTTCACGGATGAGCCTCCGCGGGGCAAGCTCCGCGGTATCTTAAGCGTTGGGTTGTGCCGGATCGGAGGCTCATTCGATAGGAAGTTTATTATAACGTCTGGTTTAATACCAAATTTTTGTAAGCGTTGCGTCATTTGAGCCGGAGCAGAGCTCCAGGGTATTAAACCGGACTTTCGAATAAAGACAAAATATCGAGGCTTTCCCAAAACTTCAGTTTTGGGAAAGCAGCCTTGAAATTCGCGGTTTTGCAAGGCTGAAAGCCTGAAAAACTGCACGAGCCTTTGGCTCAAGCCTGTCCTAAAACCGTGCCCCGGCTATGCCGGGAACGTTAGCGCTCAGCAATTAGTTTTGAGACAGACTCTATCACCTGAAAAATCCGTGTTAATCCGCAGGCAAAATTTAACTGTGGACTTACAAAAGGGAAAAAAATTCCCGGCGCCGGTCAAAAATTACACGGCTATTTTTTCCCGGAGTACAGGGTAAATACCATCTCTTCCTGGCGCTGCTTGATCAGTAAAAACCAGAGATTCTTCTTTTTGGCGATGTCATTGCTCTTGCGGCCGATGGCCCGGAGCTTTTCGTAAATCGAAGCGCCGTTTTTTGCCGCGATCCAGGTCTTGTAGTAATTGCCCTGAAAAATCTGGAGGGCCTTTTCGTCAATTTCCCGGTCAATGTGGGACTGGTAGGAATCAAGAAGCAGGGTGTATTTTTCCGTTATCCCTTTGAGGTAATCCAGGATAAGCCGGTCAAATTCGGGGATCAGTTCAATTATGGTGATAAAGTGATGAAGGAAAGTTACCGCCTGGGGATAGTCTTCATCCTGCATATAGGCTTTGACCGCTATCTTACAGAGCTGTTTGAAAGAAACGTTGGAAACAACCTGCATTCCGTTTACCGGTTCGGAGAGCGTTACGGAAAATGGCGGCATTGCCTCCGCGGCCTTGGAGAGGAGGTACATAAGGTCCAGAAATATCCGCTGCTCCCAGAGGTTGTCCCGAATGGAAGCGAGGAGGCGGCTCATTTCCTCGCTGAATTGCTCTTTGTACCGCTCTTCTTTGTTAAAAATCACCTCGCAGGTGGGGATCACAACGCCCTTGAATTCAATATGTCCGGTATCAAAAAAATATACCGCGTTATTTTTGAAGATACCGCTTTTGACTATGCTGTTTTCTTTCTGGTAGTTCATCTGCACCTGTTTGGCGATCATGATCCGCGATTCTTTAGGCGAAAGCTCGTTGGCCCTGGTTTGCAGCCTTGCGCCTGAGTTAAGGAGGAAGCCCGCGAGATTCCCCTTTTCGGTGATGATAAGTGGGCTGCTGGTATTTCCGCCGGTGATCCCCGCGGAGATTTTGAATACCGGCAGGGACTCGGCGCTTCCGCTCCGTCTGGTGGAAATACGGGGATCCTGCACAATGTCGGTTTTGCCGAAATAGTCGATGATGCACAGAGTAGCCATCAGGGCGTCGGTGGCGCTGGCGGCGACCACCACCATTTCATCACCCCGTTCCCGCTGGCTTACCGCCCCGCAGAGAGTGGAAATCTGGTGTATTTCGTTTTCAATAGCCCAGTCCAGACCGTGCATCATGGAAAGATTCTTCCGCGATTCCATACAGAAGCGGGTATAGCCGTGGATGTCCAGCATGGCCACATACAGGTCCGAAATTTGCAGGGTCCTCTTGATATCCCCCGCTTCAGGGAAATCCTTGTCGGGAATAACCAGCTCTTTCCAGAGTTTTTTGTGGGTCGCCGGGCCTATGGCAGAGAAAAACCCCCAGTTGAGACGCTTCAAAAGATCAAAGGCCCGCATAATGACCTGGTTGGTCCTCTTGTCCCGAAGAACAGGCGCGGCCAATTCCTTGAGTTTCGAAAAAGTCCTTATCTCCTTGCTTATGACCCGGTCATACAGAAAGGAGAACAACTCATATTCCGGAGTGTTTTCGTTGTATTCCGTTAAAGCTTTCACTATCCGCTTCTTTTGTAAAAAGTATATCACAAAGACAAAAAATAATATAGTATTCTTACGGCCTGAACAGGGCATGGGTACACAACCGCAGGTTGGGCAAGGCCCCAAGCACACGAAGGTTTTTGTTTGAAAGATTCATTTTGGTCCTTCCTTTGAGTCCTTTGTGGTTGGTTTTCTTCAAACATAGTATGGGGAGGAAAATTTTAGGTTGAAAATTTTAAATGCTTTTGCCCTGCGGGCTGAAAAAAGAAGCAGAATGAGGTATAGTGTAATTATGGAGGGGTTATATGGAAACCGCGGCTTTTTTGAATGATTCGGGTATTGCCCTGACCGAGGCGAACCGGCCCTACGATGCGATTCCCCTGTTCCGCAGGGCGCTGTCCCTGGAACCCGAAAATCCCCTGCTGTGGCTCAACCTGGGTATAGCCCAGCAGCGTACCGGCGGCTATGAGGAGGCTATTGACAGTTTTCACCGGGCGGTGTTTATTCAAGACGATCTCGCCGAAGCCTGGGTTTCCATGGGCCTTATTTACTATGAGATGGAACAATTTGAACTGGCCGAGGAATGTTACCATTCAGCCCTGGCGCGGGAGGACAACGACCCTAAAACCTGGAACAACCTGGGTGTTCTGTACTTTAGCGAGGGTAGTTATGAGGATGCCCGCCACTGTTTTGAGGAAGCAGTGAGCATCTCTCCACTGTACTACGACGCCCTTTTTAATTTGCGGGACGCCTGCCGGAAACTTGAAGATTACCGGGCCGCCGCCGAATTTGAGCGGGTCCTTTCGAGCCTTCCCGAAAAGCGCGGGCCTTTGGGCTGTCCGGGCAGCCTTCGGGACGGCGAAGAGCTGCCCCCTGCGGAACCCCGGAATACATAAGCCGGTGAAAGTACTCTATGTGGCCGAACTCGTCGGCAAGGCCGGGGTGTACGCTTTCAAAAAAGCCCTTCCCGATCTGAAGATCCGTTATCCCTGGGATTTTCTCATAGTCTGTGCCGACGGCGCCACCGGCGGAAATGGTCTGGGCCGAAACCACGCGGCGTATCTGCACAAGCTGGGCGCCAATGTACTTACCACCGGCGAATGCTGCTTTTATAAAAAAGACATCACCGAAAATATCGAAAAGATGCCCTACGTGCTGCGGCCCGAAAACCTCAACTCCGAAGCGCCGGGCTTCGGTTCCCGAATCTACAAGGCGGGAAATGAAAAAATCGCCGTAACGGTGCTGCTGGGCCAAAGCGGCTTCGGCAGGCTCCACGGCGACAGCCCTTTTTCCATGCTTCCCGCCCTGCTGGAGCGGCTCCGCCAGGAAACCCCCTGCGTCATTGTCGATTTTCACGCCCAGGCAAGCGCCGAAAAAAAGACCTTGTTCTTTGCCGCCGCCGGCTGCTGTTCCGCAGTTATCGGTTCACACACGAGAGTGCAAACCGCCGACGAAACGATCCTGAAAGGGGGGACTGCGGTCATCAGCGACGCGGGCCGCACCGGCAGCCAGGAATCGGTGGGCGGCTGCGACACCGCCGCCCGCATACAGGAATACCTCACCGGCATTCCCGACTGGACGAAGGACGCGTGGGAAAAGCCAGAACTACAGGGCGTGTACATTGACATAGGCCGGGACGGCAGGGCCCTTTCCATCGAGCGGCTCCGCGTGGAGGTTCCGCCCGCGGGCGGTACTTGAAACCGTAAAAAAAGCCTATCCGGGGCTTCCGGACAGGCGGACTACTAAAGCAGCATTATGGTTTGTAGAGCTGGGCGGCGTTGGCGGCTGTTACCATCTGCGACGTAACTTCGTACTGCTTCTCAGGTACAAAGGAAGAATCGGTAATAAGCTTGTAACCGATTTCCACTGCCTTATCTGTACAGAGCGGATAGGTAAAGGTGGCGGCCATCATCCCGTCAAGAACCTTCTTAATGGCACCTTCGGGACCGTTAAGCCCGTCTACGCCGATAAAGATCATTTCTTTTTCACGGCCCAGTGCCTGCGCCGCTATATAGGCGCCAACAGCCATGGGGTCGTTGTGGCCATAAAGGACATCGATCTGATCCTGGGTACGAAGGATTTCGGTCATACGATCCTTTGCCTGATCCTGCAGCCAGCTGCATTCCGCTTTTGCTACCTGCTTGATGTTCGGGTAGGCTTTGAGCACATCCCAGGCGCCGTTATTCCGGTTCGTCTCACCCTCGACACCAAGGAGGCCCTGCATGTCAACCACGTTTCCCCGGGGCTCACCGTACTTCTTGCTCAGATAATCGACAATGAATTCGCCGGCAAGTTTACCGATAGAATAATTGTCGGACATGATCCATGTAGTAAAGTTATCATGGTTCTCAATGTCCCGTTCCAGACAAATAACCGGAATACCCGCTTTCTTGGCCCGGCCCACCACGTCATTCAATGGGGCCCGCTCATTTGGCGCGACGATCAACAAATCCGGCTCGCGGCGAATCGCCGTTTCAATCTGGGAAACCTGGGTGGAATTGTCCTGCTGGGCATCCATAATCTCGAAGGTTACTTCGGGATACTGTGCCCACAGAGACTGAAACGATGCGTTCTGCGCCGCCCGGTAGGGCTCCGCATTGTTACACTGGCTAAAAATAACCAGTTTTTTACCGCCGGCCTGCTTTTGACCGCCGGCAAAGCCCATCGACACCACAAGCAACGCGATGATCAATACTATCAACACCTTTTTCATATTCTTCTCCTCTGCATAAAATATTTCGTCCGATCAACGATCGGCAGCTTCCTGTATACCCCTGGAGTTACGCGGCTTTAATCTGCTGTTTAGCGGTCTTCTTTAACCGCCTGGGCATCTGCATCCACACCGCGACAACGATAATAACCGACTTGAACATCATTTCCACATTAATATCCACGCCCTTTAGTCTGAACATATTGGTAAGAATACCCAGGATAAACGCGCCGATAATGGTTCCGGTAATGGTACCCTTGCCGCCGCTCATGCTCGTGCCGCCAATAACAACCGATGCGATTGCATCCAATTCATACGAAACGCCGTCGTTTGGGTTGCCCTGGTGGTTCTGGGCGCAGTGCAGCACACCGGCGATGCCAACCAACAGGCCGGAAATGGCATAGGTAAAAATCAGCGTCCTCGTTACCGGAAGACCGGCATATCGCGCCGCGACCGGATTGTCGCCTACGGACTTTACTTGCAGCCCGAACACCGTCCGCGCAAGGATTATCCCAAAGATAATTGCCAAAACAATAAAGACGCTTATGACGATCGCTTTGTTCGAGACGGTATTGGCAAACAGCGAGGAAATATCCTGACCAAAACCGATATCAATATTCTCGTTTGTCGTAAGAAACCGGGCAAAGCCGCGTATCCCTATCATTCCTGCGAGAGTTATAATAAAAGGTTGCACCTTAAGCCTGGCGATGAGCGTGCCCTGTAGGGCGCCAAAAGCCGTACACATAGCCATAGCCATAATAATGACAATAGTTATCTCCACTGGCCAGATCATGTCATCGGGCTTCCACGCGGTGAGCATTTTTGCCGTAAAGGTCGCCGACAGGGCCAATACCGAACCGACGCTTAGGTCGATGCCCCCGGTAAGAATGACAAAGGTCATGCCGAGCGCGATGATACCCTTCTCCGATACCTGCCGCATAATGTCCGTTAAATTATCAATGGAGAGGAAGATGTTCTGGCCGCTTCTGCGCGACACGGGGCTTATTAATGCCGCTATGATAAAGAGCAGCACCAAACCCAGGATTTGCTGCAAATTCCCCGCCACAAGCATTTTTTCCCTTTGCGATTTGACCAGATCAATAATCCTGTTACCCATTCTAAGGAGCCTCCGTTATTTTGTATCCCATCGCAAGCCGCATGAGTTCGTGCTGATTTGTTGTGCCGGCATCCACAATACCGGAAATTTTTCCGTCGTAGAGTGTCATGATCCGGTCGGCGCAGCGAAGCAGTTCGGGCAACTCGGAGCTGACAAAGAGAATACCCTTACCCCGCCTCGCGAGGGTTTCCATAATTTCGTAAATATCCTCTTTCGCGCCGACATCAACCCCGCGGGTAGGATCGTCAAGGAAGAACACCAGGGGTTCGGTCATAAGGGTACGGCATACAAGCGTTTTCTGCTGATTACCGCCGCTTAAGGTGTTAATTCCCGTCTGGGCGCCCGGCGTCTTGAGCCGTGTTTTTTCAATCATATCCGTCACATGACCGGCTATTGCCTGATGGTGGATAAAGCCAAAGCGCTGATTCGCCTCCATAATAGAGATAGCCATGTTATCCCCCACGGTTTGCTGGATAAAAAGCCCTTCTCTTTTACGATCCTCAGGGATAAGGCCGATCCCCGCCTTCATTGCCTCCCGTGGGCCTTTGGGCGTATAGGGCGCGCCATTGAGGATAAGCTCCCCGGAAAGTACGGCGTCAAGACCGAAGAGCGCTTCCCCCAGTTCCGTGCGACCCGCCCCGACGAGTCCCACAACGCCGAGTATCTCTCCCGCCTTGAGATCAAAACTGATATTCGATAATTTTTTGGTACACAGATTCCGCACAGAGAGGCAAACAGATTCTTTTTCTATAATTGACTGCCCATTTGACAGGGGAAATTTACGGCGGTTTTTGGTCTCGAACTTCCGGCCCACCATCATGGAAATAATCTCGTTAACATCGGTATGGTCTTTTTTCCGCGTGCCGATATATTCGCCGTCCCGCATAACCACAATGGAATCGGCCACACGGAAAATTTCATCCATTTTGTGGGACACATACACAATGGTAACACCGTCCGCGGTGAGCTTTTCGACGGTTTTAAAAAGGGTATCGGTCGCCTCTTCGGTAAGGGCGCTGGTGGGTTCGTCCATAACGATAAGCTTGGTATCCATACTGAGCGCGCGGGCGATGGCCACAAGCTGGATATGCGCAATGGGAAGCGAGGCCAGGGGAACACCGGGATCAATGGCAAGCCCGATCTTTTCAAGCCAGGGCAGCGTCGCTTCGGCATAGGCGCGGCGATTGGTAAAGAAACGCTTTTCGCTCATGAGTTTCAGGTTTCCCAAGGCCAGATTCTCCGCCACCGTCTGGTTGGGAAAGAGGTCCAATTCCTGAAATATCATGGCAACACCATGCCGTTGGGCATCCAATGGATTTTGCGGGGAAAATTCGGCGCCGTCAAGACGAAGGCTGCCGCTGTCGGCGCTCTCTACCCCGGCAATTATTTTACCGAGGGTGCTTTTTCCCGCGCCATTTTCGCCCATTAAGGCGCAGACTTGTCCGGCCTCTACGGAAAAGCTTACATCATTAAGGGCCCTGATACCGCCGAAGCTCTTTTGAATATGCGCTACCCGCAACAATTCCGGCATTTCTTCTCCAGATTCCGTCCCTAGGGCAACATACCTTCCGGAACGAAGATATCCCATTGCTACGCTGATGTTCTCTCCAGATTAGTATAGTGTTTGGAGATTTGTCAAGGGGACGCATTGCGCCACCAGGGGTTTTACATTTAACCATCGGGATCATCTTCCATGGTCACGAAGCCGATAAAGTCCTCCCACGTTTGAAACAGATACCGGCTGAATATCATCCGTAACCCCGCAAAAAACTCATCCAGCCGCCGGATACTGGC
>JAITIC010000179.1 GCA_031279635.1 Treponema sp. | reverse complement strand
AAATTCGCAGTTTTGCAAGGCTGAAAGCCTGAAAAACTGCACGGGCCTGTCCCAAAACCGTGCCCCCGGCTATGCCGGGAACGTGAGCGCACAGTCAATTAGTTTTGGGACAGGCTCAGATTTATGTTCCAGGAGAGGTAGACAAAATCCCTTCAAAGGTTTATAAATCCCATATTACTATAACGTATCTCTAAAACCCCGCTTGGGTTTTGGAAGTTTTCCGCAGTAAACTTTTTGGAGGTGAATATGAAATTGATGAAACGTCTCGCGATTTTGACGGCGATCTTCATGATGGCTGCCCCCTTTGGCCTGTTTGCCCGCCCTTTGGCGGAAGCGGGCAAAACCTACGAGCTGGTGCTGCTTCACACGAATGATCATCACGGCTCGGTGCTGCCCAACGGCGGCCGGGGAGGGCTTGCCGAGCGGGCTACATACGTCAAGTCCGTCAGGGCCGCCAACCCCAACGTGCTTCTCATCGACGCCGGCGACATAAACACCGGACCGGCCCTTTCCAATATGTTTGCCGCCGAACCGGATTTGCTCGCTTACAACCTTATCGGCTACGATGTGGGAACCTTCGGCAACCACGAATTTGACGGCAGCCTGGAAAAACTCAACAAGCAGTTGGCGCTGGTACGCTTTCCCCTGGTCTCCTCCAACATCAAAACCGCGGACGGCGCATTCCTTGGAGGACACCAGTACCTTATAAAGGAATATCAGGGCTTTCGGGTGGGGATTTTCGGTATTACCACCCTGCGTACCGAGCTTATCGCCAGCCCGGACAAGAGCCTCATGTTTATTCCCGAAATAAAGGCGGCCCTGGACGTGGTGGACATTCTGCGGAACAAGGAACAAGTCGACATTGTGATCGGCATCACCCATATCGGGGATGTGGCGGAGAGCGATGTGCATATCACTTCGCCGATTCTGGCTGCTTCGGTGCCGGGAATCGACATCATCGTGGACGGCCATTCCCACAGCTTCTTTGACGCCCCCCGGAAGGTGGGGAATACGTTCATTGTTACTTCCAACGAGTGGGGAAAGTATGTGGGAGAAGGAAGGCTTTCGATACAGGACGGAAAACTGGCCGCCTTTGACTGGAGGCCGGTAGAGATCAACAACAAGGATAAACAGACATTCGCGCCGGACCCCGCGGTCGCCGCCCTGCTCGCGCCCTATATAGAAAAGTCCAACGCCAGCCTCAAGGAAGTGGTGGGGCAGGCCGCCGATACGTTTATTTTTGGCAACCGCCTTACCCGCTACGGAGAGACGGCCCTGGGCAACATGATCACCGACGCCAACGTCTGGTACTTCAGGAACGTTGCCGGCCAGAACATCGACTTTGCCTTCCACAACGGTGGCAACATGCGGGCGGAACTGCCCAAGGGGCCGCTTACCAGAGAACAGATTCTCACGGTGCTGCCGTTTGAAAACTATCTCTTTATAGTCTCCCTCAAGGGATCGCAGATACTCGAACTCTTTGAGTATATCGCCACCATCCCCCAGGGCAACGGCGGTTTCCCCCAGTTCTCCAAAGAAGTCCGCTATACCCTGGACGTGCCCAACAAAGAAATCCGCGATCTCACCATCGGCGGCGCGCCTGTGGATTCCAACAAGACGTACCGCTTCTGTACCAACGATTACCTTCTCGGCGGGGGCGATGGTTACACGATACTGACCAGGTCCCAGGACCCCTTCAACACTTCGCTGCTGCTCTCTTATGTGGTAATCGAATACATCAACTCCCAGAACGGGATCATTACGCCCTCCACCGACGGCCGTATGCAGGTAATCGATGGAGTAAGCCCCTAAAGAACGATAAACCGCCCCCGCCGCGGTTCGGCGGGTAATAATTTGATGGAGGAAGCATTATGAAGAAAAGCATTTTGGTATTGGTTCTCGGCGTGGTTTTGTCGGCATCTCTTTTTGCGCAGATGCCGGAGAAGCATACGATTACGGTTGACGTTGGCCCGACCATTATCGGCGTTGCCGTGGGAGCCACGCTCGGCGCTGTGGGGGAGGGCCTGAACGGCAGCGGTTTCGGCATTGCCGGGCAATACGAGTTCCAGCCCTGGCAGCGGTTTTCCGTGGCGGCGCGTTTTGCCTACCTGGGCATTACGGCATCGTATGATCCGGTAACGATGGATATGAAATCGTATTCGATTGAGGGCCACGGGCGGTTTTATCCCTTTGGCGGCGCTTTTTTTCTTGACGGCATGCTCGGTTTCGCGAATTTCAACCTGTCCGGCTCAGGGAGCGCCGAAGGCGTCAGCGCGAATATAGGCACCAATATGAATTATTTTAAACTGGGCGCGAAGCTGGGCTGGAGAATTGATTTCGGAAGGCCGGGCGGGTTTGTCTTTGAACCCGCCTTTGGTTATTCGGCGGGGATTGGCGACAAGAGCAACATTAGCGTGTCGGCGGGGGGAATACCCCAGGAATATCAGGATATGGCGAATGACATGGCCAATAGCGCTGTCGGGGGATCCGGTCTGGATGACATGATCGACACGGTCGCCGATTACATATTTGTAGGCGGGCCCAGAATGACGCTCGCTTTCGGCTGGAGATTCTAGCAGCCTGTCGCGCTTCTCCCCCTGGGGATCGCCAAAAGCGGTAAAGCCTGATACCATCACCCCGTGAGCGCGTGATTTGTCAATGTAAACTGGAATACCCCCTTGTTGTTTCCGGCGGATTTGTAAAAATGGCTCCCTAAGACCATTTGGTACATTTTATCGGGGTAAAAACAGCGGGGGGCAAAAAGTTTCGCATATCAGGGAAGTTATGGAATCACTTTTTCCTGAATATATGCACCGGTTCCCCAGCAGTAAGGGCCCGCTCTGGCGGACAAGGGCGTCCAAATATGAATCATTCTTTACCGGTATATCCTTTGCTTCAAAATAACCGAATTGTACCAGGGGGATCGAACTGTGGGGGCAAAGATGAATAACAGCCGTTTCTCCTTCACGGCCGCGCAGCAATCGTAACAAATACGCCGCGGCGAATTCCCTATAGCGTTTTTCACCCAATACCGAAACATTCGCGTACGGGTCCGCCAGCGAAACGATACCCGCGCCCGCATTAATTGATTCATCAAGATATATTTCCAGACTTGCGGTAATTGAATCAAGGGCAGAATGGATCGCTTGCCGGTATTTCGCGCACCAGCGGTAAAAAAGTTCAGGGCTAACCAGGGACGCGAGAACCGAATAGGGGCCGTTCAGTTTTAACAGGACTTTCTTTTCTTTTGACGCGGCGCGTATCTCTTCAACTACGTTTTTGATCCCTTCAGATTCCTCAAATGCCGGAATATTAAAAAGCATATCCGGTTCGGTAAAAAGGGGGCGTATAACCTCAAAGCCGTTGGCGGTTGTTTCGGTCTCCGCTCCCAAGGCTTTTGCCTCGGTGGTAAAATCATCCGGAAAGGCGATGATATTATTAGCGGTATTGCCCGTGATATGCCCCATGCACAGGGCATTGAGGTCAAAATCGGGATCAAAATCAATGCCGGAAGCACGCGCCATATTAAAACCCCATGTATTTGATAAAGACGCGCTCAAATTCAGAGTCCCGGGCAAGCTCGATATTTTCTACCCGCGCCGTCACTTCCTTCATTTTTTGCCTGAACGAGGCGTTCAGCAAAAAGGCTCCGGCCCCCGAAAGGGAGGTGTTCCCGGCAAAAGAAATTTGCCCGCCGCACCGGGGAGGGAGGAGGCCGATGTTGAGGAGGCTTTTTTCGTTAAGGTGATAGCCGAAAGAACCGGCGATGATTATTTCGTCTATTTCATTGGCGCCCCCGGCATCGTCATTAAAGCGGGAAAGAAGCATTTCGATGCCGCATCTTATTGCACCTTTGGCCAGTTGTATCTGCCGTATATCTTTTTGGGCTAGGTACACATCGCCGGTAATGAAAAAGGCGTTTTTCCCCTCTACCTGCCCCATGCGCTCCTTTAAGAGGGCTGAATAGTTGCCTTTATCAGGAGGGACGAAGCGGCCGCGGCTGTCGATGACTCCGGTACGGACGAGTTCGCCCGCTATATCGAGGAGGCCGCTGCCGCAAATTCCGGCGGCCTTGTTTACGCCGCCTATGACGGTATACACACAGCCGCCGTCTTCGTTCACGGCGAAGGATTCAATGGCGCCGGCGTTGGCCCTCATGCCGCAGGAGATGTTCATGCCTTCAAAGGCAGGCCCTGCCGCGGTAGAGGACGCCGCGATACGGCCGTTTTTCGCGAAGGCCATCTCCCCGTTTGTCCCGATGTCGATAAAAAGAACGCCGCCTTTTCTTTCTTCCAGTTTAGTTATCAGTAAACCGGAACTAATGTCCGCGCCCACGTATGCCGAAATAACCGGCGGCAGATACACGCGGGCAAAGGGTGAAACATTGAGGGCTTCTTCCATTGTATAACAGCCTCCGCTTATGGCCGGCGTGTAGGGGTACTTCCCAAGCCCCGCTGGATCGACATTGCAGGCAAGGTGCAGCATGGTGGTGTTGCCGCTGTACACAATCTCGTAGATATGGGCCGGCGCGATTCCCGCTTTTTGCGTCAATTCCGCTATCATCAGATTGAGTTTGCCGATAAACGCCTGGTATAAAACCGACAGGCCGTCCCCTTTGCCCGCAAAATGGATGCGCCCCAACACGTCCTGTGCGTAATGTGACTGGGGGTTCAGCGCCGAAACCGAGGCCAGGCATTTTCCCGTCTTTATGTCAATAAGATTGGCCACGAGGGTTGTGGTTCCTATATCGACCGCGAGGCCGTACAACGGGCCTGTGGTATCTCCGTCCTCGACTCCCCAAAGTTCATTGCCGCCGTAGACTTCGGTCTTGCCGTTTACAAACCGTTTTGTAATAAAAGGTTCCAGGGGATAATCAAAGCTGCTGCCCTCGGAAAGAATACGGAGGCTGTCGTTTTCGTTCTCGTAATCACGCACGATATAGGCGGCGTCCCGTTCGATAGTCCGCTGGCAGGCAAGGAGAAATTCGCCTGTTCCCCCGTCCCTCACGGCGCATTTTCCGCAGAGCCCAAGTCCGTTGCAGGGGGTTTCGATGTTGATTCCTCCACGGCGGGCGGCTTCAATAATCTTTTGGCCCTTCTCCGCTTGTACGGCCGTCTTTTTTTCGCCGCCCCTTTCGGCAGTAATAAAAATGATGTCAGGCATTGGCCCGCTCTTTTACCGCGCCGGTAAAGGCCCGGATGTTTTCAAGAGGGCTTGAGGTTGAAAGGCCGCAGGCAGGGGCGATAATGTCAATCTCCTTATCGAGAAGATTTTCGGCGGCCCTCTGTATGCGCCCGGGATCGCCTGACTCCAAAAGATAGGTGCTCAAATTTCCCATCGTGGTAACGTCGGGATTTTCCTTTTTGATTAAGGTGAGATTCACCATAGCGTCAACGCTCAAGGCGTCGCTTTCAAGGTTATAAAGATGCTGTTTAACCCGGCCCACATCGCCGCAGATGTGGACGATTACGGGCCTCCCGGTTTTGTGTACGGCCCGTACGATCTGATTGAGATAAGGCAAAGCGTATTCCTCAAAGAGCCGGGGTCCCAGGATCTCTCCTGTGGCGGTAGGATCGGCAATAGATAAAACCGACGCGCCGCTTTCGGCCATGCACAAAGCCCAGTCAACAAGCTGCTCCGTAACATAAGACAACAGGCGGTGGGCGTTTTCCCGGTCCCGGTAAAGTTCCTTAAAGAAGGTCATGGGGTCAACCAGGGAAGCGGCGCTGCTCACGGGCCCCGTGATGCTGCCGATGACGGGAATGTCCGCGCGCCTCCGGGCGAGGGTGTTTACCGCCTCAAGTACCGCTTCTCCGCGCCTGCTTTTTGCGACGGCCCCGTCCGGCGCAAACTCAACATCCTTAACGTGGAGGAATTGCTCCCGCGCAATTTTCGGTTCGCAGGTAAGGGAGCCGTAATTGACACTGCTGCCCAGGGCTTCGGGTTCGACGGTCATGCAGAAGGGAACGCCGTAATTTTCAAAACCCGTAAAGGCCTGTACGTCCTCGGCGAGGCCCGCCATCAGGCCGCCTTCGTGGTGGGCATCGGGAAGGACGCGGCCCCCCTTTTGCATCACCTCGACAATAGCGGCGTTCATCATGCCGCCGGGGCAGATCACCGGCGGCCGGTCGGCGCCCTTTTTATCCAGCTTCCGCCTGAGCCGTTCAAGTGGGGAAAAAACACCGGTCATGTCAGGCGCCGGCAAGGAGTTCGCCGCAGAGCCGCACCGCATCGTTGGCGTTCTTTGAATAACCGTCGGCCCCGATGCGATCCGCGAAGGCCTGGCTGATGGGCCCCCCGCCGACGGCGACCTTATACTTGTGCCGTATGCCCCGCCGGACCAGTATTTTTACCACTTCTTCCATGTTGTCCATAGTTGTCGTCATAAGGCTCGAAAGCAGTATCAGTTCTGCCCCAATCTCCTCGGCCTTGTCCACAAAGGCCTGGGGCGGCACGTCCCGTCCCAGGTCATGGATTTCAAATCCAGATGCCTCAAGCATGATCTTCACCAGGTTCTTTCCGATGTCGTGGGTATCCCCTTCAATAACGCCGATCACCCCCTTGCGCTTTACCGCCGCGTTCTCCTGCTTGAGGTGGGGCTTTAACACGGCAATACCCGCGTTCATGGCGTCGGAACAGATGATGAGTTCGGGAACAAAATACTCTTCCTCATCAAAGAGTTTTCCCGCCCGCTCCATTCCCCTGGCCAGGCCCTTGTCAATGGCAAGGTAGGCGTCGAGTTTTTCTTCCACAGCCTGGTTGGAATACTTGACCGCCCCTTCCTCGTCCATGTCAACGACGGAATCGGACAGTTTCTTCAACAATCCATCACTCATTTCATTCCTCCTGTAATGTGAATACGATTACAAATCCGATGTATTTAGAGTGGCGCTGTTACCGCCCCCTCTCCGGGCATCCCGCCCTTGCTTTTTGCCTCTTTGCGCTGCATGGTTAACCCGTGATGACCATTGAACAGACTGTTGACATTGCCGCCGCCGAAAGCCCCGCGCCCGAAAGCCGGAACGCCCGTGAACCGTTTCCTACCCTCGAAGAGTTGAAGGCGGAAGCCAGGCGGAAAACGGCGGAACGTCTTGACGACCCGTCCGGCGATTCCCTGCAAAAATACTGCGGCTGCCTGAAAGGCGTGTTCCTCGAAGACGGCGTTGAGTGTCAGTGGAAGTTGCACGATGAATGGCCTGACTGACGGGCGATCCGTGCCGGACTCGTGCGTATGCATGAATTTTCTGAACAAACGTATACTGTCGTTGCCTAAAGTTGTTCTGTTTATCAGCGTCGTCACGGAAATAGAACTCCCTGCCAAACCTGATATTTCACCGGAGGCGGAACAGAAGATATATGCTTTCCTGAAAGGCATAACCATTATCCCCCTCTCTGTCGCAATAAAAAACGAAGCAATCCGTATTCTCCGGAAGCTTTGCCCCGTCCAAAATTGCCCGACGCGATAATCGCGGTGACAGCCGTTGTTTTGAACGCAAAACTCCCTGCCGCCGATAAAAAACCGAGCTGCCTTGTGTGGCCTGGGCTTGAGGCGGCTCCGGTGTTTTAGTTTCTTCACCATAATTCTCCATCCCAAATCCGCGTAAAGCCCGCAAAAATCAGCGGACTTATGAGCCTGTCCCAAAACTAATTGACTGTGCGCTCACGTTCCCGGCATAGCCGGGGGCACGGTTTTGGGACAGGCCCGTGTAGTTTTTCAGGCTTTCAGCCTTGCAAAACTGCGAATTTCAAGGCTGCTTTCCCAAAACTGAAGTTTTGGGAAAGCCTCTTATGTTACCGCATATTCGCGGCCCGTCTTTGTCAGCGCCCTGATGTTTGCGGCGGGCGTGGCGGGCGGAATATCGCAGCCGGGCATGAGAAGAAAGCCCGGTTCACCGCCGGCGTCGGCAATACATTCCCCGCTGACCCTGGCGACCCCCTCCGGCGTTTCTTTGAGCATCACGGCAGCGGGATTGACGTTCCCGGCAAAGGCGGTTTTTTTATCAAAGACCTCGCGGCATTTTTTAAGGCTCACCTTGTAGTCAACGGAAATCAATTCCGCGCCGATGTCATTGAGGAGATCGAGCCTGTTTTCGATATTGCCGCAGATGTGGAGCGCCGTCCTCACGTTCTTCACCTTGAGCGCGTCAAAGACCTTCTTAAAAGCCGGGACGGCGAAGGCTTCAAAATGCTTGCGCGAAATCATGTCTCCCGAAGCGGTCGGTTCCGCCAGAAGAAAAAAATCAACGCCGTTGTCGATGTACAGTCCCGCGTAGGCAATGTAGAGATCAACGGTAAAGTCGATGAGATGCCGCACCGCGTCGGGCTTTTTGTATACGTCCCGCATCAGGTTTTCCGCGCCGTAAAGAAGTCCCGCCAGCGTGAACGGCCCCCATCGGGTCAGGGCGAGAAAATTTTCGCCGTTAATTTTTTGGGCCAACAGACGCGAAACCTCAAGGATAAAACGTATCTTTTCATCATTTTTGATTTTATTGATGTCAAGATTATCTGCATCCAAAGGGTCTTTAATCAGGGTTTCGATTACGTCCGGCGTTCCCTTCTGGCGGAATTTGATTTTGCCCCCAAGCGCGCCGATGACAATGTTGTTGTAGCCCGACATGGCCCATACAATGTCGGAATCGACGCTGTTATAGGCGCGATGCAGAATTTCCGCCACCTCCTCCGCCGGCGCGGACAGTGCCCGCTCTAGCGAAAGCCCGTTTGAGTTGAGCGCCCAAGCCCCGGCGGACATCAATGTCGCGGGAATACGCGGCGTCGGTTTCAGCTCCAGCAGATTCGTAATAATTTCTTTCGCATTCATAATTCCTCCTGTCAAGTTTCTCGTTAAGTTTTTGTTCAGCTTTTCCAGCGCAGAAGAAACTTCTGTAATTTGTTGAAAAAAAAGGTAATCGCCGTTATGACGATGCCGATTACAATAACGCCGGCGATGATGCGTGTATAATCGCCAAAGTCTGAAAAGTTTTTTACATAATAGCCGAGGCCGCTCCTGCCGCCGATCATCTCCGCCGAGGTGAGCAGGATAAACGAAACCGTCAGGCCCTGGTTGCAGCCGATAAAGATCTGCGGCAGAACAGCGGGCAGAATAATCTGAAACAGCATGGGTATCTTCTTCACGTTGAGCGACAACGCGGACTCGATAATCTGGCGTTCCACATTCAGCGTCCCGCTCATCGTTCCCGCGAAGGCGGGCCAGAACGAGGCGAGGAAGATGACCATCACCGAAACCGAACGGAAGGTCGGCAGGAGGGCGATGCCGTAGGGTATGTAGACCACGGGCGGTATGGAACCCAGAAACTTGGAAATGTAAACCGCCGCGTTCCCCGCCCTGAGGTTCCAGCCCAAGAGAAGTCCCAGCGGAATCGCGAATACAAGGGCGAGCAAATAGCCTTCGGCCACGATGCCCAGGGACGTTCTGATGTTGATCAGTATGACGCCGCCGTCCCGCACGGCCTGCTCGAACACCGTGCCCGGCGGCGGGAAAAACGACGCCTTGAGTATGTTGAATTTCGCGGTAGAGAGAGTCCATAAAATGACAAAAAGATATACAAAGCCGGTTATGTCGGCAAACAGATTAAGCGTTCCCGTTTTTTTTATCAGAATCGACACGAGTATAAAAACAGTTTCAAGGGCGGTTATAAAAATAAGCGCGTAAGCGGGATGGGGATTCTTCGCCCTGTCTTCCAAAAGCTGGATGAGTAAAAAAACGATAAAAAGAAGATGGGCCGCCTTCATCAGGCGTCCCGCGGCTGTGTGCGAAACCGCTTTTTTCATATAGCGCTCCCAAAGTCGTTGAAGAACAGCGCCAAAAGTTCGCTGCGCAGCCTCGTATATTCCGGCGCCTGAATCAACGCGGCTCTGTTCCGGGGCCGCTCAAAGGGAACAGATATTTCGCGGCAGATTTTTCCGGGGCTGTCGCTCATCATGATGATCCTGTCCGCCATCAGTACGGCCTCGTCGATGTCGTGGGTAACAAACACGACGGTCTTGCGCTCCCGCGAGCGGGAACTTTCGCCGGGCGGATACACCACATCGTCCTCGCCCCCTTCCCAGAGCTTTAACAGAAGCTCCTGCAAAATCGTCCTGTTCTTCGCGTCCACCGCCCCGAAAGGCTCGTCCATCAGCAGTATTTCCGTGTCCATTGCGAGGGAGCGGGCAATGGCAACCCGCTGCCTCATCCCCCCCGAAAGCTGCCCGGGGTATTTGTTTTGAAAATTCAGAAGCCCCACACGGTCAAGAAAAATGCCGGCCCTGTCGAGACGTTCCCCGCGGGAAAGGTTCTTCCGCACCTGCTTAATGCCAAAGGCCACATTATTCCGCGCGGTCATCCATGGAAAAAGCGAATAATGCTGAAAGACCATGCTCCTGTCCGGGCCGGGGCCGGTAATTTTTTTGCCGTCAATGGACGCCTTTCCCGCATCCGGACGGCGCAGCCCTCCCAGGACGCCCAGCAGCGTACTCTTGCCGCAGCCCGAAGACCCTATGATGCAGACAAACTCCCCGTTCCCGACCACGAAAGACACGTCTTCCAGGGCGGTAAACACCCCGTTTCCGTCCCGGTATCTGACTGTCAATCCGCTCGCCTCAATCTTGTTCATCCTTTGTTCCTTGTACCGATAAAAGGGCGGCGGCGGCAGGAGGAAAGAGAACCGCCGCCGCCAGAATCAGTTGTTATTCATACCGGTTAAAATGATCCAAGAGGCCCTTGTATACCGCGTCATTGGGATTGGCCCTCAAGAGGCTGTCCAGGGCCGCCTTGTAAATGGCGGTATTGTACAGCGGCTCGATGTTGTAATCATTGGTATACCCAAAGGCAACCACGTCTTCCTTTAAGAGAACCGTGGCCTTCTTGTCCGGATCGGGACTCGAAAGGCTGTGACCGCCGTAAACCTCGTACTCAACCAGTTCCCGCGCCAGCGGGATGTACTTATTCACGTCGTCGATCGTCTTTTCGTGGTTCTCCTGCGAAAACTTATAAGCCTTGATGAAGGCCCGTTCGGCAGCCTCAAACAGGGCGGGATTCGTCCTGAGCGCGGGCGTATGCGCCACCTGCCGGCAGCAAGGCTGGTTTTGGAATTCGTCTTTTTCGTTGCAGTAATAAACGACCGTGTAGCCCTCGCTCCGTGCCCGCGACGCGTACGGTGAGTAGACCGACACCGCGTCTATTTCCCTGTTCTGAAGGGCGTTGTAGGCTTCGGTCTGATTGTTGAAGTACACGACATTCACGTCCCCGCCCGGCGTAAGCCCCGCGTTTTTCAGCAGAACGAGGAGTTCGTACTCCTGGACGCTGTTTTTAACCGTCGCCACGTTCCGTCCCTTTAGGACGGTGATGTCCCCCTCCTTGAAGCCCGGCGGGACCAGCTCGGTTTTGATGACATAACCATGTCCGTTGGTCATGGCGCCCCCGAAGATCGTGAGGTCATGACCGGTGGACTGGAAGGTTATTACCGGAACCGAACCGATAAAGGCCGTGTCCAGCTTGCCGGACTCAAGACCCGCGGCAAGTTCGGCGGCGCTGGCAAACTGGGTCAGCGTCGCGTCCAGCCCCTCCTCGGCAAAGAAGCCTTCCTCTTTGGCGACAAAGGCCAACAGGTGGGCCGTGGAATTGAGATGCCCCAGGTTAAAGGGTTTTAAGGCTGCAGGCTGGGAAGCCGCGCCCGGAGCGCCGGAATCCTGTTTACCGCCTCCCGCCGTGAGCAGGGAAAAAGCGGCGCAGAACAGGAATAAAGAAACGGTCAGTTTTTTCATAAACTCTCCTTGTGGATTGGCAAAGACAGGCTGCCATTGCCAATCATAATGTTAGAATTCCTATAGTAATTATAGGAATTATGGCTAAAAAAACTTTGCTGGTCCCACAACTCCTAAAACAGCGAATCGGGAACGCCGGGTACCTGGTAGAATGTGTTCTTTACCAGAGCGTCCACGTCAACGTCAGAAGCGACGATACCGATCTGCTGGAGTTCTTTGGCGTTACGCTCAATAGCCGCAAGCGCCTGGCTCACCGATGCCCGGTAGTTGAAGCTCTTAAGCACCTGGGCGTTGACCGCGATTTCACCGGCAATGTACTTCTTCTCGGTGATGATCCTCGCGGCCTCGTCAGGGTTCTCCTGGACCCACTTGGAAGCCTTCTGAATGGCCCGCAGGAATTTCGCCACTTCTTCGGGGTGTTCCACAATCGCGGCGGAACGGACCGGAGTCACGCAGCAGAATTCGTTTTTGAGATTGTCATCGGTGGCGTTGTTAATGATCACTCTCGCCTTGCCTTCGTTTTCGATAATCGAAGCGGCGGGGTCGCCTGAGCCGATAGCGTCAACCAGGCCGCGCTCAAGGGCCAGGGGCAGTTCCGCCGAGGGATAGATGATCCATTCCACATCCGCTCCGGGGCCGTCAATTTTTAGTCCCAGGCTGGCGAGTACCCGCGAAGGTATTACCTTGGTACTGGAATTGAGGCTGGGAACGCCGATCTTCTTCCCCTTGAGATCGATGGGGCTGCGGATCGGGGAATCGGGCCTGACCAGCACCTTGACACATCCGGTATGCAGGGCCAGGGGAATCTTGATGTCCAGGCCGTTGGCGATGGGTTGGATCAGGGTTGCCAGCAGGTTGTTGGTAACGTCGATAGTGCCGTTGGTAAGATGATTCATCGCCGTACCGGGGTCCATCTTGAACTCCCGCCATTTGAGTCCCTCCTCGTCGTAGAAGCCCTTTTCTATGGCGATATAGAAGGGGGCTTCGCAGAGCCCGCCCTCAACCGGAAGGCCGATGGTCAGCGTATAATCGCCGGCCCCGCCGGAAGGCTCTTGTTGACCTCTTGCCGAAAGACCGGCAAGAACCGTACAGGCCAGTAGTAACACAAGCGCTGTCTTTTTCATAACTCGTCTCCTTTGGGCGTCAAACCCGATTGACAACCCGCCTAATATTTTACTCCCCACGGAAAACCGCGAAGAGATTTTGCGCCGCAAATTTCGCGCGTAATCCGCGCTACAGGTAATACTGCAAATCCTCCCGGTGTCCCGCAAAGTGCAGTATTTGAAGTATCTTCGCCCTGAGATCCAAAAAATCAGGATCGTCCCGCTGTCTGGGACGGCCTATCTCCACTTTGATGATCGTTTCGATCTTCGCCGGCCTCGCCGACATCACGACGATTCTGCCAGCCATGTAGATGGCCTCGTCCACATCGTGGGTTACCATGACGGTAGTCATGCCACGTTCCCGCCAGATTTTTAAAATTTCGTCCTGCATGTTCATGCGGGTAAAGGCATCAAGGGCGCCCAGGGGTTCGTCCAGGAGCAGTACCTTTGGCTTATTGACCAGAGTCCGTGCAAGTGCCGCCCGCTGGGCCATGCCTCCCGACAAATGGTGGGGATAGGATTTTTCAAAACCCGTAAGGCCCACCAGCTTAAAATAAGCGGGGATATTCTGCTTTTCCTCTTTATACACTCCCCGTGAACGGAGGCCGTAGGCTATGTTCTCGTATATGGTCATCCAGGGGAACAGCGTCGGGTCCTGGAACACCAGCCCCCGTTCAAAGCCCGGCGCGGAAACTACCCCGCCGTCAAGCGTAATGCGGCCCGAATCGGAGGGGGTAAGGCCCGCGATGATGCGCAGCAGGGTAGATTTGCCGCAGCCCGACGGCCCGATAAGGGAAACAAATTCACCGCTTTCAAAACGAAGATCGACGTTATCAAGAACTATGATGTCGTCCCCTTCGTTTTGAGGAAAACTCTTGCGGAGTTTTTCAATCTCGATCAATCCGGCATTCCGCGCCGTTTCCCGATCATTCACCATCTGATAGTACCTTTCTGCCAGGCCAGCACCTTGTTCCTGATTTTGAACTGCAAACTGATGAGCAGGGAGAAAGTGACGGCGATCACGATGAGGGCCGCGTACACGTTGGAATAGGCGAGGGTCTCCCGTTGCCAGTTGATATACCAGCCGATGCCGAATTTACAGCCGATCATCTCGGCGGCCATAAGGGTGAGGAAGCAGGCGGAAGTTCCGTTGAAAAGGCCCGAAAAAATGTTGGGCGCGGCGCCGGGCAGCGCGATTGAGAGGATGTTCCGCAGGGCGCCCGCCCCCAGGGTACTGGAAACCTCGAAGTAGCTTTTCTGCACGTTCATGATGCCGGAACTGGTGAGCACCGTGGTGGGGAACCAGACCCCCAGGGCGATGAGGAACAGGCTGGCGTCGGTGGGTTTTAAAAAGATGACCAGGGCAACGGGAATCCACGCGGTTGACGGGATGGGCCCCACGATGCGGATAAAGGGCATGATCCAGTAGTTAAACCGCTGGCTCCAGCCGATAAGGGTCCCGGTGACAACCCCCAGAAAAGCGCCCAGAAAAAAACCGCCCAGAAGAAGCCTTAGAGAATAAACCAGGCATTGGAGGATAAAGAGCCAGTCCTTTACAAAGACGCCGATGATCCGTTCCGGCGCGGGAAAGTAAATTCCCGGCAGCAGATTCAGTTTTAGGGTGATAAAATCGTAGACCCCCAGCAGCAAAAAGCCCACCCCATAGAAACCGGACTTAAAGGCAAGTTTTTCCCCCAAGACGGTTTTGAACAGGCCGGCGGCTATCCAGAGGGCAAAGAACGCCAGCAGCAGATAGAGAAAATTGGTAAAATAGGGGAGCTGCTTTACCCTGTATCCCGGACTGGCCGGCACAAGGATATGCATGGTCAAAACCGCCAGCAGCGCCGCCGGGGACAAAAGCTCCCTTGGATCAAATTGAACAAAAAAAACATTCTTTTTCTCAGGCATGAATCATCTCCCCGGCAAAGGTTTTTCCGAATTCCTTTACCGCATCGGTAACGTAATCATAGGTCATGAAAAATCTGATGCCCCGTTCCGCAAGGCGGCGGCGCGGTGCTTCGCCTATGCGCATGGCAATAACGCCGTCGCAGTCCTCCAGCGTTTCGAGAATCCCGTTGAGACCTTCTTCATGCCATTCCGCTGCGTTATGGCCGCAATTTTCCCGGCCCCGGCAGTACCTGGACACGTCCCGCTTTTCGATAAATTCAACCTTGCCGTTTTTATACTGATAAATATAAAAGGCCGAAGCGCGCCCAAAATGCTGATCCACCGCGATACCGTTTTTGGAGGCCGCCGCGAAGAAGAACGGCGGGGTCTCTCTTCCGGAATCCCCTTCGGCATCCGCCGGGTTCTCTTCCTCCAGGACGGAGCGTTCTGTCTTACCGCAGTCTTTGCCGGCGGTAAACTGAAACGAAATATCCTCCTCCAGAGTCCCCACGGCATCGGATCGGCACTGGCGGCAGTGGTACATCTGCGGTAGTAAGGCCTCGCACTGCTTCCGCGCTTCCGTAAGTTCGGCGTTGCTTACCATGGGAATATGTTCAAAAATAGTGCCTGGTACCGGGATGAGCTGCATGATGTTGGTCATATCCGCGCCGGCATTTTTTACTTTCGCCACAATCTCCGGAATGACGGCGTCGTTGATACCCTTGAGCATGACGATGTTGACTTTGGTGATAATTCCCAGTTCCCGCAGGCGCGAAATGCCCTCATACTGGTTTTTAAGCAGAATACCCACGCCCTCAGCGCCTGTAAAATTTTCTCCCCCGTATTGCACATAACGGTAGATGCGCCTCCCCTCCCGGGGACTTGCGGCGTTCACCGTTACCGTTACGTGGGAAACGCCCAGGGCGGCAATATCAGCGGCATACCGGGGGAGGAGGAGGCCGTTGGTTGAAATGCAGAAGACAACGCCGCGGTCAGCTTTGCGGATGAGCGTAAAGGTCTGCCGTACCCTGTCGAATTCGGCAAGGGCGTCGCCGGGGCCCGCGATTCCTGCCACGTCGATTTTCCCCAGCCGCTCCCGGGCTTCAAGGAATCGCTCCAATGCCTCCTCCGGCGCAAGTAATTGAGCGCATACGCCGGGCCTGCTTTCGTTGACGCACTCGTATTTCCGCAGGCAGTAGTTGCACTGGATGTTGCAGGACGGCGCCACAGGCAGGTGTATCCGCGTATTCTTCCCTCCACAGCCGTTAAAGCAGGGGTGCGTAATGGATTTGAGCAGATTGGAGCTTTTCTGTGCCTGAATATCCCGCATGTTCTTCTATAACTCCTTTATATGGCGTCGCCCGGCGATGTGATCTTGCCCTGTTCCAGGGCCAGAAGATTATCCGCCCAGGAAGCGGCCCACTCCCGCAGTTCCGCCACTTCCAGCGGGGCCGGCGTCCTGGACTCCGCATGTTCGGCGATCTTGCGGGCAAGAGAACGGTACACATTGGCCTGCTCGGACTTGGGCGCCGCCTCAATAGTGGTCTTCCCCTGGAGTTCGCTCTGGGTTACCGTTATGGAACGGGGGATGTATTCAATTACCTGGGTGGAGGTCCGTTTTACAAAGTCATCGATAATCTCCCGTGAATAGGGCGGCCCCATGGAATTGGCGATTACTCCGCCCAAAAGGGCGCCCCCCGAATTGGAGTACTTGCTTATGCCCTTAAACAGGTTATTGGAAGCATAGATGGACATAAAATCCGCCGACGACACGGTAAACACGTGCTCGGCAATGCCTTCCCTGATGGGGACGGCGAAGCCCCCGCACACTACGTCTCCCAGGACATCGTAAATGACCACGTCCAGATCCAGGTCCTCAAAAACATGCTGATGCTTAAAAAGTTCCACCGCCGTGATAATGCCCCTGCCGGCGCAGCCAACACCCGGAGCGGGGCCGCCGGCCTCGACGCAGTAGATGCCGTTATAACCCTCATGGATAACTTCCGAGGCCTTTACCGTTGACTTTTCCCGCAGGGTGTCCAGCACGGTGGGGATGAATTTACCGTCCCGGAGGGTATTGGTAGAGTCGCTCTTGGGATCACAGCCAAACTGCATCACTTTGAGGTTCATCTCCGAAAGGGCCGCGCTGAGGTTGGAAGTGGTGGTAGACTTCCCTATGCCCCCCTTTCCGTATATGGCGATTTGTTTGATCTTCCTGGCCAAAATCTTCTCCTATATCCTATAAATATTATCGTAAAAATATGTTACTAAATCTATCTTTTTTATATGTTTTTGTCAAGACAAAAAAGACAAAAGTAAATAGAATTTAAAGGTTGTTGCGTCTATGATAAAAGTCAAGCGTTTTTTTGTCCCAAAACCGTACCCCCGGCTATGCCGGGAACGTGAGCGCACAGTCAATTGAGGCTGTTCCAAAACTTCAGTTTTGGAACAGCAACCTTAAAATCCGCAGTTTCGCAAGGCTGAAAGCCTGAGAAACTGCAAGAGCCTGGTCTAAAACCGTGCGCGTGAGCGCATAGTCAATTAGTTTTTTTTATGCCCGGCTTACCGCCATACGCCAGCCTTTGATGGAAATCGGGGAACGGACCACTTTGACCCTGCACAAATGCATTAACGGCGCCCAGGTTTTCATCACTCATGGGAACAGGGTAAGCCGGAGGAATGAAGTAGAGCGGATGTTTCGGCGGATAGGGACAAGGTATGACAAGCGGGATCTGATATTTTCCACATTTATCTATCTTGCCTTGTGTGTTATCGCCGTTTGTTCATTGATTCCACGTAGTGTGAACAGGCGCACAATGAGCCTCCGCAGGGCAAGCTCCACGGTATCTTAAGCGCTGCTAAGCGGCGGGGCGGTCTCTTTTTCCCAGCTTCCCCGGAGGTCCGTAGCGTCGCTGTTTCCGGGGCGGCGGAGGGAGCGGGTTTTTGCAAGCAGCGCGAGAAACGCCTCCCGACTGAGCGCCTCCCCGCCGAGGCTGTACAGGTGGCCCGTGGGAACCTGGCAGTCAATGAAGGCCGCTCCCCCGGCAAAGAGAAAACGCGCCAGACTGAGGAAGGCCGCCTTGGAGGCGTCAGGCTGCCTGGCGAACATGGACTCCCCAAAGAATGCCCCGCCCAGAAATATGCCGTAGCAACCGCCGGCAAGTTCCCCGTCGAGGTAGGCCTCCGCCGAGTGCGCCCAGCCCAGGCGGTGCAGTTCCGTGTAGGCGTCAATGATCTCGCCGGTGATCCAGGTTCCCCCCTGGCCGGGCCGCTCCGCCTCCGCGCAGCCTTTGATAACAGCGGCAAAGTCCCGGTCAAAGGCAATTTCGAATTCGCCGCGGCGCAGGACCTTGCGCATGGAGGCCGAAACGTGGAGCTTTTCCGGGTAAATCAAAAAGCGGGGATCAGGGGACTGCCAGATAACGGGATCGCCGGGATTATACCAAGGGAAGATACCCTGCTCGTAGGCGGAAAGGAGCATTCCCGGCGAAAGGTTGCCGCCGATGGCGACAATATCATCCTCGCAGTTCAGGGGATCGGGGAAGGCATAGCGGTCGTTTTCACTTAAGTAAGGAAAGTCCGGGTCAGGGCCGGGGCGGAAGCCCGCCACCTAAACCAGCGCCTCCATGGGAAGCTGTTCGCCGGCGGTCTTTTCGCTTTCTTCTTTTGTCAGCACCTGCAGGCGGTATTCGCCGCCAGTGTAGTCCATCACCGCGCCGCCGCCGGAACTCAGGCGGCCGAAGAGTACCTCGTCCACAAAGACGCTTTTGATCCTGTCTTCGATAAGACGGTCGACGTTGCGCGCGCCGAATTCGCGGCTGTAGCCCTCCCCGGCGAGTTTGTCCACACAGGCGTCGGTAACGGTAAGACTCACGTTTTTTTCGGCGAGCTGGACTGCGAAAGCGGCAAGCTCCTTGCGGACAATGGAGGCCATGATGTCCCGCGAGAGGTGGGCAAAGCGGACCACCGCGTCAAGGCGGTTGCGGAACTCCGGCGTGAATATTTTTTCCACGGCGCTGTCCACGGCGCTCTCGTCCATAACCCGGTCACCGAAACCGATAAGGCCCTTGCCGATTTCCCTGGCCCCGGCGTTGCTGGTCATAATGAGGATAACGTTGCGGAAATCCGCCTTGCGGCCCTGGTTGTCGGTAAGGGTGGCGTAGTCCATTATTTGCAAAATGATGTTGTACACGTCCGAATGGGCCTTTTCAATTTCGTCCAACAGCACCACCGCGTGCGGCTGCTTGCGCACCGCGCCGGTAAGCTGGCCGCCGTCTTCGTAGCCCACATAGCCCGGTGACGAACCGATGAGGCGGGATACGGTGTATTTTTCCTGGTACTCGCTCATGTCAAAGCGGAACATGGCAATGCCCAGAATGTCGGCTAACTGCCGGGCCAGTTCCGTCTTGCCCACACCGGTGGGACCGGCAAAGAGGAAATTCGCCACCGGTTTGCGTTCCGCCCTGAAGCCGGCCCTGGAGCGTTTTACCGCCTTGACTACCACCGTCACCGCATCGTCCTGGCCGAAGATCCTCATGCGCAGCTTTTTATCCAGATCGCGGAGCTTGTCTTTTTCGGTTTCGCCCACCGAGCGTTCCGGTATGCGGGCGATTTTGGAAACGACGGCCTCAATGACCGGCAAACCAATGTCGATTATCTCCACCGAGCCGTCCTGTACCGTGGCGGATGCCGCAACCCTGCCCTCAGCAGTGTCAGCCGAAACCGCCGCGGCCTCCACTTCAGGGGTATTCGCGCTTTCACCCTCTTTCCGCTCAGGATTTTCACCGCTATGCCGGTACGCCTCAATCCGCACGAAAGCGCCGGCTTCGTCAATAACGTCAATCGCCTTGTCCGGCAGGCGGCGCTCGGTGATAAACTGCGCGGAAAGGCGCACCGCCCCTTCCACCGCCTCGTCACTGTAGCGTACCTTGTGAAAATTTTCGTACTTGGATTTAAGGCCCTTGAGAATCGCTATGGTATCCGCCTCGGACGGTTCGTTAATGTCGATTTTCTGGAAGCGCCGCGACAAAGCCCGGTCTTTGTCAAAAAATTTGCCGTATTCCTCGTGAGTGGTGGAGCCGATGCAGCGGAGCCTGCCCGAAGTAAGGGCGGGTTTTAACAGGTTGGAAGCATCCAGCGCGCCCCCTGAAACCGACCCCGCCCCTACCAGCGTGTGTATCTCGTCGATAAAGAGAATTGCCCTTTCTTTTTTAAGCATCTCCTCGACCACCCGCTTGATCCGTTCCTCAAAATCGCCGCGGTATTTCGTACCCGCCACGAGCGCGCCCATGTCCAGCGAGTAAATACTGAAGTCCTTCAGCATCGGCGGTACCCTGCCCGCCACTATCCTCTGGGCAAGCCCCTCGGTAATGGCCGTTTTGCCGACGCCGGAATCTCCCACGTGGATAGGGTTGTTTTTCAACCTGCGGCAGAGCACACGCACCGTGCGCTCAAGCTCATCCTCCCTGCCGATAAGGGGGTCCATCTTGTTCTCCCGCGCCAGGGCCGTAAGTTCGGTGGCGTAACGTTCCAGCGCGCTCTTCTTCCCCGCCCTGGTTTTCTGTCCCGCCTCACCGTCTTCGGAAACGCCGGTGAATTGCTCCGCCTCGTTCAAGAGGTCTTCCCGGCTACGGTTTTTCCTGCCGCCGAAAGCCCCTTCCTCGTAACCGTGAGAAAGGCTTTCCAGCAGTTCAAGCCGCTTCACGCCCGCCTTGCGCAAATAATAGGCGCTGTAGTTTCGTTCCTCGTCAAACAGGGACACGAGAATATCTGCCACGTCGATCATCTCTTTTTGGGAAGACTGACTCTGTAGCACCGCCCGCTCAATCACGCTCTGAAAACCAACAGTCTGGGCGGGCTCGGCCATGTCGCTGATTACCGGAACTTTCTGCTCAAAGTAATTTTCCATGCCGTGCTTAATCTGGTCCAGATTCGCCCCGCAGGAAACAAGCACCCCCTGAACCTCGTCAAAGGCCAGGGCCGCGTACAGAATATGCTCAGGCGTCAGGTATTCGTGATTACGCACCTTGGCTTCGTTATAAGCGGCGTTAATTATGGCCTGTACATGACCGGAAATTTTCATAGTATCCTCACTTTTAATTATCCACGAATCACACCGGTTCTACAATACAGCGGAGGGGGAATTCGTTCTCCCTTGCCGCCGCATGCACCTGCTCGGCCTTCGTGGCCGCTATGTCCCAGGCATATACCCCCACCACACCCTTGCCCTTGCGGTGTACGTCCAGCATAATCCGGTGGGCGTCCTCAATGCTCTTATGGAAAATCACCATGAGCACTTCCACCACAAAATCCATCGTGGTGTAGTGGTCGTTAAGAAGAAGCACCCGGTACACTTCCGGTTCCTTGAGCTTTTCATCAGTTTTTTCCACTGTTTTGGTTATCAGCCGGGCCATAGGGTATTATAAAATGAGGAATGAGTGATAGGCAAGGGGGCGATGCGGGGACGGAGAGAAGCTCAGTATTTTTCCCGGACACGTGGCGTCCGCAATCGCTGTTTGGATTGCAATTGGAAGCAAGTGCTGTTGCCCTGGATTTACCGTATCCAACAATCGTAAAAGGTGATACACTATAACAGTCAGGGAACCGCCCGTACGGGGGTTTCCGCGCGGCTTTTACGGCCACGATTCCACATGGCCGGAGGAACGGCTTGCCAGGCGTTCCCGGCCGTCACACTCAGGGTGTGAAAGGAGCCTTATATGAAAGGTACGAGAACTTACATGGATCTGGGCAGCATCTTCGATGAAATTTTTGAGGCGGCCCAGGATTTCAAGGATGAATTCCACCGGAATTTTAAGCGCTACGGGAGCGAAGGCGGCGACGGTTTCGGCCAGGGGCCTTTCGGATTCGGGAAATACTGTTTCGACGAAAACACCGATTTTTATCCGAACTATTCCTATCCGCCGATGAACGCCTTTATGACCGGCGACCGTACCATGGTTTTTGAATTTGCCCTCGCCGGCTTTGACGAAAAGGACATCAGCCTTTCTTTTCAGGGTGACTACATGCTCTTTTCGGCGAAGATTTCCGAAAGCCTCAGCGCGGAACCGGACGGGGACAGTCCGGTGAAAATCCGTGACGAGAACGTTCGCTATTTCAAGCGGCGGCTCAAGCTAAAAGACATTGAAAAGCAGAAGTATTTTGTCCCGCAGGACAAATACGCCCAGGAAAAGGTAAAGGCGATCTACAGAAACGGCATTCTCAGGGTGTCCGTTCCGCCTAAGGATGAGCCGGATCAAAACAACGGGATAAAGATAGAGATCATCAAGGAAGAGGATTAGCAGCTCTGTCAAAATTGCCGGGGCGTCCTTAATGAGCCTCTGCGGAGCAAGCTCCGCGGTATCTTAAGCGTTGCATTAGTTCGATTGGAGGCTCGTTCGATAGGAAGTTTATTATACCCTCCCCCGCGAAAGCGGGTTCTTAGGTTTAATACCAAAATTTTGTAAACATTGCGTCATTTGAGCCGGAGCAGCGCTCCGGGGTATTAAACCAGACTTTCGAATAACGGCAGGCCCCGGCGTTTACGCTCAATCAGGCAAGAAACTGTACGTTGATCCCCGAATAATCGTTGTCGATTTTCAGTTCATCCAGTATTTGGGAAAGCTGGCCCCGGTGGTGGGTTCCGTGGGCGGCCAACTGCTGAAGCATGAAGTAGAGCGGCACTTCGGCGGGATTGCCGCCGTACCAGTCGATCTTCAGGGGGGCCTTGAAATCGCCGTCCGTAAGGGCAGAGACAAAATTCACCAGGGCGCTGTCGGCCGCGGCGAATAATCCGCCCAAAGATTTCCACCCGGATTCGTCCAGCTTGCCTTCGGGAATCGCAAGGCCTTCCAGCGCCGACAGGGCCTTCATTGCCGCAGCGTTGCCGGGAACAACGGCATTGAACATCCCCCCAAAAAAGATTGTCCCGCCCAGAAGATGCCGGGCAAGGCCGGAGAGGCTGCCGTAGTAACTGCCCCGGTCCTTTTCACGCTCGTCATTGGAGAGCTTGTCCAGAATAGCGTATACCGCCTGGTTTGCCTCTTCGTTGTACTTCGCGAAACCTACAAATACTTCTTTCATGCCATCCCCCGTTATAAAAAGAACCGCAGCACGAACACCACAAAGAGCACCCAGCTTACCACGCTGATCTCCTTGAACTTGCCGGCGGCGAGTTTAAGCAGCACGTAAGAAATAACCCCGTACACGATGCCTTCGGCAATACTGTATGCAAAGGGCATCATCACGATGGCAAGGAAGGCGGGAATGCCTTCGGTCGGGTCTGAAAAATCAATCGACGTTACCGGCCGCATCATGAGGAAGCCCACCATGATCAGCGCCGGAGCCGTGGCCGCGGTGGGGATCAACAGGAACAGGGGGGCGAGAAACAGCGCCAGCAGGAACAGCACCGCGGTACTCAGGCTCGTAAGGCCCGTACGGCCCCCGGCGGCGACGCCGGCGGTGCTTTCTACATAGCTCGTAACGGTAGAGGTTCCCAGAGCCGCGCCGGCGACCGTGCCTACCGCATCGGCAATGAGAGCCTGCTTGACACGGGGAATATTCCCGTTCTCGTCAATAAGCCCGGCCTGGGTGGTGACCCCCACGAGGGTTCCCACCGTATCAAAAATATCCACAAAGAGGAACGTAAAGAACACCGTGAAAAAATTGAAGGACAGCACTGAGGAAAAATCAAACTGGAACAGGAGAGGCGCCGCGGGGAGGCCCACCGGTGACCAGCCTTCGGGAACCGTGGTGACGCCCAGGGGAATGCCGATAACGGTAGTGACCAGGATGCCGATAAGAATGGCGCCGGGAACTTTCAGGGTATACAGCACAATGATAATGATGAGGCCGAGAAACGCCAGCAGCGGGCTGGCCGCGCTCAGATCTCCAAGTCCGATTATCGTGCCGGCGGTATTTACCACTATCCCCGAATTGGAAAAACCGATAAGGGCGATAAAAATACCGATACCGACGGCCACGGCTTTCTTGAGGTTTGTCGGGATTGCCGTGATGATCGCCTCGCGGGCATTACAAAACGACAAAATGATAAAGAGAATACCTTCAAGGAAAACCGCGGTAAGGGCCACCTGCCAGGAATATCCCATCCCCAAAACCACCGCGTAGGTGAAGAAGGCGTTAAGCCCCATACCGGGGGCCAGCGCTATGGGCAGGTTGGCCGCGAACGCCATAACCAGCGTGGCAATAGCTGACGCGATTGCCGTGGCGGTAAAGACCGCGCCCGCCGTCATACCGTTACCGATTTCACCCAGCATACCCGGATTAACTATCAGGATATAGGCCATCGTCAGAAATGTGGTGAGACCGGCAAAGATCTCCCGTTGGACCGTAGTCCCGCGCTCCTTGAGCCTGAACAATTTCTCCATTGTTTCCTCCTTAATAAATAGACGGCGGCGGCCTATCACCGCCGCCGCCGAAAGATCACTTTACATACAGGGGGCGCTCCACATACCTGGTGTGGAGCAGTTCGTGGGCTTTGTGGCCGTTGGGTTCGCCCAAAAATTCCTGGTATACCTGGTTGATAAAGGGATTCTGATGGGAACAGCGATTGATGGATTTCTCGTCATCGGCGTAGATGCCCGAAGTGCGCTGCGTGCGGATAAGGTCGGTGCAACCGTAGGGCTGTCCGCCGCCGCCGATACAGCCTCCCCGGCAGGCCATGACTTCTACAAAGTGGTACGGCGTTTCCTTGCCGGAGTCCCGCGCGGCGCGGATCTTGTCCAGCACCGCGGCGATATTCCCCATCTGGTGGGCAATGGCTATGCGGATTTTTGTCCCGTTGTTAAAATCCACCTCCGCTTCTTTTACCCCCTCAAGACCGCGGGCCGGTTTGAAGTTCACATCGGAAAGTTCTTTCCCCGTCACCAGGAAGTAGGCGCTACGCACCGCCGCTTCCATAACGCCGCCGGTTACGCCGAAGATAGTACCCGCGCCGGTATACGACCCCAGGGGATTATCCGCTTCTTCGTCGGGAAGTTTGAGAATATCAATGCCCGCCTGTTTAATCATCCGCGCCAGTTCCCGCGTGGTAATCACAATGTCCACGTCATAACCGTGACCGGCGCTTTTCATGTCGTTGTTGCGGCGCGTTTCCCACTTTTTCGCCGTGCAGGGCATCACCGACACCGAATAGACCGTGTCGGGATCTACCCCCACCTTATCCGTCCAATACGCCTTGATCATCGCCCCCATCATCTGCTGCGGCGATTTCGCCGTTGAGAAGTTCGGTATCATGTCGGCGTAATATTTTTCCATATAGTCGACCCAGGCGGGACAGCAGGAGGTGATGAGCGGAATGTCACCCTTTTCGGTAAGGCGTTTCACCAGTTCGGTTCCCTCTTCCATTATGGTAAGATCGGCGGAAAAGTTGGTGTCGAATACGGTTTTGAAACCGAGGCGGCGGAGGGCGGCGTAGATTTTTTTGGTGAACACCGTTCCCGGCTCAAGGCCGAATTCCTCCGCCAGCGCGACCCGCACCGCCGGGGCGATCTGCACCACGGTATGCTGCTGCGGGTTGTGCAGGGCGTTCCAGACATTGACGGTATCGTCCCGCTCATAGATAGCCCCAACCGGACAGTGGGCGGCGCACTGGCCGCACTTGATACAGGGGCTTTCACCCAGGGGAGCGTCCGCAGCGCTGGCGATCCTCCCCTTGATGCCCCGCCCCAGAAATTCCAGCGCCCATACGTTCTGCACTTCCTGGCAGACTTTGACGCATCTCCCGCAGCGGATACATTTCTCAGGGTTGAGTATAATCGCCGGATTGGAATCGTCCACGGGAAGTCCGTTCATCACCTTTTTGTACGGCGCTTCCCTGATGCCGAATTCCCCGGCCAGGGTCTGCAGCTCGCAGCTTCCGTTCCGCGGGCACTGGAGACAGTCGTTGGGGTGGTTTGAGAGGATCAGTTCCAGCACGGTGCGCCTCGTGGCGATGATCTCCGCATCATGGGTGATAATCTCCTTGCCTTCCATGCTGCCATCCACCGGGGTGGTACAGGCCCGGACCATCCGGGGACTGCCCGCCATGCGGACAATGCAGATGCCGCAGGAAGCCCAGGCCGGAAGATCCGGATTGTAACAGAGGGTGGGAATTTTTATGTTTGCTTTCTTGGCCGTTTCGAGGATCGTGTCTCCCTCCGCGGCCTGAACCGAAATGCCGTTTATCTTCAGGTTTATCATGGTATACTCCTATTAGCCCTTGGTAATCGCGCCGAATTTACAGGTCTTGAAGCACTCACCGCACTTGAGACAAGCCGCCTGATCAATGAGGTAGGGCGGCCGTTTCTTGTCCGGATACTTGGAAGCGTCTTCAACGGCGATACAGTTACCGGGACATTTTTTGGCGCAGGCGCCGCAGCCGATACACTTGGCCGAATCAATGGTAAAGCGCAGCAGACTCTTGCACTTGCCGGCCCGGCACTTTTTATCCCTGATATGCTCCAGATATTCTTCCCGGAAATTTTTTACCGTAGACAGAGTGGGATTGGGCGCCGTTTGGCCCAAGGCGCAGAGGCTTGCCTTGGACATGGCCTTGCCGATGATCTCAAGTTTGTCGAGGTCGCCTTCCTCGCCATTGCCCTTGGCGATTTTTTCCAGGATGTTGAGCAGTTGGGTCGTCCCGATGCGACAGGGCGAACATTTGCCGCAGCTTTCGTCCACGCAGAAGTCCATGTAAAAGCGCGCCACGTCCACCACACAGTCGTCCTCGTCCATGACGATCATGCCGCCTGAACCCATCATCGAGCCGTTGGCGGCGAGGCTTTCAAAGTCGATGGGCGTATCCAGTACCGTGTCGGTAAGTATACCTCCCGAAGGGCCGCCGGTCTGCACACCCTTGAACTTTTTGCCGTCTTTAATGCCGCCGCCGATCTCGAAGATGATCTCCCTCAAGGTGGTCCCCATGGGCACTTCCACCAGGCCGGAGTTCTTTACCTTGCCGGTAAGGGCGAATACCTTCGTTCCTTTGGATTTCTCGGTACCCAGCCGGGCAAGCCAGGCCCCGCCCTTGGCCGTGATCACCGGAATATTGGCCAGGGTTTCAACGTTGTTGATAATCGTAGGCCGCTGCCACAGGCCCTTGTTCGCCGGGAAAGGCGGCTTGGGTACGGGCATGCCCCGGTTCCCTTCCACGGATTTGATAAGCGCCGTTTCCTCGCCGCAGACAAAGGCCCCCGCGCCAAGGCGGATTTCAATGTCGAAATCAAAACCGGAGCCAAGGATGTTTTTGCCTAACAGGCCGTATTCCTGGGCCTGCCTCAGGGCGATCCGCAGCCGCTCAATGGCTAGGGGGTATTCCGCCCGTATGTACACAAAGCCCTGGTTCGCGCCGATTGCCTTGCCCGCGGTGATCATCCCTTCGATAACCGAATGGGGATCGCCTTCGATAGTGGAACGGTCCATGTACGCGCCCGGATCGCCCTCGTCGGCGTTGCAGATAACGTACTTGATGTCCCCCTGGGCCTTGCGGGCAAGGTCCCATTTGAGCCAGGTGGGGAAGCCCGCTCCGCCCCGGCCACGCATTCCTGAGGCTTTCATCTCTTCAATGATCCGCTCCGGCGTCCATTCAAACAGCACCTTCTCAAGGCCGCTGTAGCCCTCACGGGCAATGTATTCGTCGATATTCTCAGGATCAATGACGCCGCAGTTACGGAGCACTACCCGGAACTGTTTCTGATAGAACTGAATGTCCTCGATGGATGTCTTCTTTTTCGTCTCAGTGTCTTCTTTGTACAGGAGCCGGGGGACTTCCCGGCCTTTGACTATCTGCTCGGCGATGATTTCTTTGGCGTCTTCGGGTTTGACATCCACATAGAACGATTCTTCGGGAAGCACTTTGACAATAGGCCCCCGTTCGCAGAAACCGAAACAGCCGGTTTGCACGATCTGGACCTCGTTTGTCACCTTTTGGGCGTTGGCTTCCCTGATAAGCGCTTCGTATATTTCCCTGCCCTTGTTTGATTCACAGGCCGTACCGCCGCAGCACAGGATAAAGTGGTTATATGCCATATCTTTCTCCTATTTAAGAATGTCAGCGGCGGGCCGGTTGAGGATATGATTATCCAGCAGTTCATGGCCGATAATGTGTTTCTGCACAATCTCTTTGGCAACCTCGGCGTCTACCCTACCGTAGATGACATTGGGCATGCCCGGAGAAATCACTTCAACCGTCGGCTCCGAGTGGCACAGGCCCATGCAGCCGGTCTGCCGCACTATCACCTGATCCACCAGCTTGTTCTCATCCAGAGCATTGATAAATGAATCCAGCGTCCCTTTGGCCCCCGCGGCAATACCGCAGGTTCCCATACCGACGATTATCTGGATCTCTTTGCCTTCGGCTTCACGCCGCTGAATGTCCGTCTTTTTTGACTCTCTGAGCTTGCGCAGCTCCTCCAGTGTCATTGCCATATCTCTCTCCTCTCAAATGCTATGCTTCTTCTTCCAGGGAACGCAGGTACTTGTCTATCAGCACCAGCGATCCCGTATCCTCAATGTCTCCCAGAACTTCGACAAGGTCCGATTTACGGACCTCGTATTCCAGCACCGGCCCGTCATCTCTCCTGCGGGAACGCCGTATGTGTATGTCCTCAGGCCCGGCGAACATCAGGATGGTTCTGAACATCCCCGGAATATCACCCACCGGCGGGGTGTCCACGTTACCGGTATCGAACCAGGCGCTTGCCGTGGTGCCCTTCCCCTTTTCGGACTTGACATCCCAGCCGCCGCCCGACTGCTCCGCAGTCTGGATCAGAAAGGGAATGCCCAGCCCTACTTTGCGGTGGGGGTGCTTCACCCCGTCGGTAACAAAGGGGTCTACCGCCCGCTCAAGTTCCTCTTTGGTCATGCCCTTGCCGTTGTCCCGTACCAGAAAACGGAACTCACCGCCGTCCTCGCGCACCTCAAGCTCCACCAGTTCCGCCCCCGCCTCGGAAGCGTTCTGGGTGATGTCGGTAACCAGGTCGGCCAGTGTAAAGTGCATTTATACGTTCTGATACTTGGCGATAATGCCGGGGATCACGTCCTTGGTGAGTTTGCCGTAGGTGTCGTTTCCCACGGTCAAAACCGGCGCCAGCCCGCAGCAACCCACACAGCGGACCGGGTCCACCGAGAACTGGCCGTCCCGGGTAACGCCGTCAGGCCCAAGCCCCAAGAGGCTGCGGGTCTCTTCGATAAGGTCCTGGCCGCCCTTGAGGTAACAGGCGGTACCCAGACACACCGAAATCTTGTGCTTACCCGGTTTAGTGGTCTTAAAAAAATGGTAAAAAGTGATAACCCCGTAGATCCGTGCCAGCGAAATCCCCGTAATCCGGGAGAGCTTTTCCGCTGCGGGCCGTGAAATAAACCCGAACGTCTCCTGGGTTTTGTGGAGAATCATGATAAGACTCCCCGGTTTTACCTTCCATTCATCAATAAACGAAGTCAATTCCTGAGGGAAATTCATATCCCCATCCGCGCCGCTGTCTGCCATGCAAACCCCCATCTTCTGATACTGTCTTGCTAATACGATCATTCTATCGCTTACGGGGAAATTTGGCAAGGGGATAAACTCAATCCCCGGGATAAACGCATAGAATCGCATGCAGCCTGTTTGCCGTTATCAAAGCAGGCGAAAAAGGCTCCGGCAGGAACCTCGCAAGAGATTACAGCGGAAATCCCGCAGGCTTTACCGCAGGTGAAGCCGAGGAATTGGAACGGAAAACCCGGTTTCCAGCGCAAAGCGCCGGAAATGCGCCTAAAACAGGAGGATAAAAATTTCTATGCGTTTATCCTGATGATCAGCCTACATTGTTTGACTGAATTTCAAACAAAAATATTAAAATCCCCTCCGCAGAGCGGCGGGGATTTTTTATTTTTGTAATCACTCATATCAGTGTAGTCCGTCGTTGTTTTGAAATCGGAATTGCTGCCCAAAACTGAAGTTTTGGGAAAGCCTCGGATTGCAAAAAAATCCACAAGCGCAACAGGCTGCCCCTGTGGTTAGATTTAATGTGGCGCAATTCGGCCGCTAGCCAAATACACAAAGGTATGTTATACTGACGGCATGGAAGCAAGAGTTACCGCCAGGGTATTGTTCGGGCTTGTCCTGATCCTCTTTGCGGGGAGGGGACTGTACGGCGCGGATACGCGGAGCGCCTATATAGAGGTAAACGTGATTATTGACGGTTCCGCGGCCCTTTCGGGTGAGCAGGACGATATCGCGGCGTGGATTTCCGGTAACCTCGTGGACAGCCGTCTGCGGGAAGGGGACCGGATTACCATCTGGAACGCCGGCGGAAAAGCGGAAATTGTGTATTCCGGTACCCTAAAAAGCGACGCCGATAAGGAGAATGTCAAAAAAACGCTGAAAAGCCTCTCCGCCGGGGGAGACACGGCGGATTTTGCCGGAGCATTGCGGGAGGCCGCCTCCCGAAGCACCGGAAAGGGCATTACCTATACCCTGCTGGTCAGCGCTTCCCAAGCGGCCCTCTCCTCCGCCCTGCAGGGTCCGTCCGCCGATTTAATCCGGTTTTCCCGGCTTGAGGAATCCCGCGGATGGCAGGCCCTGCTCATCGCCCTGAATATCGATTCCCGCATCAGGCAGGCGGCGGCGGCATATTTCGCGGGGACCTGATTTCAATTCACCGATGTTGGATCAGCTTTTAGCCTTTATTGATAAATACCGGTCTTTCATCCTCACCACTCATGATCCGGCGGACGCGGATGGCTTGGGGGCGGAGATGGTATTTGCCGCGATACTGAAATTTCGAAAAAAAAAGGTGAGGATCATCAACGCCGGGCCGATACCGGATCTGTTTGTGTTCATGGATCCGAAGCGGCTTGTTGAACAATGGAACGAAGATACCCATTCAGCCCTGTTTGAAAAATCCGCTTTGCTCATGCTGGACACTTCCGATGAATACAATATTGGCCCGGTAAGGAGCGTGATTCCCAGAGCGCGGGATATTTTTGTGGTTGATCACCACGAGCCGAAACCCCTTTCCACGCTGGGGGGGCTTATTGATTCAGGCGCGGCCGCCACCTGCGAGCTTGCGGTGGAGATTGCCGGGGCCATCTCTCTTACACTTGACGTGAACACCGCGCGGGCGGCCTACACCGGCCTTGTGTACGACACGGGTTTTTTCGCCTATTCCAAAACCACGCTGCGGACCTTTACCGCCGCCCGCGCCCTGGTTGAGCGGGGGGTAGTTCCCTACGATGTCTACCACCGCCTTAACGAAAACGCCTCCACCGGCGCGTTGCTCTTGCAAAAACAGGTGATCTCCACGCTGGAACTGCATGCGGGGGGCACGGTGGCGGTGCAGGTTATGCGCAAAGAAGACCTCGCGGCCGCCGGCGCGCATTTTGAGGATGCCGAGGGCTTTATCAACATACCCCTGTATGCAAGGGAAGTTACCGTCTCTATTCTGATAAAGGAAAACCCTGAGGGGAAGGTACGCTGTTCCCTCCGCTCCAAGGGCAGAGTGAACGTTTCAAAAATAGCCCAAACCTTCGGCGGCGGCGGCCATGTCAGCGCCGCCGGTTTCAGAAGCGACAAAAATATCGAGGAAACCCTTAAAGCCGTAATAGAAAGCGTAGAGACGCATCTGGACAGTTTATGAATAAAAAAACGCTGCTTACCATTATCGGATTTGTTATCTTCGGCGCGGCGGGCGCGGTATTTTTGATACTGGGACCTTTTGCCAGGCACAAAAACCAGGAACAGCGCCGGACGCGGATTATTATCCCGCAGGTAACCGGCGCCGGCCCGTATTCCTCCGCCGAAGAGCAGATGGCCTATGAGGAAAGCATCGCCACCAAAGTCGCCTTGGACGAGGGCGATGTCATCATTTCCGTTTTAACCCAGGACTTTGACGGGGATCCGGCGGAGGAACAGGTAGTGGCCTTCCACAGCCTGCACGAAATGGACAGCCCCGTCTACGTCTGCTTTATCGACTACGATGAAACGGAGAAGGAGTACCGGCAGGTATGGACCGCCCCCACCGCGGCGACTCAGCCGGGGACCGTATCCCTCTTTACCCAGGACCTCATCGGAGACCGCAGCCTCTGCGTGATCCTTACCGGCATGAACAGCCAGGACAAGCATACCATGACCGTTTTTAGGCGGAGCGCCGAGACCCCCTTTGCCGTAATCGCCGAAATCAGGATAGACGGTTCCATCAAGATCCAGGAAACGGAAAGGTCCCAGGCCTATCATCAGGGCATAGCCAGGGATAAAAGTTTTACGATTACCGCCAATGGGCATGATACCGAATCCGCCAATATGCTCGACCAACTGGAAATCACCTATACTTTTAACCCTGAACAGGAACGTTACGAGCAAACCGGCATTACCCGTCTGCCCGGTTCCCAGATTGAGCAGTTCCGCCTGAGGGAACTGCTCTCAGGGGAAAAGGGCGTTTTTGAAAACTTTATCAACGGCCTCTGGTATTACGTGATCCCCCAGGGCACTCTGGACATGAGACAGTACATCTATTTTGATCCGGGCGGCAGGGAGATCGTCTTTTTCAGCGACGAGACCCAGCAGGTGTTCACCTGGCAGAATTCCAACCCCACGCGCTACGGTCTGTATATATCAAGCCAGAATATTTCGGTTACGACGCTCAGGCGTTTTTTGGACATTGAGCTGGAATCTCTGGACAGCATACGGGTAAAGGTTTTTGAGGACGTGCGACTGAAAATAGCCGTCAACGCCGCGTGGGACGGTTCCTACCGCCGGGCAAGTACCGGTACCCGGACCGCCGAAAGCGAAAACACCGTCAGCCCCCCGATTGACGCCTTGTACGACAGTTCCCTGGGGCGGCTGCACTTTTTCCCCAACGGCGAGTACGAGTTGTATTCCGGCGGCAGCGGGCAGAAAGGACGTTACGTGTTTTTCCGGGCAAACGGCCAGGAGCTTCTGGAACTCCGCCCTGAATGGGAATCCTCATCCACGCCGGAAGCAAACGGCGAACAAAGCGTGCGTATGGTTTTCCGTGTTGAACACCAGCCTGTTTCCGACGGCGGCGATAAGACCGGCCCCATGCCCGAAGCCCTCAGTCTTTCCCGTGTACGCCTGAGCGTCGCCGGCATCCAGGACCTGCACGAAGGGGCGATTGCCCTGACACGGGCACAGGAATAACTTACCTGCGGCGTAAGGCAGTGTACGTTTCCCGGTATTCCCGAAAGAGCCGATCGTAGAGGGCGGCGTTTTTTTCGTTGGGGAAAAAGCGGCCCTCAATACGGACCAGTGCGGAAGCGGCCTCGGCAAACGAGGAATACTCGCCAAGGGCGGTGGATCCGATAATGGCAAGGCCGATAAGTTCCGCTTCTTTTTGCGCGGGGATCAACAGTTCTTTTCCGGTGATGTCCGCCTTGATCTGATTGAGAACACCGCTTTCGCCGCCGCCCGTTACGCGCAATTCCCGTACTTCCGCGCCGGCTTCTTCCATTACGGCGATCACATCGCGGACGGCGAAGCATATTCCCTCAAGCACGGAGCGGGCGAATTCGGCCCGGCCTGAGGAAAGCCCCAGGCCCCGCAGTATCCCCCTGGCCGACGGGTCCCAGACGGGAGCGCGTTCCCCGGCCAGATAGGGCAGAAACACAAGCCCCTCCGCACCCGGCCCGGCGGCAGCGGCAAGGGCGTACATCTCCTCAAAACCGGCAAGGCCCAGCAGGTCCCGGCCCCATTCGACGGCCTTGCCCGTGGTTGAGATAATCCCCGAAAGGTTCCAGAAGGGCTTTACCGGATGGCCGTATGACATGAGACGTCCATCCATTATCCGCCGTTCAGTGCAGACGTTTATCCCCTCCGAGGTTCCGGTACGGTCGCAGGCCTGGCCGGGGCTACAGATCCCCACGCCGAGAATGGCGGCGAAAAAATCCGGACCGCCCGCGATTACCGGAATGCCGGGCAGCAAACCTAAAAAGGCGGCTGCAGCGGGAAGCAGGGGGCCGAATGTTTCACCGGGCCTAATAAAGGAGGGGAATTTCGCGGAGTCGAGTTTCAGCCTGTCAAGGACAGCGTCCTTCCAGAACCAGCGATCAAATCCCTCGGCGGGAAAGACCGTTCTTTCTTCGGCGGTGAGGGCGCAGGCCAGGTATTCGGGGCAGCCCAAAAAGAACCTTGTCTTTTCGTACAGTTCAGGCTCGTCGTTTTTAATAGCCAGGGCTTTGGGAAGGTAGAAACCCGGATCCACATAGCCGTCCATGAGCGCGGAAACTTCCGCGGCGGCCTTTTCCGCCCGCCGGTCCAGCCAGAGCCGGGAGGGCGCCGCAGCTAGTTCCAGGCCGCCGGCGGTGAGGGAAGGTTTACCCAGCACTGGCGTCAGGCTGGGGCCGTTCCCGCTGATTACAATGGCCCTGACTGCGGAGAGGGCGGCGGACGCGGAACCGAGACGGCGGCAGCACTCCTCAAAAGAGCGCAGCCACTGGGCGCTGTCCGCCTCGTACAGCGGACCGCTTATTGAAAGGGAAAGGGCGGCAAAAGCTGTCCGCTTCCCGTCAAAACTCCACAGCGCCGACTTAAAAACCGACGTCCCGATGTCAACAGTCAATATCACGCTTTTATCTTAGCCGATGAGCCTCCGTGGAGCAAGCTCCGCGGCATCTTAAACGTTGCGTTGGTTTGAACGGAGGCTCGTTCGATAGGAAGTTTATTAAGACTTAGAAAACCACCGTCTATGGCGATGGACATGTACTTATGGCTATGCCATTAGAAAAGCAGGAAGGTTAAATGATGCGGATATTGAAAGAACAACTTCATGCGGAAACGTAGTGGAAACAAATCTCACCATGAAACATAAACTGAACGGAAATCGGCAAAAGCTGGAAGGTATTTCTGTAATCACTCATATCAGTGTGTTTAGTTCAACGAAGAACCCAGGAGCAAGCTCCGGGGTATGGACCACGCCTTCCAATTAACCTGCTAAAGCCCTTAACGCCCATGGTACCTGCCCTTCCCTCTCCTTTACGCATCAAACAGGGAAGGCGTCGTGTCGGCGTTCCCGCTGCGGCGGCTCTTTGGCGGAGAAACAGGTTCGGCCCCGGAAACCGCGGCGAAGCGCCTTTTCCATTCGTTTACAAGGCCAAGGGCGGAAAGGGGCGTCATCTCGTCGGGGTCAAGGGAGCGAAGCTCGTCGAGAAACTGCCGGCAGCGGAAATCCGGCGCTCCCCCGCCGTTGTTTTTATTCGGCGGGCTATTGAGTGAATCGGGGGAGTCGGCCTCCTGGAGATTGGCGTCCCTCTCCCGCAGTTTCGCCATGATGGACTCGGCCCGCTCCAGCACCTCTTCGGAAAGGCCGGCGAGGCGGGCGACATGGATGCCATACGATTCGGCGGCGGGGCCTTCCCGCAGTTTTCGCAGGAAGACGATTTCCCCGTTCTCGTTGAGTACTTCCATGGAACGGTTGGCCATGCGGGGATGGGAAAGATGCGAAAGCTCGTGATAATGGGTGGCAAAAAGCGTCCGGCATTGTATCCGGTTGAGGAGTTCTTCGCTCACCGCCCAGGCGATGGAGAGGCCGTCGTTCGCGCTGGTACCCCGGCCCACCTCGTCCATGATCACGAGGCTTTTTTCCGTGGCCGTGTGGAGAATATAGGCTGTCTCGTTCATCTCAACGAGAAACGTGGATTCGCCCCGTGTCAGGTTGTCCGAAGCGCCCACCCGGCAGTAGATGCGGTCACAGACGCCGATTCTTGCTTCCCGCGCGGAAACAAAGCTGCCCATCTGGGCCATAAGGGTGATGAGAGCCGCCGAGCGGAGGTAAGTCGATTTTCCCGCCATGTTGGGGCCGGTGATAAGGGCGAAGGAAACGGTGTCAGCAGCGGAGACCTCCTTCCCCTGCGCGCTGTTCAGCATAATGTCGTTGGGAATATATTCCCCCCGGTTGATATGGGCCTCCACCACCGGATGGCGGCCTTCGTATATCTCAAGGACGTTTGAATCGTCCACCGCGGGGCGGACCCAGGCGCGGATCGAGGCGGCCTTTGCCAAGGACTGGGCGGCGTCAAGCACGGCGATGCGCCGGGCCGCGGCGGCAAGCTCCCGGAGCAGCCCCTTGGCCTGTTCCCTGATTTCGAGGAAGAGCTTCCGTTCAAGTTCCACGATTTTATCCGAAGCGCCGTTGATGTCCGCTTCCAGCGCGGCAAGCCGGTCGGTGGTATAGCGCTCGCCGCCTGCCATGCCTTGCCGCCGAATAAAATAAGCGGGAACCTTGGAAAGATGTACCCTGGTAACTTCAAAGAAATACCCGATGAGCCGGTTGTAGCGGATTTTGAGGCTGGAAATACCGGTGGCCTGCCGCTCTTCCTCAAGGTAGTCCTCTAGGAGCTGCCTGCCGCTGTTTTGGAGCAGGCGGAGCTGGTCAAGTTCGGGACTGTAGCCGCCGCGTATCAGCCCCCCTTCGGAGAGCAGGATCGAAGGCTCCTCGCATATCCCCCGCTGCAAAAGTTCCCTAAGTTCCATAAGCCGGGCAAAGTCTTCATCGCTCAGGAACGCAGAAGTTTCGGACTCAAAACGGAGATTGAGCGCTTTCCGGATGTTTTTAAGTTCCCGGCAGGCGGCAAGGGCGTTCCTTATGGCCAGCATGTCTTTACCGTGGGCCTTGTCCATGGCAAGGCGGGAACAAAGCCGCTCAAGATCCGGGGCTTTCCCCAAAAGTTCGCGGAGGAGGCTGAGTTTTCCCTGATCGCGGTACAGGATCTCGACCATATCAAGGCGGGACTGTATCTGGGAAAGGTTTCGTATGGGGTGCAAAATCCGCCGCTTGAGCAGGCGGCGGCCCATGGCGTTGCGGGTCTCGTCCATCACTTCGAGCAGGGAAAAGCGGGAGTCTCCGTCACGGAGGTTCCGCACCAGTTCAAGATTCCGCTGGCTTGATTCGTCAATCCCCACGTACTCGCTTTCACCGTACACCATGAGGGTTCTGACGTGGGGTATGAGGCTTTTGGCCGTAGTGTCAAGGTAATCCAGCAAGGCTCCGGCGGAAACAATTTCGGGGCTGCCGTCGTCAAGGCCGAAGCCTTTCAGGTTTGAAAGGCCAAACTGTATTTCGAGCCGTTTTTTCGCGGCGGCCGGATCAAAGAGCCAGTCCGCCCAACGGTTCAACACAAGGGAACCGCGCTCAAGCGTTGCCTGCGCGATACCGTTGTCCTCTTCCAAAAGGGATTCCTGGATAACCATTTCTTTTATCTGCAGGCGCTCAAGTTCCTGGCGGAGCCGGTCCGCCGCGCCCGGCACGGGAAAGGAACTGGCGTAAAAATCACCGGTGGAAATATCGATATAGGCGAAAGAAAGGCTGTTTCCGCTCGCGGCAAGGCAGGAGAGATAATTGGAGCTTCCCTTGTCAAGGTAATCCTCGTCCACGGTAGTGCCGGGGGTGATAACCTCCACTACCTGGCGCTCGATAAGTTTCTGTCCCCTATCCGGCTCGGAAAGCTGCTCGCAGATGGCGATTTTTTTCCCCAACTTTAACAGCCGGGCGATATAGGAACGGGCCGCATGATAGGGAACGCCGCACATGGGCAGTCCGTTGCGGCTGGTGAGGGTAAGGTTGAGCAGGGCGGACACTTCAACGGCGTCGCCGGCGAACATCTCGTAGAAGTCGCCAAGCCTGAAAAAGAGTACGTTCCCCTGATTTTCCTTTTTTATTCGTCTATACTGATCTAGCATGGGACTTTTCCGCGCTGTTCCCATGTCCCCTCCGATTTTCTTTTGCATACCAGCAGTTTGTCGCGCTTGGCGCATCATAATCCCCAAAAATCGCCATCAGGTGATTTTTACCCTGCAAACTGCTTTAGCAGCAAGCAGCCCATAAATCGGGATTTTTTGCGGTCCCAAGCGCAAAAATCCACAAGTACAACAGGCCGCTAGCGCCTTGCCTTATCAAGCAGATTCTGTATCAATTTGTCGGTAATGTCCACGGTCGGACTATACCAGAGTATACCCTTGTTTTCTTTCAGGTTGAGCACCATGCTGTAGCCCTCACTTTCGGCTATATACCGTATCTCATCGTACACCTGATCCAGAAAGGTACTGGACTGGGTAAGCCGGTTTTTCTGATCCTCAAGCTCCGCGGTTTTTACGCGGTAGTAGTCTTTGAGAAATTCCGATTTCCGGTAAATCTCGTTTTCAAGGCGGGATGTCTCACTCTGATCTCCCCGCAGCGTCGCGTCCGCCTGCCGGGATTTCAGGTCCTGAATCTCAGCGGACATCCGGTCTATGTCGCTCTGAATACGGGCGCTCTTTTCTTCAAATTCCCGTACCGCGCGGGAATCCCTGAAAAAAGCGGTATACACCCTGGGAAGATCCACCACGGCGAAACGGGTAAGCTGCTGGGCCCGCACGGAAAGACAGGCGGAACATAACAGAAAAAACAGCAAAACAGGCTTTCGCATAAATACCTCTAATAGGATATCGCAAAGGAAATAACCGGATCGATACCCGAACCGGGGCCGTCGCCAAAGGGAATAGAGCCTTTTTCCCAGTATATCTGATCGTCAACCACCCTGAAGCGTTTGGCAAAACTAAACCGGAAGGGGAACTGGGGCAGGGTAAAACGTACCCCGGCGCCCAAACTGAAACGCATATTTTCGATGGAAAAATCGCTAAGGTACAGCCCCTGCGTACCTTCAACCCCGGCGGCGTCAAAGAAAAAGTCCCATGCGATAATATTCGGTACCAGGGGGAAACGGATCTCCGCCCAGTTTTCCCAGAGGAGCAGACCCTTATTGCTGTACGCGTTGCTCCAGCCCCGCCCCACAAACATACCGTCCACGGCAAGTTTATTCGCGTTATCAATGACCGGTAAGCTCCCGTTCCCTTCCCTGCCGGGCTGCCTAAGAATAAGGGACAGGCCCGAATGTACCCCGAAAATCGACTTGAAGCTCCATTTTTCCGTAACCGGAATATTGAAAATCGTGAAAAAGTACTCCGCCCGGGTATCGGTTCTGAGGTAATGTTCCAGTTCGTTATTCAAGAGACCGTAGGCCCCCACACGCTGGGAAGCGTAATAGCCGTTTGAGGGATCGTAGTATATGTCCCGCTGATCCAGGGAAAGGCTCATCCAGAGGGAGTTTTTCGGGGTCCATTGGTTGTTCCGGTCTCTCAATACGGGGTCAAAGGGCCGGTACAGCTGGTTATTGTAGGTATTTTGAACAAGGCCGGCGCGCACGCCGCCCGCCAGGCTGAGGTTTCCCAGAAACGTTGACCAGCGGTAACCGGTGGAAAAACCGAGGGACAAGTACCATTGATCGTATTCCATCAGGTACTCGCTGGCGGGCGTTTTGTTGTGCGCCTCGTATTCCTCATAAGAACTAAAACCGTCGGGATACGCGTAAACCTCATCGCCGTTAAAGTTCGGCCCGTTTTTGTTCTGCGCGGCGTAGCGCTTGGAGTACTGGGCGGTAAAGTCAAAGCCCCCGGAAAGGGGCAGGCCGAAGATCCACGCATGGGTATAATTCACCGAAACACTGGTGGAGTCTATTATTGAAGAGTTTACCTCAATACCCAACTGGTTACCGGTCCCCATTAAATTGCGGTCGTTCCATCTGAGCATTCCCGATATGGGGAAGCTTTTGGGATCAGAGCTGCCGGAAAAAGTCAGGCCGAACTGTATGTCCGTAGTCGACTGTTCCTCAACGTTAAGTACCAGGTCCATGAGGCTATCGGTGCTTCCCGGCGGGGTATCAGGAACGACGTTGTAAAAATACTGGAGATTGGCGAGGTTCCGCAGGCCGTCCATAACTTTGGTCCGGGAAAACACATCCCCCGGTTCTAGGGGAATCTCCCTGAGTATGACATTGGTTTTGGTTTTTACATTCCCCCGGACGATAATATTTTCGATATGCGCCCTGCCCCGCTCTACAATGGGTACGTTATAAGTAACCACACCGGTATCGGGGTCCCGGTTTTCCTGCCTGCCGATGGTGTTGAAAATATAACCGTTGGCATAGTATATTTCCGCCACCCGCTGGAGATCCGCCTCCACCCGGTTGGCGTTGACCGTCTCCCCGACTTTGGAATTGACCTGTTTGGCAAGCTGCTCGGTAGAGAATATGCGGTTGCCCTCAAACGTTATTCCGCCGAAGACGTACATCCTCCCCTCAGATATTCTGAAGGTAAGAATGAGGTTGTTGTTCCCCTTTTCGTCCCTGCTCATATCACGGACAACGTCTATTACCTCCGCGTCTATATAACCCCGGTCATGGTAATACCTGGTCAGGGCCTCGCGGTCGGCGATGAGTTTCGCCTCCTGAAAAGCGCCGTCGTATATGAGGTTTTTTGTCCGCAGAGACAACTGCCCCCTGAGGGTTCTTGCAGAAAAGGCCGTGTTGCCCTCAAAACGGAATTCACTTATCGAAATTTTTTCGCCTTCGGTGATGTAAAAAACAAGGAGCAAGGTCGAATCGGGGCCGGCCCTGGTTTCGGATCGCACCTGCACATCAGGGTAGCCTTTTTCAAGGTACTTATTGATGATGGCCTGCTCGTCCATCCTGAGCTTGGACTCGTTTACCACGTCATTGTTCTTGGTACTTATCACGTTCAGGAGTTCATTTCGGCGTACCCCGCTGTTCCCCTCAAAAACGATCCGGCTTACTACGGGCCGCTCGGTAACGGTGAATCTGAGAATCACCGCTTCGCCGTCGGCGTCGGCCCGCAGCGCGCTCGGGGTGATGGTCTCAAAATAATCCAGGGCGTAAAGCTTTCCCTGGAGTTCCCAAACAAAGGCGTCGTCAAAGACACGGCCTCTGTAAGGCTCAATGATCCCGTCAAGCTCCGAGGCTTTTATATGCCTCAGTCCGACAAAAACAATATCCTGAACCGGCTTTCCCTGGTACCAGGTGTCTTCTTCCTGGGCAAATAACGCAAGCGCCGTCAGCACAATCAAAAAAACCGCTATATGCAAACGCCTGTACAAACCCATTGATGCTCCTAAAATGACTTACGCCAGGTAAGGGTAATTGAATTATCATTCACATACCAGTTTTCCGGGTGTGTGGGGATAAAATCCCACCGTACATCGAAAAACGGAGTCTGTAGTTCTACCCCGATATCCGGCTCAAAGCGCAATCCCCCGGTACTGGTGTAGTTCTCGTCGTACCGCAGGGAAAGCATGGATTGGATAAACATATCCGTTCCGATGTACTTACCAAGGAAAACAGTAGTGTTATCAAAATAGTTACCTACCCTGCCATTTCTGTCAACAGGGTCAGGATTGATCCCGGTGACGCTGAAAACCGCGTTTTGCAGAACCTGCGTCCTGATACTGAACATATCCAGGCGCAAAAAATTGCGGATTTGCCGTTCAACCTGACGTACCACCCCAAATTGGGCCAGCACGTCCGATGTGGCGCTTAACAAAGCCCGCGGATAGGAACCGGAAGCCTCGGCCAGTTGGCCGCCGGTAAAATTTTGCCCCAACAGGGAGATGATTTCCGCCTGGGAAAGCGAAGGAGTGGATTCAAGGCGGGCGGTAAAGGTCAAAAGCGGGGCGTTCTCCACTATCATCGCTATGGTAACCGGCCCTTCGTCGCTCCGCTCGCGGATTTCCGCCCGCGCAGTGAGGCGGGGATCAAAACTTGCCTCGGTTTCCCTGAAAGCAAGCGTCCCGCTGCGGATATAAAAACTCCGCTCAAAATAAAATATCTCCCCGCCCCGGATTTTAACATCGCTGTCCAGGGAAAATTTCCCGGCAATGCTGTCGGAGGTAATGTGCACCAGCGTTCCCATCGCCGGATTGGCCCTGAGTATGGGAAAACCGGAACTGGGCCAGAGAAATTCAACGCTGGGGCCGGTGGTAATTTTTATATCCAGAGTGACCGGAATTATGGTCCGGGCAAAGAAATCCATGCCCTGGGCCTGGGTAATTTCATCGCTGTCAATGCCCAGTTCCGTTTTATTGGCAAGGAGATCCCCGGTAATATCAAAAACCATATCCGCCATTGAAAGTTTAAGTTTTCCCGAAACATCGCCTTTGGCGAGGAAGCCGGTTATATTAAAGCCAAAGGGGATGGGCGTTTCCCGCGGAACCGTGATGTCTATCGTGAAGATATTCGGTATCCACCGGTCAAAGCGGAACAGGCCGGTAACGGTCCCCGCGCCCCTCCCCACAGTGGCCGGAACAGGGCCGAAGCGCATCTCGTTTCCCTCAATCGCCACGGTAAAGGGAACGGGCCTGATATCCTCTGTGATGTATTCAGGCACCTGAACGCGGACGCTCGTACCCCGGGCGGAGCCGAAAAATTCCGGATCGGTGAGCAGGCCGCGTATTTCCACCTGGGCGCTTACATAGCCTCCGGCAAGGGCGATGTCCGGTACCGGCGGCAGCAACTTCCACAGGCCCGCCAGATCAACGTACAGGTCCGAACACCGCGCGTCGATGGTATTGTCCTTTATAGTACCGGCGATTGATCCGCGGATCGGGAAGGGACTGGACAGGCCGGCGTAAAATATTCCGTCCTCGTCCAGCTTCAAACGGAGCATGTCTTTGGGGCCGCCCGAAACGGAAAACTCCCTGCCGTTACGTGAAAACACGATGTCGAAAGGCTTTACGGAACTGACGTTGGCGTAACGGAGGACTTCCACACGGGCGGCGCCGTCCAGGGAGCGCAGGGCCTGGTTCATCCCAAACCATGAGTTAAGCGGCGCGAAGCGGGCGTTTATTGACAAGGCCCCTTCCAGGTTTCCCGCCCCCGTCATGCCCCGGAATTCCGCCCTGGCCGCCGCGGTGTTTTCCGTCCGGCTTACACGGAAAAAAGGCACGAAACCCTCGACTCCGGCGAGGCTGAGCCGCAGATTCCGGACAGCGAATTCATCCCTGTCCAGCATGGCCCGGCCGGCGACTCTGAATTCACGATCAAGCATTCTCACGCTCAGGGAATTGAGCGCCAAATCCGCCCGGTAGGAATGCTCCGGATCCCAGGTAAACCGCATCTCGCCGTCGGCCAGTGCGCCGCCGGTATTATCAAGCGCCCGGCCGAGCCGCATTCGGGAACCGGAAACGAGGAGGTCAAGGCGGTTTTCCGTAAAGGAAGCCCAAGCGAGGTAACGTTCAATGGGGGAATTGGGCGAGTCCGGCAGGACGCTGCCGTCGCCGCCCCGCGGCTCCCGCCTTTCCTCTACGCTGACGGTTCCTGAAAGACCGGAAAAATTCTGCGCCCAGGAAAAGTCCGCCCTGCCGCTGAGGGGGCTGATACTGTCACGGTAATAGACAACGGGGAAATGGGCGCCGTCCTGATCCGCCCCGCCGGTGATCCGCATATAGCCGGGACCCGCGGGGCTTGCGATGTCGGTCACCTCAAAATTGTTTAGATCAAAAGACCAGAAGTCACGGGAATTGTAGTGGACCGAGGTATAAAAACTGAGCCGGGCGGGCAGGCCGCGGACGGGAACGGGGATTTCCTTCCCTTCAATGTAGCCCGAATATGCCCCGTTATCGGTCGAGGTAATATACACCTGGAATCCGTAGGAACCCTGCACGCTTATCTGTTTGCGGTCAAGAACGCGCCCTTCCATGTTATACGAAATGTCCTGATAATGGGTCACCAGGGAAAAGCTGAGATCAAGAGGATTCGAGTAATCCGCATAACCTGAAAACAGCAGCGGCTGATCCGCCCAGACAAAGCGGCTTTCGCTTAATTCCAGGCGTTTGTCCGTACCGGACACGGAGAGCACCAGCGCCGGTTCCGCGCCCGCCTGGGAATCAACGGCAACTTCCACACGGGGGGCGTTGTACAGGAGCCGCTTGAAATCGGTGGTAAAGAAAAGCTCAGTGGTAAGCAAAACATTCCGCAAAAGATCGGCGGAAGCGGGCGGAAGCGGCCCTTTGATAAATGGCCGGCTCATCTCGGCAAGGTCCGCAGCGGACACCGAATCGAGCGAACAGCTCAGCTCCAGCCAGCGGACCGTGTAATTAACCGAACCCTCCAGAGAAAAAGAACCGCTCCGCGCTTCTCCGGAAGTCTCCCGAAGCTCGCGCGCCGAAACAGCAAAGCCCATATCCCCGCCTGAGGGAACGAGCGAAATATCGAGGACGCCCACGATGAGGCGCCCAATACGTATCCTCTCTCCCAGAACACTGATTTCCTTTCCACGGGTATTAACACCCAATTCGGCGTTCAGGCCGGTTTCCCCGGAAAGGCTGAAATTTTCAAGGAACAGTGTACCTTTGGGGGTGAAGGGCTTAAGCCCTATGCTTCCCCGGAAAGCGATGTTCCCCTGAATTAAAGGCAAGGCGGAAGTCCGGCCCGCCGCCGCGGCGTTCACGGGCGCGGAAACACGGAATTCCTCGATTTGTGCCAGCTTTTCATCCCCGCCGGCCCTGATCCCGAAAGAAACCGCCGGCCCCGTGGAAAGCCCTCCGGCAATATCCACTTGATAGCGGAGCTTCCCATGCCGGTCCCGCTCAAACGAGGCGGCCCCGGTCGCGGCCGGGGTAAGCCAGCGGTTGGCCCCTTTCCAGTCCCCCGACAGGGTCAGCAGCTCTTTGGGCATGAATCCGCCGCAGTTGAAGCGGGCAACGAGTTTGCCGTCTTCAATCCCGTAATCAAAGAAAAAATCAAAGGGCAGCCGGTCCCCCATTTTCCGGACACTCAGCATGCTGTTCTGTAAACTACAGCCGAACGTAAGGGGGCGGGTCTGGAAACGATCCCCGGCAAGGGAATCAACGGTGACCACCACGTTCCCCTCCTCAAGGTCCGTGGAAACTATTCCTGTCGCCTTCATGCTTATCCGGGCGCTCACCGGCTGTGCGAAAACCGAATGCAGGGAAACAAGGGCGTCCCATTTCCCGTCCAGGGAAACCAGCGCGTCCGCCGCCTGCGCGTCAAAAGTCAAATCCTCAATTTGGAATTGGTCCCGCCTGTTTTGTACCCGGCACCGGCCCGCGCGAATTCTGAACAGCACATGCTCAGGGAAAAGGCCCGCGAGGCTCGGCCGGGAACCGCCGGTATCGGGATCAGGGGAGAACAAGCGTTCAAGGATGTCGCGGTCCCGCTCCAAATCCAGGTTGATCTGCGGCTTTTCAATTAACACCGAGCGGACAGTCAGGGGATTGCCCTTGAGCAAATCCCAGAAAGACCAGGAAAGACGGAAGCGGGACACCGAAAGAAGCTCTTCCGAATCAGGCTCCTTTCCCAGAATCCGCAGGTTTCGTATGTCAAAAACGCCGAAAACAGAGGGGCTTATTGAAGAATAACGTATGTTCCGGCCTATGACGGCCTCGACCCTGCCGATGAAATCATCCCGAATATGCCGAATTTCGTTCTGGATGGCCTGCTGCACCGGCCGCAGGGCAAGCGCAGTAATCCCAATCAGGGCCGCAAAAACGAGAATTTGAATAATAATATGAAACGGAAAGCCGCGTTTACCGTTTTTTTGTGAGAAAATCGGCACCTATTTGCCCTTAGTTTACATCTCTATATAATATAACACATTTCCCTGCTTTTAGTATCGGTATATACGTAAATTAGATTGTTTTTTTTGCCGGTGTATAGTACATTTATTAGCAATGACGGCGATAATTCGCAATTTCGTTGTGTTCGAGGGCGGGGACGGCAGCGGAACCAGCACCCAGTTGGCACTGCTGCAACGGCGTTTCCGGGGCGATTCAACAGGTTTGATTTTCCATCCTACTTGTGAACCCACAGGCGGGCCGGTGGGCGCTTTGATACGTTCCGCCCTTAAAAAAGAAATTACCCTGCATCCGCTCACCCTGGCACGGCTCTTTGCCGCGGACCGGGCCGAGCATCTGTACGGGCCGGGAGGCGTCATTGAGCGCTGCGGCCGGGGCGGACTGGTAGTTTCCGACCGCTACGCGCTTTCCTCGCTCGTGTACCAGGGCATTGAGTGCGGGGACGAACTCCCCCAAACCCTTAACGCCCCCTTCCCCGCCCCGGAACTGCTTCTTTTTTTTGACATTGACCCCCAAACCGCCTGCGGACGCCTGAAAAACCGGCCCGTCCTTGAATTGTATGAACACCTCGAATTCCAGCAAAAGGTCCGGGAAAAATACCTGTCCCTCATCGGCGAATACCAAAAATCAGGCTGCCGGGTGGAAATCATCAACGCCTCAAAAACCCGGGAAGAAGTCGCCGCCGGGGTGTGGAGAGCCCTTCTGAAAATGCCGATACTGAAAGCGGAGAGTGGCGGCAGTGGGCAAACGGCTGAACAGATACGTTAGAAGGTTCCAGTTACCCCTATGGGCGGTTGTAAGTCTTATGCTCGCCGCCCCCATTCCCCTGAACGCCTACTACGTTACCTACAAGGAACAATATTACCGCCTCTTTCATCTGCACTATAACCAGTACCCCGACGACACCATGGAGAACATCTACTGGCTTGAACAGGCCATGCAGGCGGATTTTGCCAATCCCCTTTACGCCCTGGCGCTGATCGAAAACGAGACCCAATGGGAAAAGTACCGCTACCTTTTTAACATGCACATCAATCTCAAACTTATTGAACAGTACCTTTTTCTGGGAAACAAGTGGAACAAACGGAACGCTTACTTTTACAACGCCCCCTGGAAAGCGCAAAATCTGGAGAGTCTTGAAACGGCAGAAACCTGTTTTCGCGCGGCCCTGAGCTACTGGCAGGCGGCAAGCGAATGGGCGGGAAAAGCCCTGGAACGGCGTTTCCGTTTTGTCAATTTACCGAAAGTCCAGTTCTGGGAGGACGAGGCCCTGCGCATGGAAACCGGAGAACTCAATTACGAAAAAACCATCACCCGCGAACTGGCCCTGCTCCAGAAGGCAAGGGAAAAATTTCAGGCCATGGATGAAAATACGTATTAGGCTAATTTCACCCGGCAGTTTGTTGCGCTTCGCGCATTATAATCCCCAAATATTGTAAGTAGAGGCTTTGGGGCTGTCCAAAAAGCATGGACAGCCCCTCTATTTTTTTGTAGACACAACGCTTATCTTTATGTCTACCAGACGGGGTTATATCCACGGAGACGATACAGTCATCATACTTTCCGCTGGGAAGCTGCGCCCGGAGGGTGGTATTTCCCACATTGCGGGCGCGGGCAAAAAGCTAATACCCCCGCTCTTTATCCACCGTGTTTTTCAGCGGCTCCCCGCGGTTATAGCGGCCAAGATTTTCCAGGGCTATGTCCATGGCCATGCGGGAATACTCCGGATGGCAGCCGGCGTAATGGCCGGTGAGCAGCAAGTTGTCCAAATCCCAGAGCGGGGATTCGGCGGGCAGGGGTTCGGTTTCTACTACGTCCAGGAGAGCGCCGGCGATTTGTTTTGAGCGCAGGGCTTCGATCAGGGCGGCCTCGTCGGTGGTGACGCCGCGGCCGATGTTTATATAAAGGGCGCTCGGTTTCATCAGGGCGAATTCGGCGGCACCGAAACAATGACGGGTGTCGTCTGTGGCGGGAAGGATGTTTACAACGTGATCCGCATCGGGCAGCAGGGCATGCAGATTCGCGGCGGACTCTATCCGCGCCGCCGCGCCGTCGTTATCTCCGGCATTCGCGGCCGGATTTCGCCGTAAGCCGATTACCTTCATGCCGAAACTTCCGGCGATCCGCGCGACGGTTCCACCGATGGTACCGTAGCCCAGAATCAGCATGGTCTTTCCCTTGAGCGAGGCAAGTTTCCGGTCGCTTATAAAAAGCCACTCACGCCGCCGCTGGGCGGCAAAAGCGTCGGGAAGGCGGCGCTTCCAACTGAGCAGCATGGCGAAAAGATGCTCGGCGATCTGCTGCGAGTGTATTCCCGTGGTAATGGTAAGCTGGAAGGGCAGGGCCTTCGCTTCGGGAAAACGCTGTAATAAAAAATCAGCGCCGGCGGACCAGAGCTGCAGCCATTTGAGATTCGGCATTTCCGGCAGCAGGGCGAAAGGCAGATCCCCCATGCCGATTTCAATACGGTCGACATACGGTTCAATCTCCGCCTTGTCCATGGTGATAAGCACTTCCCTGCCCATTCCGGCGGCCAGCAGTTCTTCCCTGAATTCGGGAAGCACTCTGCTTTGATGCAGTGACAAGAGTATAATGGTATTCTGATTTTCCATGTGATTACCTTATACCGAAAAACCCACTGTATCAATCAGGCGGATAATGGTAAAATAACACGCAATGAAACATTTTCAGATTAATGAACATATCCTCATGCGTTTCGCGGAAGAAAAAGACTGCGCCCTGATTATGGAATTTATCCGGGGCCTTGCGGAATATGAACAGCTGCTGGATACGGTGCGGGCCGATGAAGCAACCTTACGGAAGTATATCTTTGAGAAAAAAACAATCGAAGTGATAATAGGCGAATACGACGGGAAGCCCGCCGGCTTTGCCCTGTTCTTCCACAATTTTTCGACCTTTCTGGGAAAACCGGGGATCTATATCGAAGACCTTTTTGTCAAACCTGAATTCCGCGGCAGGGGGCTGGGCAACATATTTTTCGCGTTTCTTGCGAAGATCGCCCTTGAGCGGGACTGCGGCCGCCTGGAATGGGCGTGCCTTAACTGGAACGAGCCTGCAATACGGTTTTACAAAAGCCGGGGCGGGCATCCTCTGGATGAATGGACCACATACCGTCTAAGCGGTGAAGACATTGAAAAGTTGGCGGAAAGGGCGGCGGTTTTATGAACAGCGATAAACCTTTGAAGAAACTATGATAAGGAACGGAGTAGTGGAAAACGAGTATCGGAAATGGTTTGGGGAAAAGCGGGGCAGGCTGGCGGCGGAGGCATTTCGGGCAAAGGGATGGGTTTGCCATTACGCGGAAACGGCGGCGGACGCGAAAAAAATCCTCTTTGAAACCTGTCTGCCAAAGGGCGTCTCTGTGGGGCTGGGGGGAAGTGAAACATTGAGCGCGATGGATATTCTGCCGGTTCTGCGAAACGGCGAGTACCGTTTATACGACCGCTATGATTGCGCCGATCATTTTGAAGTCTGCCGGCAAAGTCTTCTGGCCGATTATTTCATCACCGGGGCCAACGCCCTCACCATGCGGGGCGAGATGGTGAACATCGACTGTTCCGGCAGCCGCGTCGCCGCTACGGCCTACGGCCCCCGGAACATTATTGTCGCCGCCGGTGTGAATAAGCTGACCGATACTCTGGACGCGGCCATAGAACGCGTTCACGCGGTCGCGCCGATGAACTGCAAGCGGAATAACCATCAAACCCCCTGCGTTGAAACGGGGAAATGCGGGGACTGCAATATCCCCGGCCGCATGTGCAACCAGTTACTGATAACGTATAACGCGAAAAAGTTCGAGGGGAAATACACGCTCATAATCATCAACGAGGAACTTGGTTTTTAACGGTGATGTCATTCCGCGTTTATTCGAAAGTCTGGTTTAATACCCCGGAGATCTGCTCCGTGGAGGCTCATTCCGACGGTGCAGAGCCGAGCAGTATAAGGGATTCAGGGGGGATAAACAAGTCGGCAACGCCGTCATAATTGAAGTATTTGCTGTACTTCCACCAGAGTTCGTTTTTTTCTTCCGGCCCGGCCGCGGCGTTGGTAAAAATCACCGTCTCTTCAAAGGGCTCTTCTGAGCGGCGGACAAGGGCGATGGGGAAGCGGTTGTACATTTCGTTTCCCGCGGGGACAAAGTCGTGGGCGCGGATTCCCACGTGGCCGATAGTGTCCCCCACAGGAACTGCGGTGCGCAAAAGAAGCCCCCAGCGGAGGGTAAGAATCTCCCGCTCGCCGATCCGTTTAATGGGAGAAATATTCTTGCAGCCGGTAAGCCGCGCCGCCGCTACTGTGCCGGGGCTATGAAAAACCTCGCGGGTCTTTCCCTTTTTCAGCGAGCGTCCTCTGTCAAGGATCAGCAATTCTTCGCAGAGCTTAAAAACTTCATCGCGGCTGTGGGTCACGAGGATCACATCGCCCCGGTTTTCCAGAAGATCCATCATGAGTATTTGCATCTGCTCCCGAAGGCCAGTGTCCAGGGCGGAAAAAGGCTCGTCCAGCAGAATCGCCTCAGGCCCGCCAATCAGCATCCGCGCCAGGGCGACCCGTTGCTGCTGCCCGCCTGAGAGCAGGGCGGGGCAACGGTTTTCCAGGCCGTCAAGGCCGAATTGATGTATCCGATCCAGGGCTTTTTGTTTTTTCTCCGCCCCGCTCCCTTTGCCGGGAAGTCCGGCAATGATGTTTTCCAGCGCCGTCATGCGGGGAAAGAGGGCGTAGTTCTGAAACAGATAACCCACCCGCCGTGCCTGGGGCTTGAGGTTTATTTTTTTCGCCGAGTCAAAAAGAGTGCGGCCGTTTATTGAGATAAAGCCCTCGTCGGGAGTTTCAATTCCGGCGATACATTTCAGGGTCATGCTTTTTCCGGAACCGGAAGCCCCCAGAATTCCGAGGCCGCCGCCGGTACTGTTCCTGGAAGTTTCAAATTCCGTTTCCAGAGTAAAACCGCGGGAAAGCCGTTTTCGGATACAAACCTTGATACTCACGATATCCCTAATTTCCCTTTCGGGGTGCGGGTGCGGCGGCGGTAAAAAAGCTCATCAGGGAGACGATGATGAAGGAGATCAACAGGATGATCAGCACGTAGCCGTAGGCGTTTTCCATGTCTCCGGCCGCCACTTCGGAGTAGATTGCCAGGGGCAGGGTACGGGTTTTTCCGGCGATGTTACCGGCGATCATGGCGGTTGCGCCGAATTCTCCCAGCCCCCGCGCAAAGGCAAGAATCGCGCCGGAAGCGATCCCCGGCATGGCGGTGGGGAGACTCACCTTAAAAAAGATCGCCCATTCAGACATGCCCAGAGTCCGGGCGGCATATATCAGATTCGGATCAACCTGTTCCAGCGCGCCCCGGGAGGAACGGTACATCAGGGGGAAGGAGATCGCCGCCGCCGCCAGTACCGTGGCGAACCAGGAAAAGGCGATCCTGACGCTGAAAAAATCGAGAAAGAATTTTCCCACCGGCCCCCGGACGCCGAATATGTAGAGCAGAAAAAACCCCGCCACTGTCGGGGGCAGCACAAGGGGCAGGGTGAGGATTCCGTCGAGGATCATCTTCAATTCTCTGCGTCTGATTCCGGCGACAAATCGCGTCGCCAATAATCCGGTAAGGAAAGTCACTATAATAGCCGCGGACGCGGTTTTCAGGGAAACCAGTATGGGTGACAGATTCACGAGTCTCTCTTTAGTTTATCGGAGAAAATCCGTTGGCCGTGAACACCGCAAGCCCCTGGGAGGAAGAAAGAAAATCAAAAAAGTTTTTCGCTTCTTCCAAATGTTTTGAGGCTGAACTTATTCCCAGAGGGTAGATCACCGGTTTGGCAAGGAGGCCGCCGGGACACTCGGCGATAATTTCCACATTTTTAACCGCCGCCGCATCGGTAGCATAGACCACCCCGACTTCGGCGCTCGCGGCGGCAACCCAGTTGGCAACCTCGGTCACATTGGAACCAAAGCTGGCTTTGGCGGATACGACGTCCCAGATACCGAGTGTCGTGAAGGCTTCTCTGGCGTATTGGCCCGCCGGAACGCTTGCGGGGTCCCCCAGGGCAATCACCTTCGCCTGGGTTATATTCCGGAATTCCGTTACCGTTGTCGTAGTCCCGGCTGGCTTGATTAACACAATTTTATTTTCCAGCAGCGGCTTTACCAAAGCGGGGTTCATATGTCCGCTTTTTACCAGATTATCCATCTGTGTTACCGCCGCGGACATGAACAGGTCGGCCTCAAGGCCCTGTTCAATCTGGGTTTGAAGCTGGCCGGAACTGGCGTAGGTTCCTTCTACCGTGATCCAGGGGTACTTCTCCTGAAATTGGGGGATAAGCTCATTTTCAAAAGAGAGGCGCAGGCTCGCCGCTGCGGCAATCATAATCGTCACCGGCTCCCTGACCGCGATCGGCGCTTCCTCCCTTCCGGCTCCCGCAAAAACCTGCCCCCCGGCAAGAAACAGGGCCGCCAGCGCAACGGCGGTTTTTACAGGATTTTTTCCCGTTTTTTGGCAATTCATTTAGTTCCTCCTTAAAATGAATTAGTACGGACATAATACAACAAAACAAAACAAAAGTAAACATAAAATCAAGGAAAAATCAAACAAAACATAATACAACATAATACACTATTCTTGCCGTGGCAATGAGCCTCCGCGGAGCAAGCTTGGCAAACCGCGGCTTGCCTGGCAAGCATAGCTTGCTTTAGGATTAAACCAGACTTTCGAATAAACAATCCTGGCCGCGGAGCGCTAAACTTGACCCACGGAATTTTCTGATTTGTGCTATACTTTCTGAAAAGCCAGGAACTCTGGGGAGGGGAATATGGCAGAAGGAACAAGGTTTGACCTGAAAGAAAAATTTGCGGGA
>JAITIC010000062.1 GCA_031279635.1 Treponema sp. | reverse complement strand
TTTATTGATGTTGACGGTGATCTGCTCCATGGTGGAGTTGGTTTCGGCAACACCGGCCGACTGGTCAACAACCCGCGTTTTTATACTTTGAATAGTGGAGGTGATCTCGTTGACAGCCGCGGCGGTTTCGGTCATGTTGCCGGCAAGCTCGCTACCAATGGCAAAAAGAGCCGCCGATTGGTTTTTGATGACAATGATCATGCCTTTGATTTTTTCCAGCGTCGCGTTGAGGTTGCGGGCCATATCGCCGATCTCGTTCTTCGCGGCAACTGCGACACTCTTCGTTAAATCCCCATCGGAAATATCTTTCAGGACATGGGATACGGTAATAAGCGGAGCAACCGTCCGCTTGATGATGATTAAAACCAGCGCCGTAAATACCACGGCAAACACCAGGGACAGGGCAATGGAGATCAGGATCAACCGGTTTAATTCCGCAAAAACAACACTCGCGGGAATTGTTGAAATCAGCGTCCATTCCGCGCCGGGGATATTCCGGGAATAAATAATCGTGTCCTCCTCTATCTTATAGAAGGATTCTGAAGTAAGAATTTCCCTGCGGTAGGCCTCAAAACCAAAGTCGGCAAAGAAGCTCCGCTGCATAACCGCGTTTATATCCGCGTTATTTACATACAGTCCGTCTTTATTCAAAAGCCATGTCCGCCGCTCCGGTTCCGCGTCCGGGGGGTTAAGCATCCGATCCAGGGAATTAACCAGAAATTCCGTGGACACGACCCCGATGTCCCGTCCGCGGTTATCATATACCACCAGCGACATCGCCGCGGTGATATTGCCCGTAGCCGGGTCTACGTAGGGATCCACATACGCTGCCTTCCCGGGCGTCCGTTTCGCGTCAATAAACCAGGGCCGTTCAAGTTGATTATAATCCGTGCCGGGAACCCAGTCAGGAACACAGGCCCAATAGCCGCCGTCTAAATACCAGGGGATGTTGCCCCCGTAGTAGATATAGGAAATATCCGGCATGGTCTCCCCTATCCGCTTCAGGTAGGCCTGCATTTCCGCGCGGGAAACAACATCGTACGACAGAGCGCCCGTTTCAGACTGCGCCCCCTCACGGGCCGCATAGCCTGCGATACCGGCGGCCGCGTGGCTTAAGAGCCCCGCGTGTTGGTCAAACAGTCCGCTTATGGCTTCCTTCATTTGATCGATGCTCGCGCGGGTTTTAGACTCAATTTCCCGCTGGGTAAGAGAATGGAAATTACTTATAAAAACAAGGGATAATAACAGGGCTATGCCGACTATTCCCGTAATAAATACCACTGCCAGCGTGACTACTATGGAATGATTCATATTTTTTGCCATAATTCCTTTACACCTCAATTTTATCCATGACCGGAAAAACCCCGCTTGGCCAAGACTTCGCGCCCTTTATTCCACCTTGAATTTTGACGCCTCCCTGACCGGCGCATCGATGTTTTCCTTGTTCCGCCCGCTGATCTCATTCATCCGGTTTACCGCCATGTTGATCCGGTTTGCTCCGGCGGTCATCTCGTTCATCCCGCTGGCGATCGATCTCCTGGTTGCCATCTCAATGTTCTTGCTCTCATGGATTACTTGACGGCTCTCTTCAAGCATCTCCTGTGAGCAGCCCTTCACCATTCAGGGCTGGTTTGGGTAACGAATGAAAGTATAATACAAATTATTGAAACTTTATACAAGGGGTCGAGCTGCCTCGCGTCAAAATCTTACCTGGCCCACAAAACTAAACCCGGCAAAAAACTGTCCGGAATTTTTATGGGGCTTACTATGCGGCATAGACGGGCGCTGAGGCGCAAAGTCGCGGTTCGATACCCTTCCGCAAACAAGACGGGAAAAAACGTTTCCTAGACGTGTTCACCGCCTCCACCGGGTATCACCGGAAATACGCCATCGACCTCGTCCGGTACGACGGCGGCAACCCCGCAGGGGAGTTTTGTTACACCTTGACCATGACCGACCCGGCTGCCGGGTGTACCGTCCATTAGCCCCTGAAAAACTCAACAGACCTGCCGGAACAGGCCCTGCTGAATCAGGCTATTGAAAAAGTAGAGTGTTGCGGAAACTTTTTAAACCCTCTTGAGAGGGCGCCCGGACTCCAGGGTAAAATTTTTACATGGGGAATCGCGGAGCTTACGGGGTCTAATACTTTATATTCAGCGTAGCAGCCTGTCAACTCAAATAATCCGAAAGCCGCCGGTAGGTTTGGTTCACGACGTGCTTTATGGCGATGTCCGTCTCCTCCCCCAGTTCGTCGATGAGCGCCTCAAGGCTTGCCAGGCTCTCGTTGAGGCTCGTATGAAAGCCCCTTGAAGAGCGGAACCGATAGCCGCCTTCGCTGTCGGTGAAAAGGGTGAGAAAGCCGAGTTCTTTCACGCCTTTTTTGCACAGAACGGGCTTTACCAGGCTGTCGAGGTGATCCAGCAGCGCAGGCAGATGTTCCCGTGAATTGTAATTCCCCTTCCGTGGCCATTCGCGGCTCAGGGCCTTGTCCGCGTCCAGCGCGGGCGCGAGCGAGAGAATAAGTTCGAGTTTCTCACCGGCAAGCAGGGTGTACTGGTTGTTGACGAGGACGCTACCTTTCAGTCCTTTATACATTATCTCCTGAGGGATCTTGTCGCTGATGGCGGCGAGTTTTTCCCAAGGGAGGATCGCCGTCTTCTTCCCTTTAATCGTTTTGATCTCAAAAACCTCACCGGCGATTCTGATGTTGTTGGTAAAGTCCCTGGGCTTTTTGAGTCTTTCCCCCGCGTCCGTTTTCCCGCGCCCGGAAGCGAAGATGCCGGGCCGTATCCGTTCCAACACTTCTCTTGAGAGGGGCGAGACCGACATGGCGTACATTCGGGTGGTACGCACGATTTCGCCGGCCACGATAAAGGGCGGGTCCGTGCGGAACATCACCGAGCCGGGATGAATGATGATTTTATCCGCGGTCAGGCTGCGGTACGAACCATTCCTGCCCGTTCCCTCGCGCACGCAGACAAACTGTATCATGCCGCGCCCCACGCAGCAGAGGTAGTCGTCGGTTTTGCCGCCGCTGAGTACGGGGATTTTCAGGGCCGAGAGTATTTCTTCAAGCTGTATCACCACGTTCGCAATTTCCGCCATTGCCCGCTCGTCAAGATAATAGCGGTCGCAGAATTTGATTTTATTGCCGGAATCGCTGTAAGAGCGGAAAAGTTTGAGGTAGGAGACAAAGTCCCCGCCCGCGTCGCGGAAGCTGTGATGCGCCTTGCGCGCGTCGGTTTCTTCCCCCGGCGGGAGAATGTAAGGGCTTTGCGTGGAAAGAAAAGCCGAAGCGATGAGCGTTTCCCGAATTACGTAGGGGTAGCGCAGTATCGCTTCCACGATGATCCGCGACTGGCGGGGGGCAAGGGGGAATTCGGTCATCAGCTTGCCGATTTTGGAAAGGCTCCGATCGGGTTCGAGGGCCTCAAGGAGATTCAGCGTTTCAATGGCGGCGAGGAGTCCCTCTTTTTCCGGCATGGAGATAAAATCAAAGTCCTCGAAGCTGGTTATGCCCAGGTCGGCCATGCGGAGAATCACCTCGGAAAGATCCGTGCGGAAAATTTCCTCGGTGGTGAACAGCGGCCTGTTTTCAAAATCCCGGCGATTGTAAAGCCGGTAACAGGCGCCTTCCCTCGTGCGGCCCGCCCTCCCCTTGCGCTGGTTCGCCGAGGCTTTTGATATGGGCGCTTCTACCAGGCTTGAGGTAAACGTGCGCGGGTTGTACCAGTTGAGTTTTGAAAGCCCCGAATCGATCACGGCGGAAATGCCGTCGATGGTAACCGATGTTTCGGCGATGTTGGTGGCGACAACCACTTTGGTTTTCCCCCGGGGCGTGTCCTCAAAAACACGTTCCTGCTCTTCCTTGCCGAGCCTTCCGTACAGGGGCAAAAGGTGCAGAGAGCTTCCCACAGCGCTCAAAGCAAGGCGGTTCATGCAGTCCTTGATCATCTTCTCCCCAGAAAGAAAAACGAGGATATCCCCCCCGCGTTTTTCAGTGATGAACCGGGTGGTAATGGTTTCAACTTTAGTGAGTATCGCGTCCATAACGCTGTCACCGATGCCGCGGCTTTCACGCTGTCCGTTTGCGTTTTTATCTTTTCCGTTACCCGCTTCCGCATAAGGCGGGCGCTGCCTCCGGCCAGGCCAGGCGGAATCCCCCCCGGTGCTTATGGCGGGCGCGTCGTAGATCAGCGTTACCGGAAAGCGCTGGGCTTCAATTTTTACAATGGGACATTCGCCGAAATATTCCGAAAAAACCCCGGCGTTAATAGTTGCCGAAGAGACAATCACCTTAAAATCTTTGCGGTTTTCCAGCACCCGCTTGAGCAGCCCAAGGATAAAATCAATGTTAAGACTCCGCTCGTGGGCCTCGTCCACCACGAGCAGGCTGTACCTGGAAAGCCAGGGGTCCAGCTTCATCTCCTGCAGCAGGATTCCGTCGGTCATAATTTTGATTTTGGTTTGATTATTCGTCCGGTCCTCAAAGCGCATCTTGTAACCGATGAGGCCGGGTATGGCCGTCCCCATCTGCCGCGCGATGAATTCGCTCACCGACACCGCGGCGATGCGGCGCGGCTGGGTTACGCCAATGATCCCGCGCTCCGAATAACCCGCTTCGTGGAGTATCACCGGTAACTGCGTAGTCTTCCCCGAACCGGTGGGGCTTTCCACCACCACCGCCTGATCGTTTTCAAGGGCCGATAAAATTAACGAATGATTTTTGTAGACAGGCAAATCAAGATAGTTCATAACACATCATAGCAGGCTGCCGGGAATAAGGGAACTGGTGAAAGAGCGGCAATTTTACATTTACAGCTCATTTTACGCATAAAATAGTATGAACCGCGGACGAGCACAGACCAACACGGACTTTTACGTTTGAAAACACAGTTTTCGTCTATAAGTCCGCTATAATTCGTACAATTTCATGGGTTTTACCTAAGAGCTTATCCCTAAATAGAGTCTGTCCATAATGTAGACACATTATGGACAGACTACCTTAAACCAGGCATTTTGCGCACCGTTTTGGTACAAAACGGGAGCAAATGCAAGGTCTGTCCGCAAAGTAACCGACTTTGTGGACAGACACTAATTAGAGGTGTCGCACTTCCCGCCGGGTACTTCTAAATGGTATGAGCCTCCGCGGGGCAAGCCCCGCGGTATCTTAAGCGTTGCATTAGTTCGACCGGAGGCTCGTTCGATAGGAAGTTTATAATACCCTCCCCCGCGTAAGCGGGATCTTGGTTTAATACCAATTTCCTGTAAGCGGTGCTTTATCCGAGCCGCAGCAAGCCTGGCAAGCCGCGCTTGCCTTGGGGTATTAAACCAGACTTTCGAATAAAGTAGAACATAGATTGTTCTGTTACCTATCAAAAAACTGGCAGGGGAAGCCGATTGTAGATGTTCAAACTACCGTGGAATTAATCGGTTCCACCCGTACAAATGCAGAACTTGAAGTGATCTGTGTTCGTGACGACATTGAGTAT
>JAITIC010000197.1 GCA_031279635.1 Treponema sp. | reverse complement strand
ACCTCAACTGGATGATAGGAAAGGTACCAGCGCAATTTTGATCAACAACGACAAGGGAAAAGAACTCTTTGAATATTTTTCCCCCCTGGCAAAAAAAGTACAGATTGTTCCCCTTGAATGGATAATGAAAAACAGGCTCAGGCGTTTTTTACCGGCCCATCCTGACCGGGACGCCTTTTTTTCCCTGCTTAAAACCATGAGTTTTCATGATGCCCTGCACAGCCTGCAAAGTCCGGCCGTATCGCGGCTGGCAAGCCCCAGCACCTAGCAGGCTGTTCAGACTAAATCACCAGGTATGCTTAAAGAAATTTTACCACGAACCGTACGAACTGCAATGAAGAATTTGCCGCAAAGATCGCAAAGAAGACACAGAGTTCGCAAAGCGAACTGATTTCTTGGCGGTCTTGGCGTATCCTTTGTTTCCTTTGCGGTTTTCTTAATCAAACCCGGTATCCTCTGTTCGGGAGGGCGGACCTCTGGTCCGACGTGGTTATTTATCCATGCTTTTAGTCTGAACAGCCTACTAGTACTTTGATTAAGTTAAAACTAACGGTATAAAATAGCCCTGCCCATGGGAGGGGTATAACAGATGCGAGGAAAAACTTACCGGGTACAGTTAACGGCGGAAGAAAAAAAGCGGCTGGAGGATATTGTCAGCAAAGGGGTACACCCGGCACGGCAAGTACGGCGGGCACGTATGTTATTGCTGCTGAATGAAGGGGAAGGGATGGGGGGAGAACCGGTCAAAGTACCGGAACAAAGCGAGATAGCCCGACAATGCCGGTGCAATACGGTGGTGGTGTATACGGTAAGCAAACAATACGTGAAAGAAGGGTTGGAACGGGTATTAACCCGGAAGAAACGGGAGACGCCGCCGGTGCCGGCCAAAGTAACCGGAGAGATAGAGGCAAAAATTATCGCGTTAAGCTGCAGTGAGCCGCCTGCGGGGTATAGCCGGTGGACCTTGCGGCTTCTGGAGGAGAAAAGCACGGTTGAATTGGGGGTTGAACTGTCGGACAGCACCATATGGGGGGTGTTAAAAAAAAACGCCCCTGAAGCCGCCCCTGAAAAAATGCTGGTGCATACCGCCGAAGCAAAACGCGGCGTTTGTCGGCCATATGGAGGATGTGCTTGAGGTATATCACCGGCCGTATGACGAGAGGAGGCCGGTTATTTGCATGGATGAACGCCGGTACAGTTTTTGGGGGAGAAGCGGGAGCCGATACGGATGAACGAAAAACATAGCAAACGGGAAGACAACGAATATATCCGCACAGGGACCTGCGGTGTGTTTATGTTTGTCGAGCCGTTGGGGGGAGACGGTATGTGCGTCCCGGCAAAGGGCGAAGAGGGGATGGGCGGGGGAAGTAAAGTCCATCGTAACCGAACAGCATCCTCTGGCGGAGAAGGTGGTATAGGTGATGGATCATTTGAACACGCATAGCCTGTCCGCTTTGTATGAGACGTTCCCTGCGGAGGAAGCATTTAGGACGGCGCAAAAGCTGGAGATATATGAGCCTGTCCCAAACTATGTGCTAAAGCGCACGGTTTTGCAACAGGCTCCTAGTTGAGTGTCTGGATGCTGTGCATACCGGGGATGCCCCGGATGTTTTTGATCACCCGCTTGAGGGCGGCGGCGGATTCGAGCTGTATGGTGAAAAACCCGGTAAGCCGGTTCGGCGTGGTTTCCTCAAGCCGTCCTTCGATCAGGTGGCCCTGGTGTTTCCGCACGGCCCCTTCAATTTCGGAAAAAAGATCCGCCGAAAGGCGGGCCTCAATTTTGAAGTGTTTGACCAGCGCCGATCCGGCGTTTTCCCATTCGGCTTCGATTTTCCGTTCCTCAAAATCGGGGATGTTGACCAGGTTACTACAGTTTTTCCGGTGGATGATAATCCCCCTGCCCCGTGACACATAACCGATGATCGCGTCGCCGGTAACCGGATGGCAGCAGTGGGCAAAACGGATCATCATGTTTTTTTCGTCTTCCACCCGCACCTGCAAAATGTCCGCATCCGGCGGCGCATGGACAACCTGCTGCACCAGTGGGACTTCTTTGCCGGGAGCGGCCGCGGCGGGCGCGCTTTCCTGCGCCGGAGAAGGTTTCTTTTTTGCCACCACGTTTTTTTCGATAATGATCGAGTCGTCGTTTTGTTCAAGCCATGAACGAATTTTGCTGCGGGCTTTGGAAGTTTTTGCCAGCCGCAGCCAGCTTAGATGGGGATGGGCGGAGGGATTGGTGAGAATCTCTACTATGTGGGTATTTTGCAATTCAGAGCTTAAAGGGATGATCGAGCCGTTGGCCTTGGCGCCGACGCAGTGTTCGCCGATGGCCGAATGGATATAGTAGGCAAAATCAATGGGCGTCGCGCCGGCGGGGAGTTCTATCACTTTTCCCTGGGGAGTAAAAACGTAAATCGAATCCTTAAAAATTTCCCGTTTGATTTCCTCAAGATATGATGCGGATGCGCTCTGCTCATCCACATTTTGTTTCCAGTCTTTGACACGGGTTACAATGCTGATATCAAGGGGCCGCACAATTTCCCGCGAAGTCCCCTTTTTGTAAAGCCAGTGACTGGCAATGCCGTTCTCGGCAACGTGGTGCATTTCCCGGGTACGGATTTGGATTTCAAGCAGCCTGCCTTCCGCATTCCCGCGCTGTCCGTTTTCGATGTCAGCTAACGCCTCCTGTCCGGGGGCCGATATTACCGTGGTGTGCAGGCTCTGGTAGCCGTTTGACTTGGGCATGGCGATATAGTCTTTGAAACGGCCGTCAATAGGTTTCCATAGCCGGTGTACGATGCCGAGCATCGTATAACAATTTTCGATATTGCCGCAAAGGACCCGTATGCCGAAAAGATCGTAAATATCGGCGGTGCTTTTGCCGCGTTTGCGCATCTTCATATAAATTGAATAAAAATGTTTTGCGCGGCTGTTCACTTCGATTTTAATTCCCGCCAGTTCAGCCTCTTTTTTAATTTCCTCCTGCGCCCAATTGAGAAATTTATCCCGTTCGCCGCGTTTTTCCGCGACAATGTCCTTTATCTGCTGGTAGGCCTCGCGGTTGAGGTATTTGAGGGAAAGGTCTTCCAGTTCGTCCTTGATCCAGGAGATACCGAGCCGGTTCGCCAGGGGCGCATAAATGTCAAGACATTCCTGCGCCGCGGGTTTCCGGACTTCGGCGGGGAATGAATCGAGGGAGCGCAACGTGTGCAGTTTTTCCGCCAGTTTGATCAGGATTACCCGGATGTCTTCGGTCATGGCAAAAAGCATATTCCTGATATTTTCCGCCTCGCGGAGGGTTTTGTTTTTTGCGGATATGTCGGCAATGCGCGTAACGCCTTTCACCAGCAGCGCGGTTTGCGGGCCGAACTTTTCCCCGATGCTTTGAGACGCGCCGCTGTCTTTGACGCAGCTCAAGAGCAGGGCCGCGATAATAGTGTCCGGGTCGGGGTATAGATCGATCAATATGGAAGCCATCCCGATGATCGGGACCGCGCTTTGCTTGTCCGTTGCCGGAACGCGGCCCTGCTCAAGCGCCCAGTCCAGCGCTTTGAGAATCCGGTCCATGTCCCGGGTTTCGCAGGAGTTTATTTTTTCTATAAATAACGCAAGTTCTTTTTCCATAAATTCCGCTGTTTTTGAATCACCGGCGAGACATTGTGCCGGGTTTAACGCCGCCGATTACCCGCTCAAGGCCGGAAAGATCCTTATAGATTTGTATATCCAAAAAGCCTTTTTCCGCAAGCAGGCCGCCAATGGTTTGCATTTCCCGCGGGTCCGCCTCTAACAATAACGAGCCGCCGGAACAGAGAAAATCCGGCGCTTTTGCGATGATATTTCTGATTATATCCAAACCGTCACTGCCGCCGTCAAGGGCCGGGAGCGGCTCGTTTTGCACTTCTGCCGGGAGGGTTTTTATTTCGGCGCTGGGGATATAGGGAGGATTGACGGCGATAAGGGAGAACAGGGGAGGGGAGGACAGCGCTTCAAAAAGGCTGCCGAGACAGAAATGGACACGGCTTTCCGGAATGAGACGGCCGGCATTGAACATGGCCGTTTCAAGCGCCCCGGCGGAAATGTCCGACGCCCATACTGCGAGTTCGGGCATTTCGTGTTTCAGGGCAATGGCGACGGCCCCTGAGCCGGTACAGAGATCAAGGACGTGTAGAGGGCCGCCGTTAGGAGCAAGTTCATTTTTAAATTTTTCCATTTTCATTATCGCGGCTTCTACCAGCGTTTCCGTATCGGGGCGGGGGACAAGGACTGACGGGTTTACTTTGAATTCCAGTCCGCGGAATTCTTTTCTGCCGAGAATATAAGCGGCGCATTCCCCGTTGCGGCGGCGTTCAATAAGACGGCGAAAGGCGGCGAGACGTTCCTGCGGAAGCGTTTCCGGGCCGTCGGCTATGAGGGCAGCGCGGCTGAGGCCGAGGACTTCGGCAAGGAGCAGGGAAGCGTCCAGGGCGGGGCTTTCGATGTCTGCCGATCTGAGGGCGGCGCTTCCTTCGGTTAAGGCTTCCCGAATGGTCATTGTGGCCGGTTGAAGCGGGCAATGCCGCGTCACGCGCCCGCAACGGCGCTGTACAGGGTCTCTTTGGCGGAGAGTTTGAGAGCGTCAAAAACTTCTTCCACTTCGCCCTGCATGACGCGGTCCAGTTTGTAGAGGGTAAGCCCTATCCGGTGATCGGTAACGCGGTTGTCGGGAAAATTGTAAGTTCTAATCCGCTCGGAGCGGTCGCCTGAACCGACCTGGGTTTTTCTGGCTTCGGCCCGTTCCGCATGGGCTTTGGCTTCTTCCATTTCGTAAACCCGCGCCCGTAAAACGCGCATAGCCTTGGCCTTGTTTTTGATCTGGCTTTTTTCATCCTGACAGTGAACCACGATGCCCGAAGGAATATGGGTGATCCGCACCGCGGAGTCCGTGGTGTTGACGCATTGGCCGCCGGGGCCGCCGGCGCGCATCACATCGATGCGGAGGTCTTCCGGCTTGATGTCAATTTCAGTTTCATCTGCCTCCGGCAGTACCGCCACAGTGACCGCCGAGGTATGGATTCTGCCCGAAGCCTCGGTAGAGGGAACCCGCTGCACCCGGTGAACGCCGGACTCGTAGCGGAGGTTTTCATACACGTTGCCGCCGCTAATAGAAAATACAATTTCTTTTATTCCGCCAAGCTCGGTTTCATTGGAATTCATAATTTCGAATTTCCAGCCTCTGTTTTCGGCAAAGCGGGAATACATGCGGTACAGATCAGATGCGAAAAGCGCCGCTTCCTCGCCGCCGGTTCCCGCCCTTATTTCCATGATGATATTTTTTTCATCCAGGGGATCTTTGGGGATGAGGAGGAATTTCAGTTTGTCATCGGAATCTTTCAGTTTGGTTTCCAGTTCTTTGAGTTCTTCCCTCGCCATCTCCCGCATCTCAGGATCTTTTTCATCCTGAACAATCGTCCTGGCATCCTCAATTTGCCGGGACAATTTTTCAATATCATTTTGAATTGCGGCGATGTCGCTGAGATGGGAATATTCTTTCATAATATCCCGGTATTTGTTCTGGTCTTTCACCAGATTCGCGTCCTGTATTAAAAGCGCCAATTCTTCATAACGCTTGAGCAGGGAATTCAAGCGCTCATTCACGATGCCTTCTCCTCAAACTGCGGGCATGAGTACACGACCAATTCCATAAGATCATCCATGCTTGAAAAACTGTCCATCGCTTTTTTGAGTGTATCCTGCACCCGGCAGTTTCCGCTGGAACTGCAAAGCGGGCAGGCGCCGTTGCCCCGGGAATTTATTTCAATCTGCATGGGATAATGATAGCAAAAAACGGGAGTTTTTACTAGCAGTTTGTTGTACTTCGCGCATTATAATCCCCAAAAATCGCCTTGAGGCGATTTTTACCCCGCAAACTGTACGCCGCTTTAGCAGCAAGCCCCTTAATTGAGGGTTTTTGCGTTTTTCCCGAACGATTGCAAAAAATCCACAAGCGCAACAGGCTGCCTGTGGCGTACACCGCACTAATCTGTTATAATCTGTATGCCATGCCCTTTTTTCAGAATCTGACGGCAAAGCTAAAAACTCTTGTTTCCGCCGTGACGGGCTTTGTGGGGAAAATCCGTGAGGCCGTTCAAGGGGCGCTTCAAAAGGCGCTGTTGAAAATTCCTGAAAAAAAACGGCGCATGGTTGTTATGTGTGCGGGGGGAGGCCTGGCGGTTTTGGCGCTGGCGTTTGTCCTTGCGGGCCTGCTTGGGAGAAATTCATCAGGGGCGCTGCCTGCGGGCGAAGGGCCGGCGGCTGACGGACAAATCCGCCCGCCTGAAAATGCTTCGCCTGCCCGCGCCGTTATTCCGCCTGAAGAACTGTTTCTGCCCGACGAGCCGGATTTTGTTCCCGGGGTGCTGCTGGGAAGGGAGCAGCGGACAAGTTGGACCGCTGATGACGCGGCGCTCTATTGGCAGGATCCGTTGAAAAATGGCGGGGAACGCTGGAGGGAGCGTCTTGAAGCGGCGGTTGACGAAGTCCTGGAGCGTGTTCCATGAAAAAGAATTTATTCGCTCCGGCGCTTCTTTTACTTTTGATAATTTCCTGCGCCGGGACCGCGAAGCCCCGGGGAGATGAGACGCCGGCGGATTCTCCCCGGCCGCTTGAATCTGTGGCGGCGGAAAACGAAGAAGCCGCTCTTGGAGACGCTGCAGCCGATCTTGCCGGTGAGGGGCAGGGTAGGGAAGGAGAGGCCGGTTTACCCGAAGCGGGGGCTGCGTTGCCGCCGCCGGAAGAAGAGACCGCAATCGAAGATCTCGCCGAGCCCGAAATTGATTTGGCCGAGGCTGATTTGGCGGAAGCGCCCCCTGAGGAAACCCCGGTATTCGCGGAACTTCCTGAGCCGGAAGTTCCGGATTTCCCGCCGGCCGCGGAATCCGCCGCTGCGGAACAGCCTTCGCCCCCGCTTGATACGCCGCCTGAGATTCCCCCAATCGCCGAATCCGTTCCCGAAGATACAGAATCCGCGCCGTCTGTTACGGAACCGGCGCCCGTTCTTCCTCCTTCCCCCGCTCCGGCGGCGGCGCCCGTCTCTCCCCCAGCTCCGCCGTCAACTCCACCCGCGCAGCAGGCGTCTCCGCCCCCTCCGGCGGAACCGCCCTATCCGCGGCCTCCGGCTTTTCTGGGGCCCGCTGAGGAAGAGCGGCCTCCCGCTATTGTCCGCGAACCGCCGCCTGTTCCGGCCGCCCCGCAGCCTGAGCCGCCCGCCGAAATTATTCCCCTTCCGCAGCCTCGTTCCGAAGAGATTGTGTTTTCCCGCACAGTCCGCGCCACGGTGGGGCAGTTAGTGGAAATTCCTTTCCGGGGAAGCGGTTGGGTGTATTTGGGAGAGCTGGGTTCCCGCCGGGGTATTGTGTATGATTCGCGCCGCCTTGACCCGGAGGGGCAGAGTTTTGTGTTCCGCACAGAAGCCGCCGGAACTTACGCGCTGAAATTCTACAGGCAGGATTTTATTCGGGATTTTATTCTGAATGATCAGGTTCAGGTGATAGTCGAGGCCCCCGAAGCCGCCGGTGCGGGCTGGTTTAATCCGCCCATTGATCGTGGCCGGGTAATAGCCGAACCCCGCTGGCCGAATTCCCTTGAGGAAGCGGAAAGGGCAAGGCGGGGTCCAGCGGAAACCGCGTCAGCGTCCCCGCAAAGCGCGCGGCCTTCCGGCGGAGTGGCCTCCGCCGCTGAGAATGCCGCCGGAGCGCCCGGTGCGGAGGTCGGGACTCTACCTGCTGCGGAGAACGCCGCCGGAGCGCCTGCAGCGGGAACCGGCGCAGCTGCAGCCGGGACTCCGGCCGTCCCGGAAAATGCCGCAGGACAAGCGGCGGCGGCCGCTTCGACGGCAGTTGCCGGTGCTCCGCCTGAACGGCCGGCTGCGGCGGTTCCGCCCGCGGGGGTATCTCCCGCCGCCGGAAGCGCGCTTCCCGAATTGCCGGCGAATTCGCCGCCTGAAATTTTTTTGCAAAAAGCCAAAGAAGAGTTTGACGCCGGCAGGGTCGACTCGGCAATTTCACTCCTGGATCAGTTCAGGGAGCACTATCCTTCGGGAAGCGACGAGGCCTATTGGCTTTACGGCCAGTTTTACGAGGCCAACACCCCCAGCCGCGACATCCTCTCCGCCCTGAGCAGCTACCGCCGCCTGGTTCGGGAGTATCCTCAGAGCAGCCGATACAACGACGCTCGCAGAAGAATTGCGTATCTGGAGCGCTATTATATCAATATCCAGTGATTGACCTGAAACTACTTTTTTGTAGCTTTGGAAAAACTACATTATTGTATGAATAGAAGGTGAAAATTACCTTTTTGTACCTATTCTATTAGAATGATGTTCACTGTTTTTCAAATTTGAATCTGAAAAAGGCGAAAATACCCCTGATTTAGCCGGTAATTACTCCTTTATACATGCACAGGCAAAAAAAATCTGTTTTGTATAAACCTGGCACAGTTCTTGCTGGTATTCTATATACTATTTATTGGAGGTTTTTATGAATTGCTGCGACAAGTGCGAGTGTGGTTCTGTTATTGATTTTACGAAGACGCCGGTTGCTGAGTTATACGGATCAAATAGTTTTTCCAATACGGTCATGCGGGAAAAGCTGCCCAAGAATATTTTCAGGGAAATTGTAGCGGTCCAGAACAGCGAAAAGGAGCTGACCCTGGAAGTGGCCGAAGTGGTTGCCGCCGCCATGCGGGACTGGGCCATTGAGAAAGGCGCTTCTCACTATACCCACTGGTTCCATCCCCTCACGGGCCTTACCGCCGAAAAACACGACAGTTTTATTGCGCCCACCGGTGACGGCAGGGTAATAATGGAATTTTCGGGCAAAGAGTTGATCAAGGGCGAGCCTGACGCATCGAGTTTCCCTTCGGGCGGTTTGCGGGCGACATTTGAGGCCCGCGGCTACACCGCCTGGGATGTTACCAGCCCGGCTTTTCTAAAGCAGGATAAAACCGGGACCACCCTCTGCATCCCCACGGCCTTTATCAGCTACTACGGTCAGGCCCTGGATAAAAAAGTGCCGCTCCTCAAATCCATCGACGCCCTTTCCAAACAGGCCATCAGGGTGCTGCGGGCTTTGGGAAATGAAACAGCAAAGCGCGTGATTACCACCGTCGGTCCCGAACAGGAATATTTTCTGGTTGATAAAAAATTCTACGACGAGCGGCCCGACCTTATTCTTACGGGGCGTACGGTTTTCGGCGCGCTGCCCGCCAAGGGCCAGGAAATGGAAGACCATTACTTCGGCGCCATTAAAGAACGTGTCGCGGATTTTATGCGTGAGCTGAACTACGAGCTCTGGAAAGTCGGTATTCCCGCCAAAACCCAGCACAATGAAGTCGCGCCTAACCAGTTTGAGATTGCCCCGGTTTACGCCAACAGCAGCGCCGCGGTAGACGCCAATCAGATGGTGATGGAAACCATTCGCAACGTGGCCCGCCGCCACGGCATGGAAGGGCTGCTCCACGAGAAACCCTTTGCCGGTGTCAACGGATCGGGCAAGCACAACAACTGGTCGCTCGCCACCGACGACGGGATCAACCTTTTTGATCCGGGGGAGAATCCCGAATCAAACGCCCGCTTCCTCCTCTTTGCCGCGGCGGTTGTGGAAGCGGTTGACCGTTACGCGCTGTTGATCCGCTCGGCGGTTGCCACATCGGGCAATGATCACCGCCTGGGCGCCAACGAGGCCCCTCCCGCAATCGTGTCGATTTTCTTCGGCGGCCCCCTCACCGAAATACTCGATAATATCGCCGAAGGCAAAACCGGCGGCAAGACCGAAGGCGGGGCGCAGATAAAACTCGGCGTCACGAGCCTTCCCAATCTGCCCAAGGACGTTTCAGACCGGAACCGGACCAGCCCCTTTGCCTTTACCGGCAACAAATTTGAATTCCGCATGGTAGGCTCTTCCCAGTCAATGGCCACTCCAAACACCTACCTCAACGTGGCCGTGGCCCAGGTACTCTCCGAGTTCGCCGACAAACTGGAAAAGGCTGCCAACAAAAACGAGGCCATTCAGTCCATCATCAAGGAATCCTACACCCAGCACCGCAGAGTGGTTTTTAACGGCAACGGCTATTCGGACGAATGGGTCAGGGAAGCCGAGCGCCGTGAACTGCCCAACGTGAAGAACGCGGTGGACGCGCTTCTGATTCTTATCCGCAGCGAGACCATTTCCCTGTTTGAGAGCCACAAGGTGCTCAGCAAGGAAGAGATGGAAAGCCGCTATCACATCTACCTGGAAAAATATTCCAAGCAGATAAACATTGAGGCCGGTGTTACCATTGATCTAGGCAGGCGTTACATTTTCCCCGCGGCCACCGCCTACGCCAGTTCCCTTGCCGCCGACGCCTCTTCCCTTGCGGCCATCGGCGCAAACAACGTGCCCCAGGCGAAACGCGCCAAACGCATCTCCGACATTCTGGCGGAACTGTATGACGACATCGCCAAGCTGGAAACCGTTCTTGCCGAATCCCAGGAGGTTGAGGATGTTCCCGCCCAGGCCAAGGCCTATTTTGAAAAAGTCCGCCCCGCCATGGACACGGTTCGCCTTAAGGTGGACACTCTGGAAAAACTGGTCGCCAAGGAAGCATGGCCTTTACCCGGTTACGAGGAACTGCTGTTTAGGCTGTAGTAAATAAGGGGGGAGTCCGTTTGCGTTCCGGCTCCCCTCGTGTTCAGTAACAATACAGCCGAATGATAGTTGTCCCGCTCCTTCGCCAGTTAAAACCGGCGTAATTATCACTCATGCGGATAATACCCGTCTTTTGGCAGGCGCTTCTCCTCCGCCATTTTCATCAACTGTTCCCCGTACTCCGGCTGTATGGCGAGGATTTTCAGGCGGGACTTTTCACCGCTGACAAGCCGTATGTCCCGTTTGGCGCAGCCTAGAGCCCTGGCAAACCAACTGACCAGTTCGGCGTTGGCCTTGCCGTCTTCGGGTGCGGAGGCTATGCGTATTTTCAGGCGCTTGTCTTTAATTCCGGCGCATTCGGTTTTTGACGCGCCCGGTATGGCCTTGATATTGACGTGAATCATGCCGTCTGTTACGCGAAACCAATTTTCCATGACTCAGCCTCTTTTCCTGACCGGGGGAAGCCAGCGGGATTCCCCGATTCGCCATTCAAACGAATAGCCGCCTTCAGGGGAGGGATCTGAAGCGCCGCCCGCCGCAAGGGGCCGGTAGACCATGTTTGCCAGCGCCGCCGCCCTGAAGGAGACGGCCGGCGCTTCAGGAGCGGTCTTTTCGGAACTGCGCGTCAGGGCAGCCCCCAGTACCAGCGGCGAGAAACGGTATGTGATTTTTGCGGCGGCCTCAGGCGTAAAGGTTCCGTCCGGCAGCGAGATGTCCAGCGACGGGCCGAATACCGCGGCGTTTCCAAGGACATTTTCGGGGAAGGCGGCGCGGGAGACGGGGCCGGTTTTGATTTTTCCGTCCCTGCCCGCAGAGAGGCTTTGCTCCCGCAAGGCTCCGGCGCAGTGTTTCAATTCCCCGGCGCTGAAGGGACGGGAAAGAATCGCCAGGGGCGCGGCCCAGGGAAAGGACCACGCGCCGCAGAAACCGGAGGCGAATAAAGAGGCGCTGTAAGAACGCAGGGGCGGCCGCACGTCCCGGTGCGGTATGAGGATGAGGAGCCTTATCGCCGGGCCTTCCCGATGGATTTTCAAAATCACCATTCCATGTTATTATGAGGCTGTTCCAAAACTGAAGTTTTGGAACAGCAGCCTTAAAATCCGCAGTTTCGCAAGGCTGAAAGCCGGAGAAACCGCAAGAGCCTGGTCCAAAACCGTGCTCCCGGCCATGCCGGCAATGTGGGCGCACAGTCAATTAGTTTTGGAACAGGCTCATGTGATAGTATAAGAGGAATCGTTATGAAATATAAGACCAAAATGCTGGTGGAGCGTTTCTCGAAAACCCTTTCCAAATGGCCCAGCGTTGAATGTATAACGGTGAACGAGGCGGCCCTGCCGGATACGCTTGATCCCTATTTTGCCTTGATCCTGGACGTGTTTTGTTCGGCCTCCATTCCCGGCGCGGAAGAGCGCTGCAGGCTCTATGGCGCTGATGTGGCGGCCTTTGAAAGTTCAGACCACAACCAGAAGGATCGTTTTCTCATCGGCGATATTCCTGTGCGCCTGGAATATAAATTCACCGAAAAAACAGAGGGACTGGTTTCCATCGCCGATACCAAACAGGAATTCCTGTGGCTGCTTAAAGATTCAGGAACCTACGGTTTTTACCGGCTCGTTAACGGAGAAATTGTTTTTTCGCGTAACAACTGGATTTACGGAATCCGCAGGCGCCTTGAAAATCCCGGGGATCAGTTCTGGATAGAAATGCGCGGCGCGGCCCAGTCAAAAATGGAACATTTTCTTTCTGACATGGGGGCGGCGAGCTTCCAAAAAGACGAGTTTCACTACCTTATCTCCTCGGCCGGTTTTATCAAGATGGCCTGCCTTACCCTGTTCTGTATCAACCGGCATTTTGAGCCTTCGCACCGGGCCTATTACAAACGGGTACTGGAATTGCCGGTACTGCCCGAATCTTTTCCGGCGGAATTTGAAAACTTCCTTGGCGCCGATCCGGATATGACTATGCAACGAAGGTTTGCCCTGGCAAAACTAATCGCCAGGGGCGTTATCGTGCTGTAAAACAGGTCCCATGCTTTCCCGGTGCAGGCGTTTTTTATTTCCGCTAACGCGGTTTCTCTTTCTTTTTTCGATTTTCTTTGTATCCTGCGGCGGGACACATCCGGTACAGTTTCCCGTCCGGGGGACAAGCGCCGCCCTTGCCGCTTTAAGCCGGAACGCCGCCGGGGGGATTATTGATTTTGCCAAACCGGAAAAACTCGAATACCGTTTTGATACACTTCTGTTTACTCCGCCCCTTTCATCCCTTGAAATCGAATATGATTTTTCCGTTCCGCCTTCAAAGGAAATAGCGGAACAGTACCAGCTTGTGCTGGAAACGGGCGGCGATTCCTGGGCCCTGCCGATGGATTTGTCGTTTCTCGGAACAGACAGCGGCGAGGCCGCAGGCGCCGCCAGAGTCATTCATTACGCCGTGCCAACAGGCGATTCTTTTTCAGGAAGTTTCAATGTATACTTTTCGGCCGTAGAGTCCGGCGCGAAAAAAAATCCGCCGGAAGGGAAGGATCTTCCCCGTTTTCAGATCCGTTCACTGGAAATAAAAGAACGCTGGTTCGGTTATTATCAGGCGGATGAAAACGGCGCCGGACACTGTTTTACCAGTCCCTTTGTGTACCGGCGGTCCGGCGCTCAAGAGGCCGTCCCGCGGAGTTTCGTGATTGATCCGCCTGCCGTCTTTGCCGCAGCGGGAAGTTCCGGCCCGCTGCCGGAACTATCGGTCGAACTGTTACCGGGGCGGGAAGCCGCGGCCGCCGCGGGGAACCTGCGCTTTGAGGCTTCTCCTTACGCGGCGGAACTGCGCATTCCCGCGGGCCTTTTCCCGCCTGGGGCCGGGCCGATAATCGTTTCAGGAGACCGCATCAAGGCGTTTCAGCTGCGTTATATCGCGCCGCCGCCCCTTCCCGCGCCGATTACGGCGGACCCCGGCCTAATCCTCGCCTGGCCTGAAGAACAATGGCGCGACAACCGTTACGAGTTGTTCCGCTGGGAACAGTTCCCTTCGCTTTTGATTTTCGACACGGCCGATTACGCCGTACAGGACCGGCTGTTCAAACGGCTCGCCTTTTTTACCGAGAAAGCGGGCTTTCGCGGCCGGCTTGCCTCCGACGGAGAAATCGCCGATCTGCACGGCTGGAACGCCCATGACTACCGCTCCGAAGACCTTGCCCGCTTTTTTGAAGCCGCCCGCGCCTTAAACTTTCCCCTGCTGCCCGAAGAACGGGAGCTTGAGCGGATACTCCTTGATAACGGGATCATCCGTTCCGGCGGCGGCGGCATATCAGGCGGCGGGGGCGGGATCATCTCCATATCGCGGGAATCATCACCGTCGTATCTCCGCTCCATGTTCATCGTTCACGAGGCATTCCACGGCCTGTTTTTTATTGACGCGGACTTCCGCGCCTTCAGCCGTGAGCGCTGGGAGAATCTGATCCCGCCGGCGAAACGTTTCATCACTTCGTATTTTGATTACCAGCATTACGACATTGCGGACGAGTATCTTATGGTAAACGAATTCATGGCGCACATTTTGCAGCAGCCCGTTTCTCAGGCAAGCCGCTACTTCGGCGAAATCCTCCCCTCCCGCCTTGAAACCTCCCCCCGGCGCAGGGCGGCCCTCCCCGAAAAAGACCCCGTTACCGGCGTCCGCCCCGTCCTTGCCGAAGTCTTCGCCGCGGAAGCCGCAGCCTTTTCCGCCTGGGTGAACCGCCGCTGGGGCCTTGCCGCCGGCCGGGTACGGCAGGCAACGGTAACGGAGCAGGTCTTTTGACAAGCCGGTTTTAACGTTGATTCGAAAGTCTGGTTTAATACCCTAAGGCAAGCTGCGCTTGCCAGGCTTGCCGCGGCTCAGATAAAGTACCGCTTACAGGAAATTGGTATTAAACCAAAGAACCCGCTTGCGCGGGGGAGGGTATAATAAACTTCCTATCGAACGAGCCTCCGATCGAACTAATGCAACGCTTAAGATACCGCGGGGCTTGCCCCGCGGAGGCTCATTTTCCCCAGTTCCGCAAGTTGTTCAAAAATTGAACATCATTTTTTTTCTTTTTTTTATATTTTTATCCGCCGCCTAAAATCCCCTTTCTTCCGTATCCTTGCCTCATCCCTTAAATCGCATACTCCGA